>NZ_JBVJJA010000044.1:53970-59020 GCF_055586005.1 Micromonospora sp. NPDC051924
TCCGCTCCCCCCGCGGATCCCCCCCCCCCCCCCTTCCCCCCCCCCTCCCCCCCCCCCCCCCCCCCCCCCCCCCCCCCCCCCCCCCCCCCCCCCGCGCCCGGTCTCAGAAGTCGAACAGCACGCCCGTGCCGCGGTGCAGCAGGCAGCGGTTGTCGAAGGTCCGGGTGTACGTCACCGGACGGTCCTGCCAGAAGCCGACCGCCCGCGCGGTCAGCGGGGCGTGCTCGCGGGTGCACGGGTCGGGGTCTACGGTCAGGGCGGCCAGGTCGCCGTTCACGCGGGCGACGAGGCGGCAGGCGGCCACCGGATCGGGGTGCAGCCCGCCGACCGGGCCGCAGATCAGCACGGTGGAGCGGAGCCCGCCGGCGTTGTCGTCGACGGTGAGCAGCAGCACCGACGGCGTCTCGGGTCCGGGCCGGGGCGCCGCCTCGGCGGGCGACGTGGCGGTCAGGGCGGCGAGCCCGCCGAGGGCGGCGGCCACCGCCAGCGCGGTGGTACGTCGGGTGGAGGGCATGGTGGTGTCCTTCCGGAATGTCCGAACGGTTGACAACCGGAGTGACACCCCGCTCCCACGCATTCCTGATCCGGTCGGGCAACGGCCGGGAAGGATGACAACCGAATAGCGCCGTTATTGCAGCGAGTCATTCCGTAAATCAGATCGTTGCCGATGCCTGACAACCGATCCGGCCGTTACCGTAACGATTCAATTCGCAGTTCCAGAACGGTTTACGGTCGGGTGGCAGGACGTATTCGTCGCCGTCGGGAGGGATCCTCATGAGCGACCTGTCCCATCCACCGTCCCTGACCGCCCCCGGCGATCCGGCCGCCCCGGACCCGGCCGTGGCGAGCGACGCCCCGGCGGTGACCGGCCGGCCGGAGATCGTCGGCCGGTCGCCGAACCAGCTCGCCTGGCTGCGGTTGAAGCGCGACCGGACCGCCCGGGCGAGCGCCCTGACCCTGCTCGTCGCCGCGGTCGTCGCGCTCGGCGCGCCGCTGCTCGGCGGGCTCACCGGGATTGACCCGACGGACAAGTTCGTCGATCGGCTCAATGATTTCGGAATGCCGGTCGGGTACGCGGGCGGCATCAGTTCGAAACATTGGCTCGGCCTCGAACCGGGCAGCGGCCGGGACATCCTGCTGCAGTTGGTCTACGGCCTCCGTACGTCATTGTTCATCGCGTTCGCCTCAGCCCTGCTGGCGTCTCTCATCGGTGTCGCGGTCGGGGTGGTCGCCGGCTGGGCCCGGGGCTGGCTGGACAGCGTGGTGAACTGGCTGATCGACCTCACCCTGGCGTTTCCGTTCCTCATTTTCGCCCTCGCGGTCATCCCGATCCTCGAGGACCGCTTCTACTCCGAGCGGGAGGCCCCGTCGCCGGCCTTCCGGGTCGCCCTGATCGTCGCCACCTTCGGACTGTTCAGTTGGACGTACACCGCGCGGCTGGTCCGCGGCCAGGTGATCTCGCTGCGCGAGCGGGAGTTCGTCGACGCCGCCCGGGCCGCCGGCGCCGGCACCGGGCACATCCTCTTCCGGCAGCTGCTGCCGAACATCTGGGCGCCGATCCTGGTCACGGTCTCGCTGAACGTGCCGCAGTTCATCGCCATCGAGGCCGCGCTGGCCTTCGTCAACGTCGGCGTCACCGAACCCACGCCCGACCTCGGCCGGATGATCTACAACAGCATCGGCTACGTGGCCAGCGACCCCTGGTACACCCTGTTCCCCGGATTGACGATCTTCCTGCTGGTCCTGGCGTTCAACCTCTTCGGTGACGCGCTGCGCGACTCGCTGGATCCCCGGTCGACCCGGTAACCCCCCGGTCATCTACACGCCCGGCCGGCGGGGGCCGCCGGGCGGGAAGGGAGCACATCGTGCGAGCACGAACCCGGACACTGACCGGTGTCCTCGCCGCGGCGCTGGTCGCCGCCGGTTGCAGCCCCACCACCGACGGCGGAGGCGGCGGCAACGACAAGACGAAGACCCAGACCGGCTCGATCTCCTACGAGGCGGCCGACAACCAGGGCCCGGCCAAGGCGGTCGACGGGGCCACCTCCGGCGGCACCCTCACCGTCATGCAGAACTCCGATTTCGAGCACCTCGACCCGGCCCGCAACTACGTCAACGTGCAGCAGGTGACCGGCGGGCTGCTCTACCGGTCGCTCAACGGCTACAAGGAGGACGGCAGCGGCAAGCTGCTGCTTGTCGGCGACCTGGCCACCAACCCCGGCAAGGACGTCAACAAGGACTGCAAGGTCTGGGAGTTCACCCTGCGGGACGGGGTGAAGTACGAGGACGGCTCCCCGGTGACCAGCAAGGACGTGGCGTACGGCATCGCCCGCTCGTTCGCGCCCAACCTCAACGAGGGGCCCCACTACATCCAGCAGTGGCTCTACCCGGGCGGGGTGTACAACGCCACGTACAAGGGGCCGTACGACGGTGGCAAGGCCGCGCCGGACGGCATCGAGACACCCGACGACAAGACCATCCGGTTCACCTTCCCGGAGCCGCACTGCGACCTGCCGTACGCAGCGGCGCTGCCCACCACCGCCCCGGTGCCAGCCGCCAAGGACACCAAGGCCAACTACGACCTGCGGCCGTTTTCCTCCGGCCCCTACCGGGTGAAGTCCTACCAGCGGGACGTGGCGTTGGAGCTGGAGCGCAACCCGAACTGGGACCCGAAGACCGACCCGATCCGCAACGCGTACCCGGACGGCATCCGGGTCACCTTCGGCCTGGAGCAGGCGCAGATCGCCGAACGTCTCGTCGCCGACGCCCCGGCCGACCAGGCCGCGCTGAGCTGGACCGACGTGCCGCCCGCCGTGCTGCCCCGGACCACCGCCGCGGGCGTGGTCGAGCGGGTGGTGAAGGGCCCGACCCAGTACACCTGGGTGCTGAGCATCAACACGCAGCGGGTCACCGACCTGAACGTGCGCCGCGCGCTCAACTACGCGGTGGACAAGGACGCCGCCCTCAAGGCCCTCGGCGGGCAGGCGGCCGGCTCGCCGGCCACCACGCTCATGTCGCCGACCACCGCCGGGTGGAAGAAGTACGACGTGTTCAACGCCCCGGTGACCGGTGACAAGGGGAAGGTGACCGAGCTGCTCGGCGGCAAGCGCCCGAGGCTGGTGCTCGCCCACTCCAACACGGAGCTACGCACCCAGCAGGCCGAGGCGATCCGCAAGAACCTCACCGACATGGGCTTCGACATCGTCATGAAGCCCATCGACAACAGCAGCTACTACGACGAGATCGGCCGGAAGAACAACCCGTACGACCTCTACATGAGCGGCTGGGGCTCGGACTGGCCGACCGGCTCCACGATCATCCCCCCGGTCTATGACGGGCGGGAGATCGTGGCAGAGGGGAACAACAACGTCTCGTACCTCGACGAGCCGGCGGTCAGCGCGGAGATCGACCGGGTCCGCGCCCTCCCCGCCGCCGAGCAGGACGCCGGCTGGATGGCCCTGGACGAGAAGATCATGAAGGAGTACGTGCCGGTGGTGCCCTGCTACTACGACGCCACCTACGAACTGCACGGGTCGAAGGTCGGCAACGCCTTCCTCAGCGACGCCTTCGGCATCATCTCGCTCAACGGCATCTACGTGAAGAAGTGACCGCCCGTGGGGGCGGTCCGGGTCCGGGCCGCCCCCACCGTCTACCGGGGGAGGTGCTCCCGTGTTCCGTTTCGTGGTCCGGCGGCTGCTCGTCGCCGGGGTGACCCTCGCCGTGATCAGCCTGGTCACCTTCGGTCTCTTCTTCGCCGTGCCGAGCAGCCCGGCCAAGGTGATGTGCGGCAAGAACTGCACCGCGGAGGACATCGCGCAGGTCGAGCAGCGGCTCGGCATCGACCAGCCGTTGCCCCGCCAGTACGCGGACTTCGTCAAGGGCGTCGTCGCCGGCCGCACCTACGGCTCGGGGGACTTCCGCCAGGACTGCCCGGCGCCCTGCCTCGGCTACTCGTTCCGCAACAACCAGCCGGTCACCGAGATCATCGTCCAGCGCGCCCCGGTGACCTTCAGCATCGTCCTCGGCGGGGCGGTGCTCTGGCTGACCCTGGGCGTCTCGCTGGGCATGGTGTCGGCGTTGCGCCGTGGGACGGCCGTGGACCGCGCCGCGATCGGCGTGACCCTGGCCGGAGCGTCCATGCAGGTCTACTTCTTCGGCCTGATCCTGCTCTACCTGCTGGTGTACGCCACCGGGCTGCTGCCGTTCCCCAACTACACCCCGCTGACCGAGAACCCGCTCCGCTGGGCGGTGGGGCTGCTGCTGCCCTGGATGACGCTGGGCTTCCTCAACTCGGCCCTCTACGCCCGGCTGTCCCGGGCGCAGATGCTGGAGACCCTGTCCGAGGACTTCGTGCGTACGGCCCGGGCGAAGGGACTGTCGGCGCGGCAGGTGCACCTCCGCCACGCGCTGCGGGCCGCGATCACCCCGATCGTCACCATCGCCGGCCTGGACATCGGCGCCAGTCTCGGCGGCACGTTCATCACCGAGACCATCTTCGGGCTGCAGGGGCTGGGCAAGGCCACCGTGGAGGCGGTGCAGTTCCTCAACCTGCCGGTGGTCATGGCCACCGTGCTGCTGGCCGCGGTCTTCATCGTGGTCGCCAACATCGTGGTCGACGTGCTCTACGCGGTCATCGACCCGCGGGTCCGGCTCAACTGACGGGAGGATTCGACATGGTGCAGCTACCGGCGCCGCGCCCGGGTGAGGGCGCATACCTGCGAGTCAGGGATCTGCGGGTGCGGTTCGACACCGAGGACGGTGTGGTCCGGGCCGTGGACGGGGTGTCGTTCTCGGTCGAGCGGGGTCGCACCCTGGGGATCGTGGGCGAGTCCGGGTCGGGCAAGAGCGTGACGTCGCTGGCGATCCTGGGTCTGCACAACGCGAAGCGCACGACGATCTCCGGGGAGATCTCCGTCGGTGGCCGTGAGCTGGTGGGGCTGCCGGAGGAGGAGGTACGGCGGCTGCGGGGCCGGGACATGGCGATGATCTTTCAGGATCCGTTGTCGGCGTTGCATCCGTACTACACGGTGGGGCGGCAGATCGCCGAGGC
>NZ_JBVJJA010000045.1:0-48902 GCF_055586005.1 Micromonospora sp. NPDC051924
CCCCCCCCCCCCCCCCCCCCCCCCCCCCCCCCCCCCCCCCCCCCCCCCCCCCCCCCCCCCCCCCCCCCCCCCCCCCCCCCCCCCCCCCCCCGACGGGTCCCGCTTCCTCAGCTCAGCCCTTGGCCACCTGGTAGAGCCGCTCCGGGGTGACCAGCCCGGCCAGCACCCGCCCGTCGTCGGTGAGCAGCACGCTGAACAGCTTCGAGGTGAGCAGCCGGCCGCTGCCCCAGTCCCCGCTCACCTTCGGCAGCGCGTCCAGCAGCCCGGCCACGTCGGCGCCCGGGCGGTCCGCCCCGGCCGCCGGCCCGCCCCGGTCCGGCTCCCGCGGCAGCGCGGTCGCGTCGGCGCCGCCGCCCGGGCCGGCCTTGTCGAGAGGCGCCACCAGCACCGTGGTCCAGCCGGTCCCGACCGTACGCACGTCCGAGCCGTCCGGCCGCCGGTCGGTCGGCAGGTCCTTCTCCTTGCCGGGCGCGCCGGCCTTCTCCTCGGTCACCTTCACGCCGGCCGGCGGGTTGAACCGGAACTGGTCCGCCTCCGGGGCGCGGAAGTCCACCTGCGTGAAGGCCACCTCGAAGGCCGGCTCGTCGGCGCCGTCGGCGAGCACCTCGAACCGCAGCGGCACGTGCTCCTTCGCGTCCAGCGCGATCCGCACCTGGTGCACCAGGGAGTCCTTGTCGCGCGGGGTGAGCACCAGCTCGTAGACGCTCCGGCCGGCCACGGTGGCGGAGCGGCCGACGGTCACCGCGGTGCTCGGGTCGATCGCCGCGAGGGCCCGGTCGGCGGCGTCGGCCGGGGTGGCCGGCGCGGAGGACAGGTCCGCGTCGTCCGTCGGCAGCGTCCGGTGCGACGCGGTGTTGGTGCGGCTGCTCCACGTCCACAGGTCGCGGCCGTTGCGCAGCACGTCCCGCTCCCCGAGCGTGTCGACCAGCGCCAGCCGCTGCCGGTCCGGACCCGCGTACCAGACCCGCAGGGTGTGGGTGCCGGTGACCAGGCTGGTCAGCTCGTCGCCGCCGGCCATGCCGGCCAGGTTGGCCAGCGGCGGCAGCCCGAGGTCGGCGCGTTGCACGACGGTGCCGGAGAGGCCGTCGAGGCGGGACGTGCGCAGATCCTCCAAGAGCTGCGCGGCGGTCCGCGGCGGCAGGGCCGGGTCGGCGGTGGCGGCGAACGTGCCGACGGCGACGCCGCCTCCGATCACGACGACCCCCGCGGTCACCGGGACCAGCCAGCGCAGCGCGGCTCGGTTCTTCAGTACGGACATGGTGTACACCTCCTGACGGTAATGCTGCATTCCGGCCGCTGTGAGCGCGCTGAGGAGAATCCCTAGGGGGTGTCACCTGGTGGCACCCTGGACGGGTGCGTTTGCTGGTGGTGGAGGACGAGTCGCGGCTCGCGGCCGCGCTGTGCCGGGGTCTCCAGGCGGAGGGGTTCGCGGTGGACGTCGAGTCCACCGGCCCGGCCGGCCTGGACGCCGCCCGGCACGGCGAGTACGACGCGATGATCCTCGACGTGATGCTGCCCGGCCTCTCCGGGTACGAGGTGGTGCGCCGGCTGCGCGCCGAGGAGCACTGGCTGCCGGTGCTCATGCTGTCGGCCAAGGACGGCGAGTACGACCAGGCCGACGGGCTGGACTGCGGCGCCGACGACTACCTCACCAAGCCCTTCTCGTACGTGGTGCTGCTGGCCCGGCTCAGGGCGCTGCTGCGCCGGGGCGCGCCGCAACGCCCGGCCGTGCTCACCGTCGGCGACCTGCGCCTGGACCCGGCGCGGCGGCGGGTGACCCGGGCCGACGTCGAGGTGGCCCTGACCGCCCGCGAGTACGCGCTGCTCGACTACCTGATGCGCCGGGCCGGCGAGGTGGTCTCCAAGACCGAGCTGCTGGACCACGTCTGGGACGCCAGCCTGGACACCGCCCCGAACGCCGTCGAGGTCTACGTCGGCTACCTGCGCCGCAAGATCGGCCGGGACCGCCTGGAGACGGTCCGGGGCGCCGGCTACCGGCTCGGCACATGACCGGCTGGCGCGGGAGGCTGCCCAGCCTCGGCCTGCGGGCCCGGCTGCTGGTGATCGGGGTGGCCGGGCTGAGCGTCGGGCTGGCGCTCGGCGGCATCCTGCTGCTCGGCGCGCTCGGCTGGACGTTGCAACGCTCGGTCGACGCCGAGGCGTTGCGGACCGCGGACGCGGTGGCGCTGCTGGCCGATTCCGACGCCCTGCCGGACCCACTGCCGGTGGCCGGCGGGCAGCTACGGGTGCAGGTGCTGGACGGGCAGGGCCGGATCCGGGCCGCCTCCATCGACGCCGACCGGCTGGTGCCGATGCTCCGCTCCGACCAGCTGCGCGCCGGGCAGCGCCAGCGCCTCGTGGTCGACGGGCGGCGGGTCGGGCTCACCGGCCCGGTGCGGGTGGTGACGGTGCCGGCGGGCAGCCCGGCCGACCCGCTCACCGTGCTGGTGGCCAAGTCGATGACCGACGTCCGGCACAGCCTGCACGTGGTCCGGACCCTGTTGCTGGTGGGCTTCCCGCTGCTGGTCACCGGGCTGGCCGTGGTCGCCTGGCGGGTGGTCGGCGCGACCCTGCGCCCGGTGGAGGCGCTGCGCCGGGGCGCCGCCGAGATCACCGACCGGGCCGGGCCGGGCCGGCTGCCCGTACCGGGGGCCCGGGACGAGATCCACCGGCTGGCGGTCACCCTCAACGACATGCTGGACCGGTTGGCCGCCGCCCGGGCCCGGCAGCGGGCGTTCGTCGCCGACGCCGCGCACGAGCTGCGCAGCCCGCTGACCAACATGCGGACCGAGCTGGAGGTGGCCCGCCGGCTGGGCGACGCGACGGACTGGCCGGCGGTCGCGGACGACCTGCTCGCCGACACCGAACGGCTCGGCCGGCTGGTCGACGACCTGCTTCTGCTGGCCCGCCTCGACGAGGAGCCGGGCCGGCCGGGCGCGCCGTTGCGTACCGTCGGCCCGGTCGAGCTGGGTGAGCTGCTGCGCGGCGTGGCGTACCGCTACCCGTCCCCGCCGCTGCGGCTCGTGCCGCCGGCCGGGCCGGTGTGGACCGAGGGCGACCCGGCCGAGCTGCGCCGGGTGCTGGTCAACCTGGTGGACAACGCGCTGCGGCACGCCCGCGGCGAGGTGCTGCTCGCGGTGACCGGACCGGACCCGGACGGGCCGGTGCCCGGTTCGCGGCTGGCCGGGCCGGGGGAGCGGGCGTACCACGTGGTGACGGTGACCGACGACGGGCCGGGGATCCCGGCGGCCGACCGGGAGCGGGTCTTCGAGCGGTTCACCCGGCTGGACGACGCGCGGGCGCGGGACGACGGCGGCGCGGGGCTGGGTCTGGCCATCGTGCGGGAGCTGGTCCGCCGGGCCGGCGGCCGCGTCGAGCTCGCCGACGCCGGGGCCGGCGTCGGGTCCGGGCTGCGGGTGAGCGTACGGCTGCCGGCGCTGGCCGAGCCCGAGGCGGACTAGAGCGGAGGCCACCAACGGTCGCGGGCCGACGTCGCCAGCAGTGCGGCGTCGGCCCGCGGCAGGCGTGTTGTCATGGACGTGAAGTGCGGGATGGCTACAGGTGGGGGCAGATCAGCTTGTTCTTCCACGCAATACCGAACTGCACCGGGCCGTCGGAGTCCTTGTACCCGATGCTCACCACGGCGCCCTTCGGGATGCCCGACGGGGTGATCACCAGGAGCAGTTTCCCGTCCTCCATCCTGTCGGAGAAGACCCGCTCCAGGTGCCCCGGGGGAGGCACGGAGTAGCAGACCGAGCCGACCCTGACCTCCGCCGGCACGCCGGCTCCGGACAGCGCCTCGCGGACCGCGTCCGGGTCGGCGAGCCGCTTCAGCGACAGCGTGAGGGTCACCGTGCCGTTGGGGTTGCCGACCACCGAGAATGCGGCCAGGTTTGCCGGGGCCATGCTGGCCGGCCGCTCCGCGGTCGGCGGCGCGGCGGGTCCCGAGCCGGCGAGCGGTACGGCCACGGCCAGCCCGGCGGCGAGCGCCATCCCGGCCCCGGACACCGCGGCCAACCGCCGCCGGCGCCGTGTGTTGCCCGAGGCGATGATCTCCTCGGCCGGCCGGTCCAGGTCCAGGCTGGACAGGCCGTCCGACACGACCCGCAGTACGTCTTGGTCTCTCACTGCTTGATCTCCATGGTCTCGGCAGGTACGAGTTGGCCGCGCAGCGTCGCGACGGCCCGGGACAGGGTGAGCGGTGACGGTTCCCGCAGCGATGCCGAGCACCTGAGCGGTGGTCCGGGTGTCCAGGTCCAGGAAAGCCCGCAACGCGATCACCTCGCGCTGGCGGACGGGCAGGCCCCGCAGCGCCGCCATCAGCGTCGCGTCCACTCCTCCGACGTCCGGGGCAACCGCCACGTCATGCCCGTCCGCCAGGGCGACCTCGCGACGGCGTCGCCGCCACGCCGACACCCTCAGGTTCAGGGCGGTGCGCACCACCCATGCCTGTGGGGCCGGGTGTCGGCTGACCTTTCGCCAGGACATCCAGGCCCTGGTGAAGGCCTCTGCCACCAGATCTTCAGCGCCCAGGCGATCGCCCGTGGCTGCCACCACTGCCTTCAGGCAGGCGGCACGATGGACCTGGTAGAACTCTGCGAATTGTGCGTGCTCACGTCCCACGTCTCTTACACGCCTGAGCCCGTCGGGCCACTTACCCTCGGTCCGCATTCGCACGGGGAAAGGTAACCGCACCGGCCGGTGCGGGATCAGCCCCGCCGGGTGCAGACGGGGGCGGCCCGGGCGACGGTGTCGGTGGACCAGACCACCGCGACGGTGAAGCAGTAGTCCTGGCTGCGGTTCAGCCCGTACGCGATGTAGCTGTCGCTGCCGGCCGGCAGCTCCTCGAAGGTGTGCTGGGTGTCCCGCGAGCGGCCCCCGGCGATCACGACCGGCCCCTCCGCGCCGGCCGGGTACGTCCAGCTCAGCACGATGCTGTCCCGCCGGTCGGTGAGCCGGACCCGTCCGGGCGGGGTGCCCGGGGCGGCGGGAGTGGCCACCGGCGTGCCGGTGGGCGCGGCGGGGGTGCCGCTCGGCGACGCGCCGGCGGTGGTGCGGGCCGGCGTCGGGTTGCCGCGGGAGCGGTCCACCCGGGACACCCCGGCCACCACCGCGATCGTGCCGAGCAGCAGGGCCACGATCACCCCGGCCACCACCAGCGGCAGCCAGGGCGTGGCCCGGCGTTCGGGCGCGGGCGCGCGGGGCACGTGCACCGGCAGGTAGGGCGACGGCGGCTCGGGTTCGGTGGCCCCGGGCACGCGGCGTACCCCGGCCGGCTCGTCCCCGGTCAGGCCGACCACGGTCGGTGGCAGCGCGCACTCCGCGGCGGCCCGGTCGTCGAGGGGCGGCTCCTCCGGCGGCCACCAGTCGTCCGTCGCCCCGGCGAGGTCGTCGTCGGCGTCCGGCGGCGTACGCGGGGTGGGCACGTGCGCCGCCTCGGCCGGCTCGGCACGGTCCGGCGGGTAGTAGAGCAGCTGCTCCGGCGGCGGCTCGGTGTCCGGCGGCTGGGGGAGCAGCGGCTCCGGCGGCCCCTCGGCGGCCGGGGGGATCCGGGCGCCGGGCACCACCGGCGTCTCGCGGGCCGGTGGATCCGGCGCGACGCAGACGTGGTCCGGGTCGGCGGCCGCCCGGGCCAGCGCGGCCACCTGCGCGGCGAGCGGGTCGTCGGGGGCCAGGTGCAGCGAGCACAGCTCCTCGGCGAGGGTCAGGTGCTCGTGGGACTCGGCGTACCGGCCGCAGTCGCGTTCCATCGCGCCGAGCTTGGCCAGCATCTTGATCCCGCTGGGGTGGCCGTCGCCGTACACCTCCCGGTGCAGCTCCCAGGCGTCCTGGAGGTGGTCCCGGGCGACCTCGCACTGGCCCCGGGCGTACTCCACGGTGGCCAGGTCGGCGTGCGCGGCCAGCACCCGCTGCGACTCCGGGCCGTCGTGGGCGGTCAGTTCGATGATGACGTCGGAGTAGAGCCGGGCGGCCCGGGCGTCGCTGCCCACCCGGTGCAGCACGGCGGCGAGGGTGGCGGCGGCGGTCACGGTGCGCTCGTCCGACTGGCCGTACAGCCGGGTGGCCGCCGCGTACGCGAAGGCGGCCCAGCCGCGCGCCGAGTGCGGCTCGCCGAGGGCGATCAGCACCCGGGCCTGCAGGCCGGCGGCGTCGGCCAGCTCGGGGGAGGCGTTGGCGGGACGCGGATCGGCGTCGGTCAGCGCGTCGGCGAGCAGCCGCTGGGCACCGGCGAGGTCGCCCTCGGACACCAGGTGGTGCGCCTGGACAGTCAGTTCACCGAAGCCGGAGGACACGTCCCATCGTGCTCATCCGACGACGGTAAGTACAACCCCTGGAGTGGATCAGTTTGGTCAGGATCCGGTCAGGTGGTCGGCGAGGGTCTCGCTGATCCGCCGGAGCTGGTCCACCTGGGCCGGGCTCAGGGCGTCGAAGAGGTGCCGGCGTACCCCCTCGACGTGGCCGGGCGCGGCGGCGGCGAGGGTGGCGAAGCCGGCGTCGGTGAGCACGGCGATCTGGCCCCGCCGGTCGGTGGGGCAGTCCTGCCGGTGGACCCAGCCGGCCGCCTCGAGGCGGGCGACGGCGTGCGAGAGCCGGCTGCGCGAGGAGCCGGTGGCCTCGGCCAGTTCGCTCATCCGCAGCCGGCGCTCGGGGGCCTCGGAGAGCCGGACCAGGATCTCGTAGTAGGCGTGCGGCATCCCCGCGTCGCGTTGCAGCTCGCGGTCGAGGGTGTCCATCAGCGCCCGGCTGGCGGCGAGGAAGGCGCGCCAGGTCCGCTGTTCGTCGGGGTCCAGCCACCGGGTCATGACGACCATCATAGCCGAGGTTGTTGAACGCTCAACCAAATCGGGGTACCGTCGGTGGCATGGGAATCCACCGCCTCAACCACGCCGTGCTCTACGTCCGCAACCTCGAGCGCAGCGTCGCCTTCTACCGCGACGTGCTGGGCTTCCGCCCGGTGTCGATGACGCCGGACGGGTTCCGGGGCGCCGCCTTCCTCCAGGCGCCCGACTCCACCAACGACCACGACCTCGGCCTGTTCGAGATCGGCGCCGCCGCCGGTCCGTCCCCGGCCGGCCGGGCCACCGTCGGCCTCTACCACCTGGCCTGGGAGCTCGACACACTGGACGAGTTGGCCGCCACCGCCGAGCGGCTCTCCGCCGCCGGCGCCCTGGTCGGCGCCTCCGACCACGGCACCACCAAGAGCCTCTACGGCCAGGACCCGGACGGCCTCGAATTCGAGATCGTCTGGATCGTCCCCGCCGACCTGCTCGACGACGACGCCCTCGCGGCCCGCAAGCGGATCGGCCGGCTCGACCTCGACCGGGAGCGGCAGCGCTACGGCGGCCAGACCCGCGGCGGGGTGGGCATCTCCATCCCCGCCTGACCCACCGCCGCGCGGGCCGGGGCGCCGGTGCGGTAGAACGGCACCATGTCGACCGAAGCCGTCCTGCGCGAGCTGCTCGTCCGGCAGCTCGACCACTGGCTGCCGGGAGCGATGCACCGCTCCCGCCGGGCCACCCTGGCCCTCGCGTACGCCGGGAGCGACACCGGCGGCGCGGAGGCCGCGTTGCGGGTGGTGGCCGAGTTCGCCGACCGGCTGCGCGGCCGGCGGCTGACCGTGCTGGTGCTCGCCGAGGGCGGCGCGGAGCTGCCGGCCCGGCTCGGCGCGGCCGAGGCCGCCCTGCCGGCGGAGGTGGCGGTGCACGTGGTGCCCGGCCACCCGGACCGGCTGCCGGTGGCGCTCAAGGCCGCCGGCGCGGCCGGCGCCCCGTTGCTGGCCGTGGTCGACGGCGGCGATCCCGACCCGGCCCTGCTGGCCGCCGTGGCCGCCGGCCGGCCGGCCGAGCTGCTGCTGGTCACCGCGCCGGGGCGACCCGTCCGGCCGGCCCTGACCGCTGCCGGGTTCCCGCTGGTCACCGAGGTCGAGCTGGTCCCCGCGGACGGTGGGCCGGCCCGGCTGCTGGGCTACGCCACCGCCTCCGACAAGGGTCTCGAAGCGCTCAAGGACGCGCTCTGGGCGGTCGACGAGTACGCCGGCGTCCGCTACCGCGATCCGGCCGACCCGGCGGGGCGGCTGCTCGACATCAGCCTCGACCCGGACCCTGGCCCGCTGCGCCGGGAGCTGCTCGCCGAGCTCACCCGCTCCGGCCCGCGTACGGTTGCCGAGCTGCGCCGCTTCGCAGCCACCTCGACGGTCTACCGGGCCGCCGACGCGAACCGGGCGCTGGCCTCGCTGCTCGCCGCCGGGGCGGTGACCCGGGAGCCCGAGCACGGCCGGCTCGGCGGCGACGTGGTGGTCAGCGCCGCTCCGGCCGGGGGCGCTGGGTCATCTGCTTGACCACGATGGACGCCCCGGTCGCGATCACCCCGATGCTGAAGATCATCTGTACGCAGACCACCACCCGGGCGACCTGCCCCTGGGCGTGCACGTCGCCGTAGCCGACCGTGGTCAGGGTGGTCAGGGCGAAGTAGAGCGCGTCGATCCGGGTTCGCAGGCCACTGAACTCGCCGGGGCGGGTGTTCGCCACGACGTAGTCCGCGAGCGCGAAGACCAGCAGGCCGGCGATCAGCGCGACGGCGAGCCGGATCAGCGCCCGGGTCTCCGCGTCGCCGGTCGGTTGTTCGAGGGCGAGCTGGCGGCGGACCTGGCCGGTGACCAGGAACGCCACCACAATCACCAGGACCAGGGTGGCGACCGAGCGCAGGGCGAGCCGCAGCCCGTTCGGGTCCGGCTCCACGGGAACGGCGAAGTAGGCGACCAGCAGCAGGGCGATGGCCACCGCGGCGCGCCGCCGCTCCCGCCGGAAGGACTCGTTGGCCATGCGGCGATTGTCCTGGGTCGCGCCCCCGGTGTCGGCGGAACGGCCAAGCCGGACGCCGAGCGGGGTGCCGGTGATTCACCGGCACCCCGCTCGACCTCGGGACATCACGCCCGGGACTTGTCCTGCTTCCAGGACAGCGGCCCCGGCAGGTCCACGCGGTGGGCGCGGGTGCGGGAGTTCCACGACCACTTGCCGATCTTGACGCTCCAGGAGGAGAAGCCGTTCTCGGTGAAGTTCAGGATCAGCGGGCCGAACTTCTGCCGCTTGCGGAACACGATGCCCATCGTGGGGCTCCTCTCGTCTCTCCCTGCCTCTGCGGCATCGAACATGCCCGAAACGGTGTCCCGCGAAACCGGTCCGGGTCTGCGATGGACGGTGTCGAGCCCGGGTGGCCGGGCTAGGCGTCAGCGGGGTTCCCAGGCGTCGGGGAGGGCGGTCAGCTTGCGGACGTGGGCGGGGAGCCGGCCGCTGACCAGCTCGGCGAGGCTCACCTCGTCGACCACCCGACGGACCGAGGCGCGCACCGCCACCCACAGCCGGGGCAGGTTCTCCGCCGCGCCCGCGTAGCTGGTCTCCTCGGGGCGCAGCCCGCGTACCCCGGCCAGCGGGCCGTCGACGGCCCGCAGGATCTGCCCTACGGTGAGCTCGCGCGGCGGCCGGGCCAGGGTGTAGCCGCCCTCCGCGCCGCGCTGCGCCCGGACGATCCCGGCCCGGCGCAGGTCCGCCAGCACGGCCTCCAGGAACTTGCGGGGCATGTCCTGCTCCGTCGCGATGGCCTGGGTGGACAGCAGGCGGGGGTACGCCTGGGCCAGGCTCAGTGCGGCCCGAACCGCGTAGTCGCCGCGCGCGGAGATCTGCACGCTGCCATCATGCCCGGCCGGGTCGGGCGGGGGAGTCGGCGGGCGGACGGGGGCGCACCACGCGGACCGGGATCGGCCGCTCCCGGGCGGCCCGGAAGGCGCCGGGGCTCACCCCGACCTCGCGGGTGAAGAAGCGGCCGAAGTTGGTCGGCTCGGGGAAGCCCAGCCGGCGGCCGATCCGGGAGATCGGCTCGTCGGTGGCGGCGAGCAGCCGGCACGCCTGCAACGCCACCCGCTCGTCGATCACCTGCTTGGCGCTGCGGCCGGTCACCGCCAGGCAGGCGCGGGTGAGCGTACGCACCGAGCAGCCGATCCGGGCGGCGTAGTCCTCCACCCGGCGGGTGTGCCGGTAGTCGCGTTCCACCTCGCGGCAGAGCCGGCGGAAGGTCTCCGCCTCCGCGCGGTGCGCCGGCTGGTCCTCGGCGACCGGGAGCAGGCTCAGCCGCAGCAGCAGCACGGCGAGCTGGTGACGCAGCAGCGCTGCGGCGGCGGGTACCCCGGCGTGCCGGTCGGCGTCCACCGCCAGCTGGGTCACCTCGCTGATCACCGCGTCCTCGTCCTCGCCGGCGAGCTGCCGGTACGCCGGCACCGCGTCCGGGTCGACGTCCAGCCCGCGCAGCGTCCCGGCTCCCCAGCGCACCACCGTCGCGTCTAGGTGGGGGCCGAGGCAGCGCAGCGCCTGGCCGGGGCGGACTCGCAGCAGGGTGCCGGGGCGGCAGGGCAGCGCCCGGAAGTCCAGCTCGGCGGTGCCGTGACCGCCGGTGACCAGGATCAGCAGCTCGGCGGCGAGCAGGACCGGGCGGGGCCAGCCGGGCTCGGGCCCGAGCTCGGCGAGAGCTCCGGTGACGATCTCGTCGGCACCGGGCCGGGCGGGAGGCAGGTCGGTACGGCTGGCCGGGGTGAGCTGTCCGGTAGTGACCATCGTCCCGACGTTAACCGGCGGCGGTGCATCTTGCATCTCGACGTTTCCGCCGGTCGCGCCGGGTCTTGTCGCCCCGGACGCGGGACGGTTAGGTTACCGGGCGGTAGCGTCAGGGTCGCCGGACCGCCGGACCGACCCGCGACCACCGCCGACTCGCGATGGGATGGGCATGACGGATCTGTTCTCGGTCGAAGGCAAGACGGTCCTGGTCACCGGTGGGTCACGAGGGATCGGGCTGATGATCGCCCGGGGCTTCGTGCAGGCCGGCGCGAAGGTCATCATCTCCTCGCGGAAGGCCGACGTCTGCGAGACCGTGGCCAGGGAGCTGGCCGCCGAGGGCTCGTGCGAGGCGATCCCCGCCGACCTGAGCCACGACGAGGGCGCGCTGGGGCTGGCCGCGGCCGTGCGCGAGCGCACCGGGGACCGGCTGGACGTGCTGGTGAACAACGCCGGCGCCACCTGGGGCGCGCCGCTGGAGTCGTACCCGGAGGGCGCCTTCGACAAGCTCTGGGCGGTCAACGTCAAGGCCGTCTTCCGGCTCACCACCGGCCTGCTGCCGGCGCTGCGCGCGGCAGCCACCGCCGACGACCCGGCCCGCGTGATCAACATCGGCTCGATCGACGGGCTCCGGGTGCCGTGGATGGAGGTGTACGCCTACTCCGCCACCAAGGCCGCCGTGCACATGCTCACCCGCAGCCTCGCCCACCAGCTAGCCGGCGAGCAGATCACGGTCAACGCGATCGCGCCGGGGCCGTTCGAGAGCAAGATGATGGCCTTCGCGCTGGACGACCCGGCGTCCCGGGCCGCCATCGAGCAGCAGGTGCCGCTGGGCCGGATCGGCCGTCCCGAGGACATGGCGGGGACCGCGATCTACCTGTCGTCGCGGGCCGGGGCGTACCTGACCGGAGCGGTGATCCCGGTCGACGGTGGGATCACGACGCGCGGCTGACGTCGTACCCGATGACGGCCCGGGGCCGCGCGGACTCGGCAGATCCGCGCGGCCCCGGGGTGCGTCGTCAGCGGCCGGCGAGCAGCCGGTTCACCGCCGTGTCGACGTCCAGGTGCTCGGCCTCGCGGCCGCGCGGGACGACGACGTAGGTCCGGCGCAGGAAGCGCACGAGAACGCTGCGCGGGACCTCGAAGAGGGCGTTGCCGTCCGGGGACGACAGCGCGAGGGCGACGAAGTCCCCGCGTGGGGTGGCCCAGGGCCACACCCGGACGTCGCCGATGCCGGCCGGCTCGTCGAGCCCGGTGACCAGCAGTTCGCGGGCGAACGACCAGCTCACCGCCTCTCCGCCGGCAGATTCGGCATGGAACAGGACATGGACCGCATACGGGTCAGCAGGGTCGTAACGCAGACTGGCACGCACCGGCAAGGCGGTGGCGTCAGGCGCGACGAGCCTTAGCGACGTCTCGACCTCTACGGTCGTCGGTCGGATGACACTCATGGACGTTCTCCCCCCGGCACCGCTGCGGAACGCGCGTGTCCCGCTTTTCCCATACTCAGGTGCTACTCCTGGCTACGCTCCGCCATACGCTGACTTCACCCAGTGGTGGGAAGGGGTTCGGAACGCCTTCGAGAATGTGAAAATTCTTGTAGGATTTCCGCTTCGCCCAGTCCGTGATCCCGCCCGGCAACGGGTGGTTCAGTCGTCGACTTACTCCGGTAACGTCCAGTCCTCAGCAGGGGTGACGGTCCCGGGCGACACTGGGGGTGGAAATGGTCCTCGGCTCCACTGAGGAACCCTTCGTGACCACGGCCGACCCACCGAAAGGAGCGGCCCGAACAGCCGAAAGGCGGGGGTACGAGGTGCCAGTCGAACGCGGTTCCCGGGGTGCTCTCCTGGAGCGGCGCCGCAGCGGTTGGCGGGGGCGGTTGCACACCACCCTCGAGCTGATCCGGGCCAACCCCACCGGCCGGGTCGCCCTCAAGATCTTCATCGGCGTCCTCGGCGCGCTCATCGTCACCGTCGGTATCGCCCTCATCCCGCTGCCCGGACCCGGGTGGCTGCTGGTCATCGCCGGCCTCGGTGTCTGGGCCGTCGAGTTCCACTGGGCCCGCCGGCTGCTCGCCTTCACCCGCCGCAACGTCCAGGCCTGGACCCGATGGGTGACCAGTCGGTCACTCGGCGTGCGCTTCCTGCTCGGCGCCGTCGGCCTGGTCTTCGTGTCCGTGGTGGTGTGGCTGTCGCTCAAGTACAGCCTCGGCATCGACCTCGTCGCCCGCGTCCTGCACTACCTCGCGACGCACTGACCCCCGGGTTTTTGGTCCGGCTAGTGGATCAGGTAGAGTCATCGGCGCTGAGGGCGATTAGCTCAGCGGGAGAGCGCTTCGTTCACACCGAAGAGGTCACTGGTTCGATCCCAGTATCGCCCACGCAGGTCAAAGGCCACTTCCCGGGTTCGGGAGGTGGCCTTTCTGCTGCCGTACAGCAGCTAAGTACAGCAACGGCGTCAGCGGCCGAGTGAATCGCCGAGGCGTTTGAGGGCGTCTCTGGTCGCCTTGGTCGATACCTGGGTATAGATCTCCATCGTCACGGAGAAGCGGGCGTGCCGGAGCACCTGCATGGCGACTCTGGGATGGACGTCGAGATCGGCAAGCAGCGTGGCGCAGGTGCGCCTGGCGTCGTGGACGGTGATCAGCTTGACCTTCGCCTTGTCGCACCTTGTCTGCCACGACCGTTGGAAGTTGCGCGGCTCGATGGGTGTGCCATAGCGAGTGGTAAATGCAAATCCGGTTTCGTGCCACGCCTTGCCGGCTGTTGCTCGGGCCTCGTCGCGTTGTTCCTGTCTGAGCTTGAGGGCGGTCAGGCAGATGTCGGGCAGTGGGAGGGTGGCGTCGGATGCCTGTGTCTTGGTGTCGCGGTGTAGGAGCTGCCCGCGTACGCGTTGGAGCTGGCGGCCGACGGTCAGCTCTCCGGCGTCGAGGTCGACGTCCTCCCACCTCAGTCCCAGGGCCTCGCCCTTGCGCAGGCCTGTGACGAGGACCAGGGCGTAGGCGGCGTAGAGCGGATCCTCGTCGGCGCGGGCCGATTCAAGGAACTTGCGGGCCTCGTCGCTCGACCATGACTTGCCCCGCCGGCGGCGAACCGTGGCCAGGGTGACGGGCACGGCCGGGTTCTTGGCGATGAGGTCTTCGGCCTGTGCGTGAGTGAGGGCGGCCCGCAGTGCGGCCCGGATGTCGCTGACCGTGCGTGTCGACGGGACGGCCTGGCAGCAGCGGCCGAGCGCGCAGCAGCGCCGCTTGTGCTTCGGCCGGGCGGCATCCTTGCCCTGGGCGCAGCACTGGCAGGTGCGAGCTATCTGGTTGATCCACGTCTGCACGTCCCGCGACTGGAGCCGGTCGAGCCGCTTCGCCCCGAGGCCGGGGGCGATGTAGCGGCGGACGAACGTCTCGTAGGTCGCGTAGGTCAACGGCGCCCGGTTCGGCTGGATGATCTCGGCCAGCCACCACGTGAGGAAGCTGCCCACCGTCGGGACGCTCGTCGCCACCGGCCCCTGCTTCGCCTGCTGGTGCAGCTTGATCCACTTTTCGTGGACGGCCTCGCGCGTCTTGCCGTAGACGTATTTCCGGTTGCGCCGGCCGTCCCGCTTGGTGACCCAGACGTAGGCGGCGAAGCCGTTGCGGTAGGGAAAGATGGAGCCTTCGCCGTTGGCTCGTGCGCGTCCGGGCATCAGGCGGCCTCCTGGCGTTCGACCTGTTCGAGGATGTAGTCATCGACCCATTCGGGGAGGATGCGCCGGTACTTGCCGTCCTTGATGGAGCGCAGCTCGCCGGTGGCGATCTTCATCTTGCCCTTGGAGATGCCGAAGCCGAGCAGCACGGCGACCTCGGCTGGCGAGTACCAGCGGGGGCGGAGGTCGTGGGTCATGCGGCGGCTCCGGTGAGCCAGGCTTCGTGGGCGAGTTCTTCCCGGCCGATACGTGTGCTCTCGCGGCGTTGCCGGGCGGCGGTGTTGGCGAGAAGGGCGTCGCCTTCGGTTAGCCAGCCCGACCCGATGTAGGTCAGGGTGCCGACGCAGATCGTGTCTGCGGGTTCTTCAGCTTCCGTGCGCCGGTAGGTGGCGCGATTGTCGCGGAGCAGGTTGAAGGTGACGGAGTAGCGGCGGGCTTTCGTGAGGAAGTGGCCGCCGAAGCCGAGCATGTGCGCCCAGCGCCGCAGCCCTGCATAGGGGCGCGGTTCGGTGTCAAGGCTGTCTTGACGGTCGTCGGTGGTTGTGGCGCCGTTGGCGGCGTCGGTGTGGGTGGGGCGGCCCAGGCGCCAGCAGGCGTCGATGAGGCGGGCGGTGTGGTCGCCTTCGGGGTCGGCGTAGTCGTCGATGGTGGCCGGGGCGAGGCGGTTGGAGGAGTGCCCGGTGGCTTCGGTGGCCTTGGTGGCGTACTTGGCGAGGTAAGCGGCGACCTTGCCGTCGGTCAGCTCGCCGCTCGTGCTGTTGATGAGTCGGACGTCGACCTGCTCTCCCCAGGCGACCAGCCAGCCTTGCGGCTGGTCCGGGTGCGGGGGCGTGGTGACGGTGATCCGCCGAGCAGCGTCGTGGACGGCGGCCTCCAGGTCGTCGACGGTGATGCCGGCCGGCGGCGGCACGAGAGCGTCCGGGTCGTCCGAGTCGACGCCGTCGAGGCGTAGTAGGACGTGAAAGTGCACCGCTGCCCGGCGCTGCATCTCGGCGGCCTTTCCGTGCGACACCCGCACGGGTGGCCCAGCGGACCTTGCCGGAGGCGGTGACGATGCCGACCTTTGGGATGCCGCGTTGGCGGCAGAGCGCGGCGAGATAGCGGTCGGCGGCCTGCTTGGTGCGCCGCCACAGCTCACCGGAGAAGTAGTTCCAGACGACCTGGTGGGCGTGGTCGTAGCAGTCCAGGCACAACGGCCGGCCGAGCCGCGGATCGTCGGCGTCGTGGCGGGCGAAGCACGCCGCGGACTGCCCGTGCGGGCAGGTGCCGGCGTTGCTGCGGGCGCGGCAGGGCGCGGGCCGGCAGTCGCAGCGTCGCCGGTTGCGGCAGGTGTGGCGGGCGACGTGGCGGCGGTGGACCGGGCCGAAGGACGGGGCGGTGAAGGTGGCGAAGACGACCGGATGCCGGCCGACCGAGTCGGGGACGCCCTTTCCGCCGGTCAGCCCGCGACAGACGACTTGGTAAGCGTCGCCCCGGTAGACCCAGGCGCAGTCCGGGCACACCGATTCGCGGCGGTTGCCGCACGCCTTGTAGAGCGTCCGGTCGGGCAGCTCGTCGGTGTGCAGCTGGCCGGTGATACGGCCGGTGCCTCGGTCGACGGCGGCGATCGTGCCGGTGAGGCGGATCGGGCGAGCACAGCCGCCCGCCGGGCGGGTGTGCTCCAACCAGCCGGAGAACTCCGGCATGGCGGCGCGGCGCAGGACCTGGGCGTCCCGGCCGACGGCGAGACCGAGCGGGTGGATGGTGAGCGGGATGGTGGACACGACTGTCTCCTCTTCCGGGGGTGGCAGGGACGGGAGACGAAGCACCACCAGCCGTGGACGGGTGTCCGCTGGTGGTGTTCGTCGGGTCTCCTGGCACCGCCGAGAGGGCGGCTGACGCCGGAGGGCGGAATCGTGGTCGCCACTTCCCGCCGATCGGTCATGTCCTTTCACGCTCGTGGACCTGGCGAATGGGCCGACACGGGTGGGGAGCCTGGGATGTCGGCATCCGGCGGGTTGCCGCAGGCTGCCCCCACCCGTGGAGGTGTGCGAATCCGAGGCCATCGTGGACGGCAGGGAAGACCATGCTGGGCCGCTCAGCGGATTCGGACGGCATGAGAGCCGGTGCGATCGAGAGCCGGCGGGACGTGGCCCGCATCAGCGGCAGAAGGCCGCTCGGCATCTCTGACATCGAGTCCAGCGGTTCGGCAGGAAGGCCGCGCTGGTGTGCTCGACGAGGGTCAGAGTAGCACCGGGTACCGACACGTCAACGTGCCGTGAAACTGCTGTCGAGCCAATCAGGTTCGGCGCTGCCTACAGAGCGATGCGGTTGACGACCGATCGCTGGACCGGACCGGTGTATTCGGTGAGGCTGAAGCGGCGATGCTCATCCGTGGGATGAACGGTCACGGCGACTACGTTCTCGTCTTCGAATCGCAGCGTGAAGACGGGGTCGAGTTCGCACAGGAATGCAAAAGCCTCTCGGTCATCGTCGCTCTCGCTGACCAGGCGACCGTCGGCCTTACAGCCGCCGGTGACGGCGGCAATTACGACGGCCACCTCGACGCTGCCGAGCAGGGTGGAGGAGTTCGCCCACCAGTCCAGCCAGCACCGGCCCTCGAAGCGGTCCATGCCGTCATCTTTACAGGGCGAGGCCCGGCCGGCCGCCGGCCGAGTGGGAGAACTTTCCTTACATCGATCAAGGCGGCCCTTGACGGGCCGCACGCGCCGCCGCCTGGGCGCGGGCCTGCGCTCCGCTGTCGCTGCGCTCCGGCCCGCCTGTGCCCGTCGGCTGGCGCGGACCGCGGAGGGCCCAGAGGGCCGCCGCAGAACGACAGGCCGTTGACGGGTGAGGTCGTGGGCCGGCAGCCGGCCGGGCCGCGCGGCCATGACCCCCGCGGCGTAGGGGAGCGGACGCCGGCTGCGTCGGCGAGCTGCCGGCGGTCGCGGGGTTGCGGTAAGGGCGCCTCCGGCGGAGGCGCTCCGGCTCCAGGATGGCCGGGGCGCCGTCGGCGGGTCGCGGTCCGTGGGTGGTTGCGGTAGGCCATCCCGCCTGCTATCGACCCGGGCAAGCCGAGCAGACCACCGCCCGACCCGCCAGCGTCCGGACCTGCGTCAAGGTCCGCTTGACGTGGCGGGCCGGGCGGCGGCCCGCTCCCCGGAGGGCGGGTCGACGGCAGACAGGATGGATGTTCCTCGCGTTAGTCTGCTTACCTACCTGAAACGCTCGACTGCACCGCGTAGAGAAAGAAAAGCTTGTGAGTCTTTACCTTCTCCAGTCGCTGACTCTGGTCTGCTTTTGCCTTGAGAAGGGCGGGAGCGGCAGCGAAGATTGCGGGTGCGAGCGCACTAAGACCAAACGCCAACCCGTTTGCCGCGACAGTTAGGCGAGCCAGGATCAGCGTCACGGCGTCGACCGCCGCCCTTGCTGGCGGCATACCCGGCGTAGGTGGGCAGCGCGATCTTCACGATCGAGGTCGAGAAGTTGATGATGGCGCCGCCGTTGCGGGCCCGGCGGGCCGCCTGCTGGTCCACCACGAAGGTGCCGCGGATGTTGGTCCGATGCATCCGGTCCAGGTCGTCGAGATTGAAGTCGGCCACCGGCGAGAGCAGCAGGATGCCGGCGGTGTGGACGATGACATCGACGGCGCCGTACTGCTGCTCGACGGTGTCGAACAGTGCCGCCATCTCCTGCTCGTTCGCGACGTCCCCGGGCGCGATGGACGCCGTGCCGCCTGCGGCGACGATCTCCTCGACTTCCTGCTGCGCGCGGTCGGGGTTGCCCACGTAGTGCACCATTACGCTCATGCCGTCGGCGGCCAGGCGGCGGCAGATGTCATGGCCGATGCCGCCGGAGCTGCCGGTCACCAGGGCGACGCGGGTGGAGCCGACACCGGTACCGCTGGACTGAGACATGACTTCTTCCTCGTTCTGCCGATCCCCTATGCGGGCGGTGCGGGCCGTTCCAACCCGTGTCGGCGGGCGTGGGCCACGTCGAAGGCGGCGACTGCGGCTAGGACGAGGGTCGCCGCAGCGGAGGTGATCTGCGGTGGCAGGTAGACCACAGCGGGCGCGATTGCGGCCAGGACGAGGATTCCGATCAGCCGTGGCGGCGTCACCCGTCCGAAGATCAGGTATTCGAAGCCGGAGCGCCCGGCCAGAAACAGGGCGGGGCCGCCGGCAATGCCGGCGATCCATGCCGGTACCGGCCGCTGGCTGGGGTTCTCAATGATGAGGGTGAAGCCGACAGCGGTCAGGATGATGCCAGCGACCATGACCATGTGCAGGTATGAGCACCATTGGCTGAGCCGGTGGGGGTTGGCTGAGGCCGCTATGGCCGGGCCGAGTTGGGTTCCGGCTCGGTAGATGTAGAGCCGCCATATCAAGGCGGTGCTGACGGCCGACAGCACGAGCACAGCGGTGCGGGCGGGTGTGAACCCCGCGGCGCCGGTGCCGGAGAAGGTCAGGCCCATGATCAGGATGATCTCGCCGAGGGCGACGATGAACACCTGTCGGTACCGTTCGGCGAGGTGGGCCTCGGAGATCGCGAGTTCCCAGCCGGGTGCCCGGCCAAGTCGTGGCGTGGGCCAGCGCAGCGCCGCCGAGACGTAGTCCACGGCCACTGCCAGCAGCCACAGGACGCCTCGTCCCCACCCTTCGACGAACGCCCCGGGGACCCAGAGCAGCGTTGACACGCTGAACCAGAAGCTGGCCCGCGTGGCACGTTGGGTCAACTGGGTTCCCCGCGCGGCGAGCCGGACGAAGAGGACCCGACCGAAGTTGATTACAACGTAGATAGCCGCGAACATCAGGCCGTGCCCGGTGAACGCCTGGGGTACGAGGATGGCCATCAGCAGGATGGCGATCATGACCAGGATGACGTGCCACTGCACGGCCGGATGCTGCGGGTCGAACTGGTCGGTCAGCCAGGCCGTGAGGACCCAGATCCACCACAGGGCAAGCAGCAGCACGAGCGCCTCGAAGGCGCCCTGCCAGGTGAGGTTGTCGATCAGCAGGTGGGTGAGTTGGGTGAGAGCGAAGACGTAGACCAGGTCGAAGAACAGTTCGAGGAACGCGGGCTGCTTCGGATCCTCGGGCTTGCGCAGGAGCCTCCGGTACCTCCTCGCCAACCTCACGGAGGCGGGGAATTCGGGGTCTGTCCGCTCGGAGGGCTCGTCACTCAAGGCATCTCCAAGGATCCGGTTGATTCGACGGTTCCTCACACCGCGGCTTCACCCCTTGCTCCGGCTGGTTGCCGAGTACGGGTCGAAGTCGGGCCAGGGTGCGCCGTGACGGGCGGATCGCGCCGATCCGGAGAGGCGCGCGGCGGCGGTCAGGCGGGCACCACGTACGGGAACGTGTCGGAGCGGGCGTCCTTGGTGACCTCGGGGGTGAGCCCGGAGGTCATTCCGGTGTTGAGCACGAGCGAGAACATGACCTCGGGGGCGTTGTCGAGCAGGGTGCGTCCGTTGCGGACGGCGAAGCCGTAGTTGGCCGGCGAACCGATCCGATAGGACAACAAGTCGGGGAAGACCTGCTCGGCCACGCTACGGCCGTAGCCCTTCGGGTCTGGGGCGGTTCCGTTGGCGGCGACGACGCGGCCGACGGCGGTGGCGATCTCGTCGCCCGCAGCTCTCAGGTCGTCGCAAGGGTGGCGGAAGTTGGCCGGGTTGGAGAAGTCAGTGTCGGTCGGCCAGAAGATCGGCCACATCATAGGGTGGCCGGCGCGGTTGATCTGCCGCCACCCACCCGCGTCGGTGGCCAGCATGGTGCGACACCAGACGCCGAGCTGGGTGCCGTCGCGGAGCATCGGCTCGTCTGAGGAAACTTCGAGGACGATCGACTCGACCGTGGTGCCGGCGAAGCTGTTCTTCGCCTTCTCCGGCCGCCACTTCGAACGGTCCAGCTTGGCGCCGTTCTTAAAGGCGTCGTTGACGGTGGCGAGCTGGTCGAGATCGATGAAGAAGGGGTCGATGATCCGCCCGGCCCAGATCCGAATGTTGGTGCCGTCCGTCACCTCGCCGGTCAGCCCTTCAAGCAGGAGAGTGCCGGTAGCGCCGTCGTCGCGCGCCTCTGCGCCAGTGAGTGCGTGCAGGGTCAATGACTGCTGCCCCCCGCCATCCGGCTCGCCGAAGGCGACCCGGTAGGTCAGCTCCTCCATCTCTCCGCCGCCGAAGTGAATCTTGAACTCGTACCGCGCCTCGTGGTGGAAGCCCCGCTTGATGTCGGCTCGGGTCACCGAGCTGTTGACGTCCATGACAAGCACGGTGCCGCGCTCGCCGTTGAAGACGTACAGGTCGTCGGTATAGAGCTGGCCGCTCTGCGCGGCGAGGGGGGTGTCGAGGTGGTGCGACATAAGTTCACTCCCGGGCTTCTCGACGTTTGGGACGAAAACGAACATACCGGCGAGAGCCCTTCCGCTCGCCCCGTTGGCCGAATCCGGTCGCATCGTCCGTCCGCACGCCATCGCGCCGCCCGCGCCGATGTGGCATGGACGGGGGATCAGACGGTAGCCAGGCCGTCGCCAGGCCGTCGGCCGTCAGACAGTAGTGACGCACGACGACCAGTGGCGACGGTGCCTGCCCAGGTCACAAGGCGTGACCGACCCGCTGGCCGGCTGGGATGGCTAAGGCCTACCTGTAGTTGGTGTACTGCTGGCCCGCCGGATGCAGGGTGTAGCAGCGCCTGTAGCAACGATGACGGACGACGGCGCACGATCACGTGCTCCCGGAGGGCCGGACGGGGCGGGCCGGCCGCGGGTGGACGCAGTCGGAAGGTTGCCCAGAACTTACAAATGAGGGGCCGAGACGCTCGCGATGGCAGCCAGGCTGGCGGTGTCAGGGTGAGTGTCTAACTGAGTGACTACGGATGCGAACAGGGCCGCACAACCATGGACGTCGGCGCACCGCTCCCGCAGGTGAGAGGCTCAGCAACGCCAGCTCAACGAAGCGGAATCGTTGCCTGGGGGTCAAGCAGTCGGGCGTCGGCCTTCACCTCTCACACGTAGTCACGCCAGAAAGTCACAGTCACCCTGGACTCTCGGAACTCCTGATCGATGTAGTGGGCGAGGTCGTGGCCAGACACGATGGTGTCGGTCAGCTGGTGGATGGACAGCACGAGATGGCCGAAGGAGCCGCGGCCGGCCGGCAGGTAGCGGTGGGCGTGCACGGGAACCATCCGGGGAACGTCGGCGAGAAGGCGCTTCGCCTTGGCCATGCGCCGGACGAGGTCGTGAGGGGGATTGCCCCACCCGGGTGGCCACTCGCCGTGCTGGATGTCGTCGAGCGCGGTTGTGAGCGGCCAGTCAACCTGCGCTTGCAGGTTGGTGGAGTCGAGTTGGCGCCAGTTCGGCCAGCCCCAACTTGCCTTGTCGGGGTGGTCATCGTGGCTAGGTGTCCAGACTGGCAGCCCGGCCGCGAGGAAGGCGCGGTGGTCGTCGGCGAACTCAAAGCCGAACCGTCGCTCGATGCTGACGAACTCGGCGTCGGCGAGCCCCGGCTGGATGTCCACCAGGTCCAGCTGTGCTAACCGCCGAGCGGCCTCGATACCCAATGCGACACCGGCACCATTCGTCACCGGAGAAGCGTAGCGACCTGGCCGCCGTACGCGTGTGGAATGACAGGAGGCGCGGGAGCAGCAGAGAGGCAGCGAACGCGACGGCAACCGATAACACCGGACGTCGCTGGAGCCCGAACAACGCGCATGGACTGAGGTTCTCCGGCAGCAGATGACAGCCGTCGGTGCCCTGCAGCCGCGTTCACACCGAAGCGGTCGGGTAGACCAGCGACACCAGGGGCTAACCTGGCCGGCATGTCGGACGATCAGGTGACGATCACGCTCAGTCGAGACCAGGCGCTTGTGCTATCGCACTGGCTGTACATGGTCATGGGTACGAGATCGTTTGACGGCGGCGTCGACGAAGACCCCGCTGTCTGGTCTGCGCTTTACCGCATCAGCGGAACCCTGGACAAGGAGCCGCTCATCTTCGCCCGTGACTATGGTCAGCGGCTTGACGAGGCACGCGGCCGGCTGTGCAGCGAACTGGGAGAAGAGTTCGTAGCGAGCCGGGCCGCCGCCAAGGGCGGTCAAGGGGTCGACGAGGAACAGGTCCAGGCCGTCGCCAGGCCGTCAAAGGTAGACTAGCGGTGACCACCGACAACCGTCGATGCCAAGCGTTCTCGCAGGTCAGAGCCGGAATGCGCTCCCTTTGTCGGACATGCCGATAGGCCGGTGACAGTTCAACGCCAAGTGATGCCTGGGGCCCTGCGCTCCCTGGTTGTTAGCCGCCCTCTGGCTTGAAGAGGGCAACCCAACCTGCGATCGTTCCAAGGATGGTCATCGCTAGCGTGATGCCCTCGTAGACCTTCCGTGCTAACCCTGAGCTCGGCGGCTCTGCTGTCGAAAGGGCTGGGCGTGAGCGGGTGCGTTTGGCCTGTGATGGTTGAAGAGGGCGAGTCCTGGTGGTCCTGCTGAAGACTCGTCTCAGCTTGGCGAGGCGGTGTGTGTGACATCCAATGAGCCTTTTCCAGGCTGATCTTGCAGCTCAGGGTAGGTGCGGCGGGCCCGGAGATCGATGAGGGCGAGGCTCCAGGTAAGACAGCAGTCGACCAAGATCCGATGCCCCGACCGGGAGCCTCGCCTGTGCTGTCTTACCCCTCCACGATCCCGCTGTCCAGCCGAACCTTGAACCACCTCGCCGACCTCATCCGAGCGCATCGCACCCAGCATCGATCCCGGTGGCGGCGCCTCGATCCGGGCCGACAGGCTTTACTCGCCCTGGCCCACCTGCGCAACGGTGACACCTACAGCCGGCTCGCCGCCGGGTTCGCCGTCGGTGTCGCCACCGCCTGGCGCTACGTGCAGGAAGCAATCGTGCTGCTCGCCGCGGTCGCCGAGGACCTGGCCACGGCGATGCGGCGCATCCGGCGATTGGCGTACGCGATCCTGGACGGCACGCTGATTCCGATCGACCGCGTGGCAGACCAGAGGCCGTACTACTCCGGCAAGCACAAGCGCCATGGCGTGAACGTGCAGGTCATCGCCGACGCCGCCGGCCGACTCGTGTGGGCCTCACCGGCACTGCCGGGTTCAGCACACGACCTCACCGCCGCCCGCAGCCACGGCATCATCGACGCGCTGACCAGCGCGGACGTGATGACCTTCGCCGACAAGGGCTACCAAGGCGCTCGGGGCAGCGTGCGCACCCCGTTCAAGCGACGCCGCTTCCGGCCGAAGCTGTCACGCCGGCAGAAGGCGGTCAACCGGGCGCACGCGAGGATCCGCGCCCGCGGCGAACGAGCGATCGCCACCCTCAAGAACTGGAAGATCCTGGCCAAGCTGCGCTGCTGCCCGCACCGCGCCACCACGATTGTGCAGGCCATCCTCGCCCTGCACCACGTCGAAGCCAACCGCTACGCAGGATGAAAATGGCTCAATGAGTACGCCCCAGCCTGCGTTCCGGCAGGGGCTGCCGTCCCGACGGACCGGTTCTCGACATTGAAACGGCGCAGCGAACGCGATGTACGGCAGCAGTCCAGCGAGGACGGTGAACCACCCATACCGGGCTTGGTCGCCAGCAAAGAACACTGCTGCGACTCCGGCGATCAGCCCACCGACGACCAGCCTGTCTGTTCTGGTTATTTTCCGACCAGTCACGCTAGGAGGCTAAGCGTGATGCTTTAGCTACGGATCGCAATCGTCGGGTTTGCGACTCACTGCCACCGACTCCTTGTTGATCAATGGTTCGAGGGCGGGACTCGGGCAGTCGACGGTCCCGGCTATTCCGCGACGAAGACTCCCACGCCGGGCAGAGTCTCGGTCATGCCTTTGATCCTTAGCACCTGCATGGCGCGGTCGATCACTGGCTCCGTGACCCCGTAGTGCTCGATCAACTCTCGCCGGCTGGGCAGCTTGGAGCCCGGTGGGAACTCGCCGGATGCGATGCGTTCGGCGAGGTCGTCGGCGATCTGCTCGTAGCGGTAACGCGGTGGCACGGTGTTTCCCCTCGGTTGGCAACACGAGTAGACCACCTACGTCAGCCCTTGACTACCCAACGGTACCTGTGGGAGGTTGCCGAGGAGGTCGATTCCCTCGGTTGGCGCTGTGGGGGCGTCCTCGCTGGCGTGGATGTCCGGCGCATCCCCCGCGATCGGGCATCCACGCCTCCGATTGCTGCGGCACGAGGAGGCGGCAATGCTCCCTTCACCTTGGCCGGTACGACAGTTCAGGGTCGAGTGATGCGCCGATGAGGCGAGTCTCCTACGACGAGTACGTCCTGGCGGTCGCGCTGACCCTCGCGCGGCGGCATCGGCCGGTCTGGTGTTGGCGACGGTGGCGGCGGGTTTGCCGATGCGGAGCCGAGCTGCCGTGCCATGCCCGGCATCGGATTCCGATCAACCGTGGCCACTGGCCGGGGGAAGGGGAGCAGTGAACGACGGACAGGAGCAGATGATCCTCGCGGTTCACGTCCGAGGGCTCGACGGCATGTGCGCCGGCTGCCGTGCGTGGTGGTCGCGGCTGGCGCCGTACCCGTGCTGGCAGGTGGATTGGGCGACCAGTCGGCAGGCCTGGACGATCACCGCCCGGTTCCTGGGCGGTGTCCGGTGACAACCCACGGCCCGGTCATGCCGATCTGGAACTGCGGTGGCTGCGACTTGCCCTGGCCCTGCCCGACCCGGAAGCGGGAGCTGCGTGCGGAGTACGCCGAGGCTCCGGTGTCGCTGGCCCTCTACCTCGGCTCCTACCTCGTCCAGGCCACCGCGGACATGCCCTGGACGCCGGCCGGCGTGCTGCATCGACGGTTCCTTGGCTGGACCAGGGAAGCCGACCGGCCCATGCCAGCAGTACAGCAGCGAAATACAGCAACCGTGCCAGCCGAACCGAGCCGCAAAGCGCCCCAGCAGGCCGTTTGACCTCGCATCAAGCCCGATCGGACCCGCTTGCCGAGAGTTCACACCGAAGAGGTCAAGCCAGCCGAGTCAAGGGGTCATGTAGCGGCCGGGTCAGCTATCGGCGAGGCGCTCGACTGGACTGAACCGCCCGGCCCTTCACTTGCGGTCGGCGTAGCGCGGCAGCTGAATGTTGATGCCGTCATGCGGGCACGACCGAAGCGGCGCCTCGATGAGCCGATTGCCGTTCGGCGGCGCGTATCGGCCGGGGAGCGGGAACAGCCCGTCCGCGGTCGGGTCCGGCCAATCGGAGAGATCGTGCTCGCGCATGCACTTCGCGAAGTCCCGCAACTTCGTCATGTCGACTTGGGACCCTTGTTCCGCGATGTTCTGATTGACAGCCCGCAATTGTCGATAGACCGCCTCGCAGGCCGCTGGCGCCACCGGCTTGCCGACCGATGCCGGAAAACCCCAGTCGCCGCTGGCGTCCTGAATCGGGTCCGGGAAGTTCGGCTGTCCGTTCTGACGCATGCATTGGGCGAACTGGAGATAAGCCGACTTCTGATCGTCCTTCCCCAGCGGCGCGGAGGCCGTCGGGGTGACCGAGTTGTGCCCGCCGCCGCATCCCGCCAGCAGGAAGAGCGCAGTCGCGACGCCGATGACACCGCGAAGGTTGTCCGTGCCTCTACGAAGATTGTCCATGCCCTACAATCGCGCGGCACGGGCGCCCACGCTTCCCCGTAATGTTCTGCCCTGGAGACATCATTTGGGGGGACTCGGGCACACTACCTCAACGGTGCTTCCTTCATCCACCGTTGCCTATGATCCTTCGCCGTGGCCGGGTGACTCGTATCGTCAGGGCGGCCCAGCCGACCACCTACTTCACCTCGACGATGTGGTTGTGGCGCGAGCACGGCTACGAGGAAGTGCTGCGGCTGCTGTTCGCCCGGGTTGCAGGCCCGGTCGCCACCGACGGGATCCCGGGGTGTTTCTGGCGCGGGCTGCGGCTTGACGCGGCCTCCATCCCGCCGCCAGCAGGTTGCCGCCGCGCGTCCGGTGCGCGCCCGGGGCGCGAGACCCCCGAAGGAGTGGAACAGCCTGTGACGTTTAGGGGAGGTGCCGGTCGAGCCGGGTCCGGCAACCTGAACGCCATGGCGCGTGGAAAACCAGGCCTCTCGACGCAGGAGCACTCCACCTCGGCTTCGCTGAGCGGGAGTGGCAGAGCGCGACGGAATGCCTTGATCGCGGTGGGCGTAGTCGTCACAGGGCTGGCCGGCGCTTTGGGCTGGCTAGTGTTCGGCAACCGGCCCGTACCCGCGGGCCAGCCCGTCCCGACCAAGGTGCTGACCGGCGAGGCTGCAGTGGTGCGCGCGGACGTGGCCGAGCGCAACCAGTTCTCCGGATCGCTGGGGCATGCCGGCTCCTACACCGTGATGGCTCCGGCGAGCGGTACGTTGACCGGCTCCCGCGACATCGGGCAGGTCGTGCGTCAGGGCCAGAGGCTTTATGAGGTCAACGGCAAACCGGTAGTGCTCATGTACGGGAAGCGGCCGGTGTGGCGGGCCTTCTCCTCCGGGATGTCCGACGGCGCCGACGTGAAACAGCTGCAGGCCGCACTCAAAGCCCTGGGCTATGGACAGAACCTGAAGGTCAATAGCCATTTCTCCACCCGTACCTATTGGGCGATCCGCCGCTGGCAGGCCGCAGCCGGTCTGCCGGTGACCGGCACGGTGCCGCTCGGGCAGGTCGTGTTCCTGCCGCAGGCGATCCGGATCACCGGCCACAGCGTCGAGCTCGGCGCGGCGGTGCAGCCGCAAGCCCCGGTCGAGACAGGTACCACCGAGCGGCCGGTGGTCATCGTCCAGTTGCCTCCTGCCGACCTGCCGACTACGAAAGTCGGCGACGCGGTCATGGTCGTGCTGCCCGACGGCCACACCCAACGCCCGGGCCGGATCATCGCTATCAGCGCGGCCGCCACGACAACGAGCTCGTCGGGCTCGTCCGGCTCAGGCTCGGAGAACGACGGCGGCGGCAGCGAGCCGACGGCCCAGGTCTCCATCGCGGTGGACGGCACCATTCAAGGGTTCATCGAGCAGGCTCAGGTACAGGTATTCATCACTGCCGAGCAGCACAAGGCCGTGCTCGCGGTGCCGATCGTCGCCCTGCGCGCACTGCCGAGCGGCCAGTACGAGGTGGTCGTGGTCGACGGCAGCCTCACCCGGCATGTGCCCGTGTCCGTCGGGCTGTTCGACGACATCGCCCGGCTCGCCGAGGTGTCCGGATCCGGCCTCGCCGGGGGCCTGCAGGTGGAGGTGCCGAGTGGCACCTCGTGAGCATTACCGGAGTACGCTGCGCATCGCCGACCTGGTGCCGATCAGCACGTTGGGACTGCGGTCCCGCAAGCTCCGGGCGCTGTTGTCAGGCGTGGGGATCGCGATCGGAATCGCCTCCATCGTCGCCGTCCTGGGCGTCACTCGCTCCAGCGAATCCCATCTGCTCGCGCAGATCAACCTGCTCGGGACGAACCTGCTCACCGTGGTCAACGGCCAGGACAACAGCGGGAACGAGGCCGAACTTCCGACCGAGGCCGCGTCGATGATCCGGCTGGTCCAGCACGCGCAGAGCGTGGCGCCCACCGCCCAGATCACCGACGCGAACGTCTATCGCAACGACCACGTATCGGAAGGGCTGGCCGGTGGTCTGGCGGTGCGGGGCTGCGATGACAGCCTGCTGGCCACACTGGACGGGTCGCTGCTCACCGGACGCTTCCTGGACGACGGCGCGACCAACGCCACAGTGCTGGGCTACGACGCCGCCACCACGCTCGGCGTGACGAACACCGGTCCCGATAGTCAGGTCTGGCTGGGTGGACACTGGTTCACGGTGATCGGCATCCTCAAACCCATGCCGCTGGCCCCCGAGATCGACCGGTCCGCGCTGGTGTCGTTCGCCGTGGCCAACCGGCTGCTCGGCTATGACGGGCATCCCAGCCGCATCTACCTTCGGGCCGACCCGGACCACGTGCCCGAGGTGTACCAGGTGCTAGGCGGCACCGCCAATCCGGAGAACCCCTCGGCGGTGGCCGTGAGCCGACCATCGGACGCGCTCACCGCCCAGCTCGCCGTCAAGGACGCGTCCGGCTCACTGATCCTGGGCCTTGGCGCCATCGCGCTGCTGGTCGGCATCATCGGTATCGCCAACATCATGATCATCTCGGTTCTGGAGCGCCGTACGGAGATCGGGCTGCGCCGGGCCTTGGGGGCCGCCCGACTCCATGTCGCCGCCCAGTTCCTGACCGAGTCGCTGGTGCTGTCGGTCTTCGGCGGTGCCGCGGGAATCGCTGTCGGCGTTCTCATCACCGGCGTCATGGCCCGGACCCATGGCTGGGTCGTCCTGATCCCGGCGCAGGGGCTGTGGGGCGGTGGGGCTGTCGCGGTCCTGGCCGGTGCGATCGCTGGGCTCTATCCCGCTCTGCGTGCCGCAGGCATTCCTCCCACTGACGCCCTGCGCACCACTTGACCCGCCCTAGGAGGGCAAAAGCGAATGTTAGTGCCGTGCAGGCTACACATACGTAGCCTAGACGGCACTCGACCCAGGAGGCGGCCCATGTTCTCGCGGTTCGGGCTGCGTTTCCGGATGGCCGCCTCATACGTGACGGTGTCGGCCGTGGCCGTGCTGATCGTCGAGGCCATTCTGCTGACGACCCTCGTTCCACAGATCCGGTCCGCTCGCAACAGCGCGCAGGCCGCTGAGCAGCAGGAGACGCAGGCCGAGGCCAGTGGGGCCCAGGCCAAGGCCCAGGTCGCCGCGCTCGGAATCGCCTCGTCCGTCGGGTCGTCCGCGAGCTCCATCGCTCACCGTCGACCAGCGCTGAGCGACGGCAGGCTGTTGGCCGAGGCGGCCAAGGAGCTGGACAAGTCCGCGACCGGGGCTGCGAACACGACGGACGGTCACGATGGTGGCACCGCGACCGGACCGAACCCCGACTCCCCCGAAGCGACCATGGCGCTGACCACCCTCAACGGCGACATCATCTCGGCGGTGGGGATCGTCACGCCGACCCTCCCGGCGGAGGCGCTGTCCGGCGGGGCGCACACGGGGCTGAAGACGGTCGACGGCCGACTCCGCGCCTGGGCCGTCGAGCCAGTCACCATTACCAACGAATCCGGCGATCCGGGAGCCCGGACCATCGGGCTGGCCTACGAGGAGCTGCCGGGCCCACATCCCGACACGTCGGTCACGCCAATCTCGAACAGTAAGACGCGGATCACCGAGAGTGTCACCGGGCTGCTCACCGCCGGGGCCCTGATCCTGGCACTGCTGGTCCCGGTCGGCGCGCTCTTCGGCCTGTTCAGCACCGGCCGGTTGATCCGGCGGATCCGGCGGCTGGCACTCGGCACCGAGGCGATGGCGGAGGGTGACCTGCGATCTCGCATTCCTGTCTTGGGACGAGACGAGGTCGGCCAGCTCGAGCACGCGTTCAACACGATGGCCGAGCGGCTGGAACAGGCCATCAAAGCCGAGCGGGACGCGGCTGGCTCAGCGGCCCGGCGCGCCGAGCGGACCAGGATCGCCCGCGAGCTGCACGACTCGATCTCCCAGGACCTGTTCTCGGTGAGCCTGGTGGCCACCGGGCTACGCAAGGCGCTGCCGTCCGAGACGAAGCTGTGGCGCCAGGCCACGTCCATGGAGGTCACCTTGGAACGGACCCGCAGGGAGATGCGGGCGATGCTGATGGAACTGCGGCCCGTTGCCCTGGAGGACGCGGGCCTGGTCGCGGCGCTCGAAGAGATGTGCCGGGCGTACGAGGCTCGGCTCGGGATCCCGATCACCGCGCGGATCGAGCTGTCGGACCTGACTCCCTCGGTCGAGCACGCGGTGCTGCGTGTGGTCCAGGAAGCGCTCGGCAACGCGGTACGGCACGGTAATCCCGCGACGATCGAAGTAGACGTGAACGGTGGAGGAGAGAAGGTCAACGTGACGATCCGAGACGACGGAACAGGCTTCGATCTTGATCGCGTCGCGGAACGACACGGAATGGGACTCGAGCTGATCCAGGAGCGGGTCGAGGAGCTCGGCGGCACGGTCCAGGTGATCACTGCCCCGCGGCAGGGGACGACGGTGCAGGTGGTGTTGTGATCAAGGTACTTCTGGTAGACGATCACCAGGTGGTCCGGGAGGGCCTGCGGTTCGTCCTGGAGCAGGAGTCCGACATCGAGGTGGTCGGCGAGGCCTGCGACGGGCGGGCGGCCCTGCAGGCGATCCGCGACCTGGCGCCGGACGTGGTCCTGCTGGACATGGTGATGCCCGTCCTGGACGGCAAGGGCGTCTTGAACACCCTGCGGCACGAGGAACTCAGCCCCGCAGTGGTGGTGCTGACCTCCTACCCCGGCGAGGACGAGGCGATCGCGACGGTGCGCGCGGGCGCGCTGTCGTATCTGCCCAAGAGTTCCGCGATCGACCGCGTCATCGACGCGGTACGAGCTGCCGCGGCGGGCGGCAGCGTGCTGGAACCTGGGGTGACCGCCGTGCTGGTCAACCAGCTGCGCGAGCTGGACAGCGCCGGACCGCTCGGCCGGTTGTCCGCCCGGGAGCGCGACGTGCTCGCGGAGTTGTCCAGGGGGCGGTCCAACCGCGAGATCGCCCGGGCCTTGTCGCTCGGCGAGCAGACCGTGAAGTCATACGTCTCCAGCGTTCTCACCAAACTGGACCTGAAGGACCGCACCCAAGCCGCGATCTTCGGCCTTCAGCAGGGCCTGGTGCCGCTCGGCGAGGCGCTGCGGTCCGACGAGTGACCGTCAGCCGACCAGTCGGCCGTCACGCATGATCACATGCCGATGGCAGGCCTCCGCCACGGCCGGCTCGTGGGTAACGATCACTATCGTTACGCCGCCCTGGTTGAGCTCACAGATCAGCTCCATGATCTCGGTACCAGTGGCCGAATCCAAGTTGCCGGTCGGCTCGTCGGCGAAGACGATCGCCGGGCGCCCCACCACCGCACGGGCGATCGCGACGCGCTGACGCTCGCCGCCCGACAGCTTGGTGACCCGGTGGTGGACCCGGTGCCCGAGGCCGACCTGGTGGAGCGCCGACTCGGCGGCGGCCCGCCGGGCGCCGGCCCGGACACCCCGGTACAACAGCCCGTGCGCCACGTTGTCCAGGGCGTCCAGCGCCTCCAGCAGGAAGAACTGCTGGAAGACAACACCGACCCGGTGCGCCCGCAGCCCGGCGAGTTCGCGGTCACTGAGCGCCTCGACGGGCTGGCCATCGAGGCGTACCGAGCCTTCCGTCGGACGGTCGAGCGCCGACATGAGGTTCAGCAGGGTCGACTTGCCCGAGCCCGAGGCGCCCGTGATGGCGAGCATCTCTCCCGATTCCACGGCGAGGCTCACCCCGCGGACCGACTCGACGGGCGGCTCACCGGGATAGGTCTTGCGCACGTCATGCAGTTCCAGGACCGGCATACGTAAAGGATCGCGGCCCGCCCTCCCGGCTGCACCCCTAAAACGTGGGAAGCGGGTTGGTTCCTTTGGGGGAGCACACACTGGTGTGCTGGAGCTGGATGGCGCTGGGCTGACGGGAATGAATGTGGCGTCCCTTGCCGCCGGCGACGACCGGGCGGAGATCGTATCGTCGTCCTGGCGCTACGGGGTCCTGGCGTGGTGGTGGACCGGCCCTCGGTGTGGCCTGACCGATGATTCTTCCGCGCCGTGCTGGTCTGTACGCCGAGTACCGACTCACGGGAGGCTGACACCATGCGAAAACTGACCTTCGGCATGAACCTGAGCCTGGACGGCTACATCGCCGCGCCCGGCGACGACCTCGGCTGGAGTGTGCCGAGCGACGAGCTGTTCCAGTGGTGGTCCGACCGGGTGAGGGCGACAGGCACGGCGCTGTACGGGCGCAAACTGTGGGAGACGATGAGCTCCCACTGGCCGACCGCCGACCAGCAGCCGGGTGCCACACCGGCGGAGATCGAGTTCGCCCGCCGCTGGCGGGACATGCCGAAGGTGGTGTTCTCCTCGACGACCAGCCCGGTCGACTGGAACACCCGCCTGGTCACCGGCGACGCGGTCACCGAGATCACCCGGCTGAAGGCCGAGGACGGCGGCCCCATGGATATCGGCGGCGCCACACTCGCCGCGGTGGCCATGCGGGGCGGGCTGATCGACGAGTACGTGATCGTCACCCATCCGGTCCTGGTAGGTGGCGGCACGCCGTTCTTTGCGGCCCTGGACAACTGGGTGAACCTGACCCTGGTGGAGACCCGGACGTTCCCTGACGGCGTGGTCCTGACCAGGTACGAGACCAGGCGCTGAGTACCCCAACCTCGGATCGGCCCGGGCTTCGGGCCGCCCAAGGATCTCGTGGCGCTGTGTTTCGAGGCGATCGTGATACCCGTGCCGGATCACAGACCGTGTATGGCACAGGACACGCCTTGCCGTGCGCTGTCTAGTCCCACCGGATGCTCGATGTTTCCGTCCCAGCTGTTGCTTGACGTTGGTCCAGGTTTCGGTGGCGACCTTGCGCGGTCGGTGGGCTTTGAACCTCGGGCGTGGCGCTGCAAGATCGTCGTCGGATTCGTGTCGGCAAGTTACGAACCACGGCGCTGTGAGGTCCAGGGCTGCTCCGCTCGCCGTCGGATGGCAAGCTCGTGTCTCGTGATCGATGATTTCGCTAAGGACTATCCGCACGGCCAGCTCAGGTCGATACGTCAGGCGCTGATCTGGAAGCCCGGTGGGGACGCCGTGAGAAATCCGGATCTCGTGGAGGTTCGCCCGTGAGGGCGGTCATCGTCGCGGCCGCGGTCGCGTTCCTCATCTCCCTGTTCGGCACGCCGCTGGCGATTCGCGTCTTCACCGCGCTCAAGGCCGGCCAGCCGATCCGATCCATCGGGCTCGCCAGCAACCAGGGCAAGCACGGCAGGCCCACGATGGGCGGCGTCGTTTTCATCGTGGCGACCGTCTTCGCCTACGTGGCCGGGCACATCGCCCTGATGACCCTGCCTGAGCGGCAGATCGCGCAGGAGGGGCCGACAATGACGGCCCTCGTCCTGCTCGGCCTGTTCGTCTTCTGCGGCGCCGTCGGCTTCCTCGACGACTTCCTCAAGGTGCGCCTGCGCAACTCCGACGGACTGTCCGCCAAAGGCAAGCTGCTCGGCCAGGCGATCGTCGGCGGCGGGTTCGGCATCGCCGCGCTCTACGTGCCGAGCACCAACGGCCAGACCGTGGCCAGCGAGCACATCTCGCTCATCCGCGACATCAGCTGGCTGAACGTCGGCAAAGTCGGCGCGGTCATGGTCATCGTCTTCGTGATCACGGCGATGTCCAACGGCGTGAACCTCACCGACGGCCTCGACGGCCTGGCCACCGGCGCGTCGATCCTGGTGCTCGGCGCGTACGCGCTGATCGGCTTCTGGCAGTACCGGCACTGGTGCGCCGACGACACGTACGCCCGCGTGAACGACTACTGCTACCAGGTCCGGGATCCCCTGGAGATCGCCATGATCGCGGCGGCGGCGGCCGCCGCCTGCGTGGGCTTCCTGTGGTGGAACACCTCCCCGGCGCGGATCTTCATGGGTGACGTGGGCTCGCTCGGGCTCGGCGCCCTGATCGGCGGGCTCGCGGTGGCAACCCGCACCACGCTGCTTTCGATCATGATCGGCGGGCTCTTCGTCCTCATCACGACGACCTGGGTGATCCAGATCGTCTCGTTCCGGACCACCGGTAGACGTGTCTTCCGGATGGTGCCGTTGCACCACCACTTCGAGCTTGCCGGCTGGAGCGAGGTCAATATTGTGGTCCGGTTCTGGATCGTGGCCGGCGTCTGCGTGGCGGTCGGCCTGGGCCTGTTCTACTCGGATTTCTTGGCGGTCGTTGGATAAAGGCCACGCGGCAAGCCTGTGTCGTGCCACCGACGGTGATCCGCCGGGCAGCCTGGTTCCCCACCGGGGTGCCAGGGTCTGGCAGCAGCATTGCCTAAGCCGGTCGCGGCCAGACCCCTCGGTCGCTGTGTCAGCAAGAGGTCTGGCGTCATCCATCACCGGGCGACCTCCGGCGGCGGCTGGAGCGCACGCGACGACATCACGTGGTATCGGTTGTGAATTGGCGACAGGCGAGATCGACGTTCACACCGAAGAGGTCACTGGTTCGATCCCAGTATCGCCCACGCAGGTCAAAGGCCACTTCCCGGCTTCGGGAGGTGGCCTTTCTGCTGCCGTACAGCAGCGAAGTACAGCAACGGTCAGCGGCCGAGGGAATCGCCGAGGCGCTTGAGTGCTTCCCGCGTCGCCTTGGACGAGACCTGGGTGTAGATCTCCATCGTTACGGAGAAGCGGGCGTGCCGGAGGACCTGCATGGCGACTCTCGGATGGACGTCCAGGTCGGCCAGGAGCGTGGCGCAGATGCGCCTGGCGTCGTGGACGGTGATCGGCGTGACCTTCGCCTTGTCGCACCTCGTTTGCCAGGAGCACTGGCAGCTCCGGGCTACCTGGTTGATCCAGGTCTGCACGCGCTGCTATCCCGATCGTCAGTCGCTCCAGTCCACCTGGTGCTGGGGAACACCTACCGTCCTGCCGTATTCGACGGCCTCAGCCCGCCCTACTTCGTCGCCGCGTCGGTAGCGGAAGACCCAGTTCGCGAAGACCACGACATGGTCCCGTCCGACCGTGAAATCCGCGTACCAGCCGCCATCGCTCGCCAATGACTCGGCGAGAGCCTGCGAAAGCTCGTCGGCTACGTCGTCCGCCGCCTCGAAGTCGAGAAAGGTCCAGACGTCCGGCTGGGTTTCCGACGCCGAGCCCGACACATCTTTCCGGGTCACACGCGTAATGCTCAGCCCCGCTTACGGCTTGCGCTCAGTGCGTCCGATCGTGCGTGTGGCGTTCAGGCTTGGATGCGACTGCGGATGTCCCGCGCCAGGGCTGCCTGGCTGTTGTCGTCGACCCGTAGGACGCCGTTCTCGGCCATCACCGCGTGGAACTGCTGCTGGTGGTACGGGACGCCTGGGGGCAGCGGTGCGAGGTGCCAGTGCAGGTGGGCGTTGCCCTGCCGGCTGCCAAGGCTCATCGAGTACATCCGCTCGGTTGGCAGCGTCGCCGCGATCGCACGCGCGACCGTGTGCACGATGCCTTGGAAGCGGAGGAACTCGGGCTGCGCCATGTCGCGCACCCAGCTTTCCAGGTGACGCTTCGGCGCAACGAGGCAGTAACCGAGCAGTGTCGGGTCGCGGGAGAGGAAGGCGATGGTGTCGTCGTTCTCGTAGACGAGATGGTGCCGGTAGTCGGGGTCGCCGGCTACGAACGCGCAGACGAAGCAAGGTCCTTCGCCCACCCGACGCGCGTACTGCTCAAAGTCGAACGTGACCTTCGTGGGCTGGTTCCCCATGCGAGGAAACTAGACCGGCTCGGCAACATGACGTGAAGAGCCGGCTGCCGGCTGTCGGGTCTCAGGACCGGCGTGACAGAACAGTCTCAAGACATCGGTCACACTTTCCGGCTAGCCGGGTGGTGACGGCGGCTCGGGCGGGCGTCTGCGGGCGCGGGCTGCGTCGGATATGGCGATCCCCGTCAGGACGAGGGCAGCAGCGGCGGCGGCCACGACTGGCGGCAGGGGGAGCATCGCCGGTGTCAGGGCGGCCAGCGCAAGGACGCCGATCGGCCGGGACCTGGACACGCGGCCGAATACCGCGTGCTCGAAGCGGGCGCGCCCGGCCAGGTACAGCGCGGGTCCGCCGAAGATGACGGCGATCCAGGCCGGTGGGGTGTGCCCGAGTGGATGGGCGATGACAAGTTCGTCGCCGACGGCTGCAGCGACCACGCCGGCCACCATGGCCAGGTGGGCGTATGACGCCGATCGGGCGAGGCGGACCGGGTCGGCAGACACGGCAATCGCCTCCGCCAGGAGTTGCCCAGCTCGGTATATGTAGATCCGCCACAGCAGCACGGTGGTTGCGATCGACACTGCGAACGCGACGGCCCCGTCCGGCGCGAAGCCGCTGCTGCTCAGCGCCAGTCCGGTAACCAGGATCAGCTCGCCGAGCGCGACGATGAAGAACTGCCGGTAGCGCTCGGACAGGTGCTCGCCCGAGATCACAAGGTCTTGGCTGGGCGTACGGCCCGCCCCCGGGGTGGGGAAGCCGATTCTGCCTGCCGTGTGGTCAAGGACCACCGCGAGTGCCCACAACGCGCCACGCGCCGTACCGTGCACGAGCGCCCCCGCGATCCACGGCAGCGCCGACAGGCCGTACCAGAACAGCCCGCGCACGCTGTTGCGCTGCAGCTCGTGGCCACGCAGAACGGCCACGAGGACGAGCCCGCGGCCGAGCTGGATGGCGACGTAGGCGCCCGCGAAGATCAGGCCCGTGCCGCCGAATGCCTCGGGCACCGCGGCCGCCATCACCAGGCTGCCGACCATGGTCGCGATGACCAGCGCCTGGATTACCGGTCGTTGCGGGTTCGTCCGGTCGGTTAGCCACGCGGTGCTGGACCAGACCCACCACATGGCCCCCAACAGCACCAGCGTCCGGAAGGCACCGCTCCACCCGAGATCTTCGGCCAGGCCACGCGAGAGCTGAGCGAGCGCGAGGACAAACACCAGGTCGAAGAAGAGTTCCAGGAACGTGGCCCGCTGTGGATCCCCGGCTTTCCGCATCAGCTCGGCCACCCTGCTCGTCGTCATCGGCTCGCCCGTTCTACCAGCTCTGCTCCAGGTTTGGGGGCATTCTGACATGCGGCAGCGGCGGTGACCGCGGACGTGCTGCCGTGGACTGGATTGAGCGACCCGCGTTACACGGACGGGCGACGGTCGGGGCCGGTGAGTTCCCTCCATCCGTCGCCGCGGGTTCGGATCAGCTCGTCGACCATGCCCAGACGTGGGGGGACACTTCCGTCTAGCCGGGTGGTGACGGCGGCTCGGGTGGGCGTCCGCGGGCGCGTGCTGCGTCGGCGATGGCGATCCCGGTGAGGACCGCGATGGCGGCGACGGCGGCCACTAGCGGCGGCAGGAGGAGCATCGGCGGTGTCAGGGCGACCAACACGAGCAGCCCGATCACCCGGTCCCGGGACACGCGGCTGAACACCGCGTACTCGAAGAAGGAACGCCCGACCAGGAACAGCGCGGGCCCGCCGAGGATGACGGCGACCCAGGCCGGCCGTGTGTGCCCGAGTGGATGGGCGATGACGAGTTGGTCGCCCACCGCGGTCGCGACGATGCCGGCCATCATGAGCAGATGAGCGGTTAGCGCCGACACGGCTAAGCGGTCCGGGTGGGGCGCCGCTGCGATGGCAGCCGGCAACAACTCTCCCGAGCGGTAGATGTAGATCCGCAAGAACAGCGCCGTGCCGACGAACGACACCACGAACGCCGCGGTCCGATCAGCCGCGAAGCCGCTGCCACTGAGGGTCAACGCGGTGACCAGGATCAACTCGCCGAGCGCGATGACGAAAAGCTGCCGGTACCGCTCCGCCAGATGCTCGGCCGCGATCGGGAACTCCGATTCGGGCGAGCGACCCAACCCCGGCGTGGGGAAGCGGAATCCGCGTGCCGTGTAGTCCACGGCCACCGCCAGCGTCCACAACGCCCCACGCGCCGCACCGTGCGCGAGCGCCCCCGCGATCCACGGCACCGCCGACACACCAAACCAGAACAACACCCGTACGCTTCTGCTCTGCAATTCATGGCCACGCAGTGCGAGGACGAGGAAGAGTTGGCGGCCGACATGGATGGCGACGTACGTGCCCGCGAAGACCAGACCTCGCTCGCCGAACGCATCGGGCAGCGCGACCACCATCACCAAACTGCCGAGCATGGTCGCGGTCACCAGCAGCTGTATCGCCGGCCGCTGCGGGTCGTATAAGTCGGTTATCCACGCCGTGACGGACCAGACCCACCACATCGCCAACAGCAGCACCAGCGTCTGGAAAGCGCCGCTCCACCTGAGATCCTGAATCAGCCCTTCCGAGAGCTGGACGAGCGCGACGACGAACACCAGGTCGAAGAACAGCTCCAGAAAGCTTGCCCGGCGGGGCTCTTCGGGCCGTCGCAGCAGCTTGGCACCGCTCGTCGTCATCAACCCGCCCGTTCTGCCGGCTTTGTCCCAGGCTTGAAGCATTCGTACCACGCCGCAGCGCCGGTGAATTCGGATATGCGGCCTGGCCTGGAACCGGGCGGCCCCCGCTGCACGGGCGGCCTCGGTCCAGGCGGCCACTTCTTCCTTCTACCCGGCACCGCCGGTCCGGATCAGCTCGTCGACCATGGCGCTGGCGTCGCGGCGGCTGGCGCGGAAGCGGGGAGCCCGAGCGGGCCGCAGCAAGACGATGGACTTGCCTGGTGAGGAGGTGGGCCGGCGGCCGGCCCGGCCGCGCAGCCACGAGCCCGCGGCGTAGGGAAGCGCACGCCGCCCGGATCCCGTCACCGAACAGCAGGCTGCAGGTGCCCACAACGGCACCGACGGCAGTGACTAGTCAGCGACGTGGATGACGATCTTACCGCGGCGTTTGGCCGTCTCGAGCGCCTCATAACCTGAGCGCGTCTCAGTGAGGGGCAGAACACGGTCCAGCACCGGCCTCAACCGGCCGTTGTCGACGAGCTCGGCGATGGAACGCAACGCGTTCTGGTTGGGCTCGACGATGAAGTACACACCACGAACGCCATGCCGGGCTGCTTCCCGCTGGTCGGGTGGGGTGACGAGGGTGACCAGGACACCGCCCGGTTTCAGGACCGACCAGGACCGCGCCTGCGTGGCTCCTCCGACAAGATCAACGACCACGTCCACGTCGCGAACATGATCCTCGAAGCGGTCGTGCGCATAGTCGATAACCTGCTCGGCACCCAGACTCTTGACGAATTCCAGGTCGGCCGCCGCCGCCGTGGCGCTCACCCGAGCACCGAGACCGGCCGCCAGCTGCACCACGAAGATCCCCACGCCGCCGGCGCCGCCCTGCACCAGCACGTGCTGGCCGGCCTGCAGGTCGGCGTGGTCCACCAGTGCCTGCCAGGCACTCAACGCAGCCAGTGGGAGCGCTGCGGCGTGGTCGTGGTCAACGGTGGCGGGTTTGGCCGCCAGGACGGCCGCGGGCAGGGCGACGTACTCGGCCGCCGCGCCATCGCGGGTGAAAGGGACCAAGCCGTAGACGGCCTCCCCCTCGGCGGGGCTCTCCACCCCCGTCCCGGACGCCGCGACGACTCCGGAGAACTCATGCGACGGGATGATCGGCGTGCGCTCAGGTCCTGACCCGTCCGAGCTGTACGTCCAAGTCTGCGGCCAGGTGAGTTCAGTGGGTGTCATGGAAGCAGCCTTCACGGCCACCAACACCTCACCAGGCCCTGGCTCAGGCCGCGGCGCCTCCTCGTACACGAGCTGCTCCGGCCCGCCTCTGGTGTGAGCTCTCACGGCGTGCATCGTGCTCATCCGACTGCTGCTCCCTCCCGACCGCATTTCGATCAGCCCACCGGCCGCCCCTGGGATAAACCGCAGGCTGACTCCCGCATTATCTGGCGGTTCGGCAGCGCGCCTGTCGGACTTCCGTAACCCTTGCCCCTTCGGCGCTGGATCAGGGGCTCCGGGGCAGCAGCACGCGGCGGTCATCTGGCGGCGACCGCCGAAGCCAAGCATGTGCGGATGACACGATCAACGCTCAAAAGACGAGGCACTAGGTCGGATGCTGCTGTTGTCCGGTTTCGCGACCCATGAGCCAGGCTCCCGATCCTTTCCCGATACGGCCGCACCGAGCGCCGGCCTGCCTCGGACTTCGGGTAGGGCTTGATGGTGACGTGACCTGAGACCTCCTCGGCGACGCGGATGATCCGGACCACGCCCAGGGCGAGGTCGAGGGCGTCCCACTGCAAGCCGGCGCACTCGCCCCACCTCAGGCCGCTGCCGGCAGCCAGGGCAACGAGTGCGCGGTACTGGGCCGGCACCGCCGGAAGGAGTCGAGGTAGGTCGTCACGGCTGATGGTCAGGTCATCGCCGTCGCAAGGTCCCCTCATGCCGAGGAGCGGATATCTGATCTTCCAGGGCAGGGGCGTCTGCAAGACGGGGCTGGTGCGCAGCGTGTTCTCAATCTGCGGGTGCCGGCTCGGTGGGCCGGGCCGTGAAGAAGCGGATGATGTCGTCAGCTGCGGTTGGGGACAACATCATCGCCTGGACTCGTGCGGACATTTCGGCGATCGGGTGGGTCCTGGTGAACATCGCCTCCTCGTACGTCCGGATCGCCGAGTCGGGGTCGGCGGGGTTGGCGGCGAATTCGCCGGCGAGTTCGGCGGCATCGAGCATGGCCTGATTGGCGCCCTCGCCGACCGGCGGCATGAGGTGCGCGGCGTCACCGATGAGGGTGATTCCCGGCTGGTTGGCCCAGCGTGTACCGATGGGCATCGCTTCGATCCTGCGAGGCGTCGGCGCGCTGTCGCCGGCTTCGATGAGTGCGGTGAGGCTTGAGTCCCAGCCTTCGAACATGTCGAGCAGAGCGCGCTTACTACGGTATGTGTCGATGTCACGATCTTCTGCGCGCAATGAGATCCCGACTCGTATGCTGCCATCGCCGAGACGTTGCGCTGCAAGGATCTGGTTCACGCCGATGCACCACAGGTTCCCGGGGCCGACCAGCTCGGCGAGATCCGGGTGGCGCCGGTCGGCGTCGCTGATGCCCAGCTCTACCAAGGTGGCCACGTAGGACAATCTCGCGTCGGTCAGCAGCGACCGGACGACCGAGCGCGCGCCGTCCGCGCCGATGAGGACGTCGCAGTCGGTTCTGTGGCCGCCATGGAACGTCAGCCCGAAGCCCCCGTCAGGTCGTGGCGTCGCCGCGACGAGCCGGTGCTGCCACGCGACCGCGTCGCCCGGGAGCGAATCGAGCAGAAGATCACGCAGTGCGCTCCGATCGATCTCGGGACGTCCGGAGAATGAGCCGGGATCTGGCTTGTGGTGCACGAGGGTGCGTCCGGCCGGGTCGAGGATGCGATGTTCCTCGCCCTCCGGCCGCGCCTCAGACCGGAACCGGCCGGCAAGACCCGCCTCGGCCAGGGCCTGTTGCCCGGACTCCGGGTGCAGGTCGAGCATTCCGCCCTGCGATCGCGCGGATCGGCTTGCCTCGCGCTCGTACACCACCGCGTCGATGCCGTGCCGGCGCAGGATTCGGGCCAGCGTCAGGCCGCCGAGGCCGCCACCGGCAATCGCGATTCGCATCCCCATCTCCCTTGCCGTACACTGTATTTCGTGGATACACCGCACGGTAGCGAACTATTGCCCGTTTGGGAACGGCCCGAGCCTCAGCCGCGGGCGGCGCCGGTGCCGTTGAGCCGCGCGAAGATCGCCGCTGCAGCGATCCGGCTTGCCGACGCGCACGGCCTCGACGGACTGTCAGTTCGCAAGATCGCCAAGGAGCTCGGAGTCGGTCCGATGCGGCTCTACGACTACGTGATCAACATATCCGAACTGCTCGATCTGATGGTCGACGCCGTCTATGCCCAGATCGCCGAGGTCGGCCAGCACTCAGAGTGGCGTGCCACGGTACTGGCCATCGTTCACCGGACCCGCGACGCCGCCCTTGATCATGAATGGTTCTCCGACCTGCTCGGCGGAAGGCCACACTTGGGACCTCATGCGCTCGCCGTGGGTGAATCGACCGCGGCGGCGCTCAGCCAGGCCCCCGGCGTGCGCGACATCGACGACCTCCAGCGGGCCTTGGGCGCCCTCAACGCCTTCATCATCGGAGCGCTCCGCAGAGAGGTCACCGAGCGACGCACCGCCCGTTCCACCGGCACCGACGTGACCGCCTGGCAGGCCAGCCTCGGACCCTACCTAACACGCATGCTCAAAACAGGCCGCTATCCCACCGTCGCCCGGCTCGTCATCGACGGCGCCCACCTCGACGCCGAGGAAACCTTCAACCACAACCTGACCACCCTCTTGGACGGCATCACCAGCCACCCCCACACGTGACCCAACTGCTCGCAGGCCAGTAGTCGGCTCGACACCGATGCACCTCGCGCAGACATCCGGATCTGGCCGCGATCAGCGCGCTGTACGTGCGGACACTGCCGCCTGACGTGGCTGTCCCCGGCCCGCGCGGTCAGTCGTCGATCGCTTGGTAGACAGCGGTCCAGAAGTCGTGCCACCTCGGCAGCCTCTGGTCGCCTGCGTGCGCCCGCTGCATGATGAAGATCGTCGTCATGTCCTCAGCGGGATCGTTGTAGCAGGCGGTGCCGTAGAAGCCGGGCCATCCGTAGCTCCCGACCGATGGGCCCAGGTGCGTCCGTAGCCGCACGATGTGCGATTCATCAGTCGGCCTGTCGGCTGGGCTCGCGCACCGCAATCGGCAGCTCGTGGCCGCGCGGTCGGCGGCAATAGCGCCCCGGCATGCTTCCCACCTCTTCAATCCCCGGTGTCGGCGCGCTGGCAGGATCAGGCGCATGAGTCGTGAGGTCGTAGCGGTCCATGTGAGTCCGGCGCACACTTTCAGCAAGCTGACGGTGGACGCCATCATGCTGCACGAGGGTCTTGGGGTGGAGGGTGATGCCCACTTCGGGGCCACCGTGCAGCACCGATCGCGAGTGGCCGCCGATCCCTCGCAGCCAAACATGCGCCAGGTCCACCTCATCCACGCAGAGTTGTTCGAAGACCTCGCCGAGGCAGGTTTCCATGTGACGCCCGGTGACCTCGGGGAAAACATCACGACGCGTGGCATCAATCTGCTCGGTCTAGCCGTCGGCACACGCCTCACCATCGGGCAGGCCGTCATCACGGTCATGGGCCTGCGCAACCCGTGCCAGCAGATCAACAACTTCCAGCAGGGCCTGCTCAAGCAGGTCGTGCATCTCCATGAGGACGGGCAGGTGGTCCGTCTAGCTGGCGTCATGGGCATCGTCTCGCGCAGCGGCCAGGTCAGCGCCGGAGATCACGTTGAAGTCGAGCTGCCGCCCAAGCCGCATCACCCGCTTACGCGGGTGTGACGCCTTCTGCTCACCGTGCGGCAACTGCTCGAGCAAGTGGCGCACCGCGCTGTGGTCCAACCGCCATAGGGCGTGAACAACATCCGCAACTCGGCAGATCCGCGCACACTCAGCGGCAGATCCGTGCACTCCAATCGGAGGTGCCTGGTCAGTGCGGTGACATCACCAGCTCGACGTGTTGCGCTTCCGCTACGTCGTCCACGTTGAACTGCAGCAACCAGCGACCCGGCTGAAGCGCGACTTCGTCGCTGTTGTCGGCATCACCGATATCGAGTCGTTCCGAGGGACCCTCGAGGGCGTGTCCTGCTGCCGGACACCGCCGACGACCGGTGCCACGAGCACTCGGCCGCCGGCTGAGCCCCCGTTACGCCAGGAAACGCGCGGATCGCGGCTACTTAGAGACTTTCCGCAGGATCGATGTCCGGCCAGACTCGGTCCAGGTGCTCGGCGAGACGCTCCCACCTTGCGGCTGCCCACCGGTGTCATTGGTGTGGCTCTCTCATGGCCATGACAGTGCCCGGTGCCGGCTCCTCGACGCGGCGAAGCGAAGCACCCGGATGCCGGGCGACGTCTCGCGAGGGAGCAAGGACTCAGCGGGCGGAAACCGGCTCGGACGACGGCCGCCACTCCCGCCTGATCAGCCCGTAGACCCACGAATCAGAGACCTCGCCGTTCACGACGCAGTCTTCCCGCAACGTCCCTTCACGCACGAACCCGAGCTTCTCCAGCACGCGGGCAGATGCCACGTTGCGTGTATCGGTCTCCGCCTGGACGCGATTCAGGTCCAGCGTGTCGAATGCCCACCGCAGCAAAGCGCCCGCGGCCTCCGTCGCGTAGCCGTGGCCCCACGCTGCATCGTCGAAGCAGTAGCCCAGCGATGCGCTGCGGTAGTCCGGATTCCACCGGTTCAGGCTGCACCAGCCGATGAACGCCCCGTCGGAGACACGATCCACGGCCAGCCGCGCCCCGGTGCCCCCCTCTGCCATCTGCCGGCAAGCCGTGATGAACCGCTCGGAGCGCACGCGTTCGCTCCACGGCGGCGCGTCCCAGTAGCGCAACACGTAGGCGCTGCTGTGCAGCGCGAAGAGGTCGTTCGCATCCGCGTCGTCGAAGGGACGCAGTCGAAGGCGAGCGGTGTGCAGCGTGGGGGTGGGCAGCGACATGCGCGTCATGTTCTCTCTTGTGATCGGTTGCCGATCAACCAGACTTCTGATGCCGGCCACTCGCAACGGGTTTTCTCGGCGGGCGGGCAGAACGACGTGTTTGATCTGGTTGATGTCCGGCAGTGGGCTGAAGCACATCACCTCGGCCGGCCCCTGCCGCCGTGCCAGCTCCTTCAAGGCCCGGGCCAGGGCCGTGTGGTCGGTCGCGTCCGCCTGGCAGGTCTGCACCTCGACCTCTTCGGCGGTCAGCGCGCTCGCCAGGTCGTCCAACTGGCTCTGGTTGCGGGCAATGAGCCCCACCGCGTGCCCGGCCCGGGCGAACCGGCGTGCGTTTTCGGTTTTTCAGGCGAAATTAGTTGGCGGGCTTGCCGAACCAGCGGGAGAGGTGGTCGTCCAGGTCCTGCTGATCGTCGCCGATCCAGGCGACGTGGCCGTCGGGGCGTAGCAGGACGCACGGAACATCCAGTACCGCAGTGGGATCCCCGAGGTAATCGACCCGGTCCGACCAGCCGCCGACGGTCAGGCGTTCGGTGCGGTCGAGCAGCAGGCCGCGGCCGCGATGCAGCAGACCGTAGAGGTGGCCCTGTTTCACGTCGATGTCGCGTAGGCGGCGGCCGAGCAGGTCGGGGCCTGCGCCGAAGTCGTAGCGGATGCCGATTGCGGTGATCTTCTCGATCAGATAGCGGTTCACCTCGTCGAAGTCCATCAGTTCGGTGAGCAGCCTGCGCACGGCCCGCGGACCCGGTTCGGTGGACAGCAGTTCCATCTGGGCGCGAGTGTTGTCCAGCACGTCCTCGGCGACCGGATGACGTTCGGCCTGGTAGGTGTCCAGCAGTGTTTCCGGCGCCCAGCCGCGGATCTGTGCGGCCAGTTTCCAGCCGAGGTTGAATGCGTCCTGAACGCCCAGGTTGAGGCCCTGTCCGCCGGTGGGTGGATGGATGTGTGCCGCATCGCCGGCCAGCAGTACCCGCCCGACCCGATAACGTTCGGCTAGCCGGGTGGCATCCCCGAAGCGGGACAACCAGCGCGGGGAGTGCACGCCGAAATCGGTTCCGGCGATGGTGCGCAACTGTTGTTTGAAATCCTCGAGGGTGGGCGGTTCCGCGCGGTCGCTGACTCCCGCGGCGGGGACTACGACGCTGTAGACTCCTTCGCCGAAGGGCCGGAGCCAGAATGGCTGATGGGTCTCGTGGATTTCGGTCACCTTGGCGGTGATCTCCTCCTGCGGTACACCCACTTTCATCTCGCCCATCAGCGTCTCGGTCCGTGAGGGCTCGCCGGGGAAGCCGACGCCGAGCAGTTTGCGCACTGTACTGCGCCCGCCGTCACAGCCGATGAGATAGCGCGAACGCAGCTGTTCCCCGTCGGCCAGCTCGACGGTCACACCCTCGTCGTCCTGCTCGAAATCGGCCACCGCGCAACCGCGCCGGACCTGCGCACCCAGGTCGATGGCATGTTCTTCGAGCAGATGTTCGATGACCGGCTGCGGGATGCCCAGCAGGTAGGCGTGCGCGGAATCCAGGCTCTTGGGCGCGGGTTTGGTGATGGCGGCGAAGAAGCCGCCGGCCGGACGCTGTCTTCCGTGTTCGAGAATGCGCTCCAGCAGCCCGCGCATTGCCATCAGCTCGAGACTGCGAATATGCAGACCCACTATGCGGACGAACGACTTGGGCTCGGTTTCCTTCTCCAGAACGAGTACCCGCACATCGTGCAGCCGCAGTTCGGCGGCCAGCATCGCGCCCGTCGGCCCGCACCCGGCAATGATCACGTCGAACATGAGGGGCGCGCGATCGGCGCCGGAGGCCGGCGATGGGAGTCCGGGGACGTCGCCCACGGTGGAGTCGCGCTCGACCGTATCGTTCGACGACGGCTCGGCGGTGAACTGCAGAGAGTGCATAGGTGTTGCCTTTCGGGAGTGCCTTGTTGGCGAGGCGCTCCCGGCGACACCTACGTCAATCGCCCGACCGTGACGGGAAGGGGGAGCGCCCACATCGATACAGCGTTCATGGGTCTCACCTCCTCGGGCGGTGTCACGTTCAGCTGCAAGCTACAAGCCCGAGCGTCATCCGTCCAGTCCTTTCCCGGCCACGCGATCACGACTCCAAACGGGCCCGTGCGGCGGCGATGCTGATCAGGGTTTGCCACCACCCGGCCATGGCTGACTTTGCCGGAGCCCTGGCCTACGGACCGTCGATCGGATGGGCTCGGTGTTGCGATACCGTCAGGCGCCCACGCCGGCGTCGAGCAGTCCGGCGTTCGCGGGCTGGCGGTGGTCCGCAGGGCGGCCCACGAATCTAGGGAGATGTCGATGCCGGAGCTCGAGCCCGCTCAAGACGCCCACGCCGAGGATGCCGACACGCCAACCACGGCCCAGACCGAGACCGAGACCGGCGAGCCTGCCGTTTACGCAAATCGGGCTGCCCGACGCGCGAAGGGCAAGGTCGCCTCGCCTCAACCGTATGGAAAGGGCCAGCGCCTCGGCGGCCGGGGCTCGGTTCAGAGCCCGCGCCAGTGGGGTAACCGCCGAAGTGGCTGATCCGTTGGTGGAGCCTTCATTGGCACACGGTCGGTGCTCGTTGTAGTGCGTGACGTATTCGGCCAGGGCTGTCAGCAAAGTGCCGGGGTGGTAGATCAGGATCTGGTCGAGGCACTCGTGCCGTACCGTGCGCACCCGTCTCTCCGCGTACGCGTTGGCCGCGGCGAGTGCGGCGGGGTACGAAGGATGTCGACGCCGTCAGAGGCAAAGAACGCGGGCGTGCACTTCGCGGCGCGGTCACGGATCACCTCTTCGCCAGAGGGCGACAGACGGCAACGGCCGGTCCGGGACATCGTCTCGCGGTGCCCTTCGGGACCGGCCATGGCCGGGGGAGGGGGAGTTATTAGTATTTTCCGTCTGGTGGCGACCACCGCCGATGGTGCCCCTCGCATCCAAGGGCGAGCGCTACCCTTCCACCGCTCTCTTGAGCACCACGACATGCCCCCCGCGGTCTACCGTCGTGACACCCATATCAAGCGGGAGAGGCCATCACGATGAGCAAACCCATCGATTACGACGCACCGCGCCGACCCGCTGTTGAGGTTGAAGACGACAGCCTGGAGGAACTCAAGGCGCGCGGCGCGGCGTCGCAGTCAGCGAGAGTCGACCTCGACGAGGCCGAGGCTGCCGAGAACTTCGAGTTGCCCGGCGCGGACCTGTCCGGCGAGGAACTGACCGTGACTGTCGTGCCGATGCAGCCGGACGAGTTTCGATGCGCGCGCTGCTTCCTGGTACACCACCGCAGTCAGCTCGCCGCGCAGCCCGACGGCCGGGAGGTCTGCCGGGACTGCTCCTGACGTCCACTGTCAGGCACCATTTCCCGCCACTCCGGGCGACCACCCAGCCACGCGTCGGCGAGGATCTTTGCCGACGCCCGGCTCGGACAGCGGTGTAGCTTCGACCGGCCCGCGATGCCGCCGGTCTGCGCCTCTACTTCCCATCGCTGGCCGTCGGTGCGGATGTAGACGTCGCGACGCCCCCGCGGACTCCGGTCCCCGTTCCACCAATGACGCTCGATTCTCACGTGCTGACCGTATAGCACCACCTGCGGAAAGACGAACGATAGGGATCTTGAGAAGAGGCGGCCGGCGTGATCGACCAACCACGGATTGTGGACGAGAGGCGTCCGCCGTAGGGCGGCCGTCGGTGATCTGCGCGGGTCAGCTCCACCTGCACGTAGCCGTGGCCAGCAACCCGACCGGCAATCTCGCCAACGCCATCAGAGTGGCTCATGTTCGCCGGCTCCGGTGTCTGACGGCAGGTCCAGCAACTGCTGGCAACGGTCGGTCGGTGCGTCTGCCTGGGCGACACCCACGTCCTGATACCGGTCTGTCATCCGTGAAGGAGCCGGACCGGTGGAGGCTGATTCGCCCCTTGCTGTCGGGCGCGATGGATGGTGGGGGCCAGATCGCGCGGGCAGCGGCATCACAGGATGGCTTAGCCCGCTTCGACGAGTCTGGCGAGGTTCGCCAGGGCCATGCGCGTACCCGTCTCGTTGTCTTCGACCGGGATCGCGTCCGGAATGCCGTCATGCATGACGACGACTTCGGTGCCGCCGTCCACGTCGGTGAGCGTCGTGGTCATGGTCATCGCGCCGTGGAGCGCGGGGTCGTCGGTCTCGAACTCGACGACCTCGACCACCTGCTTGTCGGGCACGATCTTGACGAAGTGGCCGTGGTAGCTGTCGGTGTGCGCCGTCGACTTGCCGCTATTGTCCGGTGTCTCGTAGGTGAGCGAGACGCGCAACGAGCCGCCCTCGCGCGCGTCGAACTCGTGCACGTGGCCGCTCATGCCAGTGGGCACCCGCCACTGGGCGACCGCGGCCGGGTCCAGCAGGGCCCGATAGACGGCCGAGCGCGGTGCCTTGACGTGTTGGGATACCTGGGTCGAGTACATGGAGTGAATCTAGTGTTTCGCGCTCGGGATGGCATCGAGGTCTTAGCCGCCGCCGTGGGGGGGGGGGGGGGGGAGGGGGGGGGGGGGGGGGGAGGGGGGGGGGGGGGGAGGGGGGGGGGAGGGGGGGGGGGGGGGGGGGGGGGCGACGCCGGCACGATCGGGCGGAGTGGGGAGCATACGAGAGGGATAGACGAGCGGTCGTTCCTAGCAAAC
>NZ_JBVJJA010000046.1:0-45914 GCF_055586005.1 Micromonospora sp. NPDC051924
CTGGCCGCCTACGCCGGCCAGACCGTCACCCTGAAGTTCACCGGCACCGAGGACATCTCCCTGCAGACGTCCTTCGTCATCGACGACACCGCGGTGAACGTCTCCTGAGCCAACCTCTTCCCACCGGCGTCCGGCGGTCCCCCTCGGGGTGACCGCCGGACGTCGTACGGGCGTCAGACGTCGAAGGTGGCCGGGCGCTCGGTGGCCGGCGGCGGCGGGGTGGCCTTCCACAGGCCGGTCTTCTGCGCGGCCAGCCGGGCCAGGTAGGCCGGGTTGAGGATGACGTAGCGCCGCCAGAGGCGCTTCGGCTCCAGGCCGAGCCGCCAGAACCACTCCAGCCCGGCCCGCTGCATCCACGGCGGCGGGTTGCGCAGCAGGCCGGCGTGGTAGTCGAAGGCCGCGCCGACCGCCATCAGCGGCATGTCCAGCAGCGGCCGCATGGCGTACGTGAAGACCTCCTGGCGGGGGCAGCCCAGCCCGACCAGGACCAGCCGGGCCCCGCTGGCCTTGATCCGGTCAGCGATCTCGACGTCCTCACCGGGGGAGAGCGCGCGGAACTTGGACGCCTCGACGCCGGCGATCTTCAGCGCCGGGAACTTCCGCTCCAGCGCCGGGACCAGCCGGGACAGGGTCTCCTCGGTGGAGCCGTAGAGGTAGACCGGCAGCCCTTCCGCGGCGAACCGGGCGAGCACCCGCAGCGTCAGCTCCGGCCCGTAGACCCGGTCGATGAGGCCGGCGCCGTGCAGCAGGTTGAGCGCCCAGCGGACCGGCTGGCCGTCGGGGGTGACCACGTCGAACGAGTTGAGCCGGGCGTTGTGCGCGGGGTCGAGCACCCCGGTCATCACGCCGTGCACGGCCAGCGCGGTCAGGGCCAGCGGACGCCGCTCGTGCGCCGCCGCGACGACCGCCTCGGTCGCCCGGGCGTAGTCGGTCGCGTCGACGAGGACGCCGAGGACGTTCCGCTTGGTGCCAGTCATGCCGTCGGCACCCACTTGTCGACGTTGGCCTCGTAGATCTCGCGGAGGATCATCGGCACGTCATAGGTGATCTTCCAGTTCGGGTAGTGCTCCTCGAACCGGGCCATGCTGCTGACGTACCACTGGTGGTCACCGGTGCGGGCCTGCTCGACGTAGTTGATCTTCGCCTCGCGGCCGGTGATCTGCTCGGCGATCCGGAACGCCTCGATGTGCGAGGTGTTCGAGTGCCGGCCGCCGCCCAGGTTGTAGACCTGCGCCGAGCGCGGCTCGCGGAAGAACGCCTCGAACGCGGTGAGCACGTCCCGGGAGTGGATCGCGTCCCGGACCATCTTGCCCTTGTAGCCGAAGAGGTTGTACGTGCGGCCCTCCATGACGCAGCGCATCAGGTACGCCAGGAAGCCGTGCAGCTCGGCCGCGGAGTGCGCCGGGCCGGTCAGCGTGCCGCCCCGGAAGCAGGCGGTCTTCATGTCGAAGTAGCGGCCGTACTCCTGGACCATCACGTCGGCGGCGACCTTCGAGGCGCCGAAGATCGAGTGCAGCGACTCGTCGATCGACATGTCCTCGGTGATGCCCTCGTACCACGGGTGGTCATCGGGCAGCTCGTACCGGGTCTCCAGCTCGACCAGCGGCAGGCTGTTCGGGCGGTCGCCGTACACCTTGTTGGTGGAGCAGTGGATGAACGGCGCCTCGATCGCGTGCCGCCGGGTGTTCTCCAGCACGTTGAGCGTGCCGCCCGCGTTCACGTCGAAGTCCGTGTAGGGCTCCTTGGCGGCCCAGTCGTGGCTCGGCTGGGCGGCGCTGTGGATCACCACGGCGATGTCCGAGCCGTACTTCCTGAAGACCTTCTCCAGGCCGTCCCGGTCCCGGATGTCCACCGGGTAGTGGGTGTAGGCGGTGCCCAGGTCGGCGGCGAGCCGGTCCAGGCTCCAGGCCGTCGACCCGTCCTCGCCGAAGAAGTACCGGCGCATGTCGTTGTCGATGCCGACCACGTGGAGACCGAGGCCGGCGAAGTGCCGGGCCGCCTCGGAACCGATCAGACCGCCCGAGCCGGTCACCAACGCGACACTCACACGCCACTCCTGATCCATGGGAGGCAGGGAACGAATCGGAGCATAGCGTGACGTGCAGCCTGCCCCGATACGGAGCGAGGGCCCCGCTGTCCGCGGAGCCCTCGTGATGGTGGGGAAGGGGGGAGTTGAACCCCCACGCCCTTTCGGGCACACGGACCTGAACCGTGCGCGTCTGCCATTCCGCCACTTCCCCGTGGCCTGACCTGCAACACCGTATCCCATCCCGCACCCGCCACCTGCGGCGGGTGCCGGAACATATTACGCTGTCACCGGTCATCGCCACGAGCGATCACCGTTCGTGGCGGACGAAACTGTAGCACGACCATCGGGCCGTCCACGAACGGGCCGCCGGCAGCCGGCCGAGCGGCATGTGAGCTGCGGAGGCGGTGTCCGGATACCATCATGGCCTCGGGACCCGAGGAGGAGCCGGTGAGCGTGCTGCAACGCTTCGAAAAGCGTCTGGAAGGCCTGGTCGAGGGGGCCTTCGCCAAGGTCTTCAAAGGGGTGGTCCACCCCGTGGAGATCCTCAACGCCATGCAGCGGGAGGCCGAGGCGCACAAGGCGATCCTGGCCGGCGGGCGCACGTTGGTGCCCAACCGCTACGTGATCGATCTCTCGCCGTACGACCACAGTCGGCTGGCGCCCTACGCCGCCGCGCTGGCCCAGGAGCTGGCCCAGTCGCAGGCGGAGTTCATCGGCGAGCAGGCCTGGACGGTCTACGGGGACGTGATCGTCGAGATCGAGCGCGGCGAGGGGCTCGACACCGGCATGTTCCGGGTCACCGCCGAGGTCTACACCGGTGGCGACGTCGCGCCGGTCTCCGCGCCCGGCGGTTACGACGCCGGTCCGGCCTACCCGGCCTACGACCAGGGTGGCGGCTACGGCCCCCCGCCCGGGCACGGCGGTGGCCGCAACGTCCGGCTGGTCTCCGGCGACGGCCGCACCTATCCCCTCCAGATGGGCTCGACCGTGATCGGTCGCGGCGACCAGGCCAACCTGCGCCTGCCAGACGTCGGGATCTCCCGCCGGCACGCCCGGCTGGACTTCGACGGTGGCCAGGTCGTGCTGACGGACCTCGGCTCGACCAACGGCACGATGGTCAACGGCCAGCGCGTCTCCGCCGTCGCCCTCAACCCGGGCGACATGGTCCAGCTCGGCACGACCACCCTGACCTTCCGCGTGGACGGCTGACCAGCCTTGCCGGAACTCGTCATCACCGTCGCCCGGTTCGGGTTCCTCATCCTGCTGTGGATCTTCGTGTTCACGGTGGTCGGTGTGATCCGTCGGGACCTCTTCGCGGGGGCCCGGTCGGGTCGGCTGGTGGCCGCGCCGCGCGGGGTCGGCGCCCCGGCCGGACCGGCGGCGAAGCCGGCCAAGGTCAAGCGGGGCAGGGCCGCGCACCAGTTGGTGGTCACCGCGGGTCAGCTGGCCGGCACCCGGATCACGCTGGGCGAGGCGCAGATCACCATCGGTCGCGCCGAGGATTCGACACTGGTGATCACCGACGACTACGCGTCGGCGCGACACGCCCGACTCGTGCCGCGTGACGGGCAGTGGTACGTCGAGGACCTCGGATCGACTAACGGCACCTACCTGGATCGCGCTAAGGTCACCGGACCAACCCCCGTCCCCCTCGGCGTGCCGATCCGGATCGGCCGCACTTCCCTCGAATTACGGCCATGACTCTGACCCTGCGCTACGCGGCCCACAGCGACCGCGGTCTGATCCGAGACGGTAACCAGGATTCCGTCTACGCCGGACCGCGGCTGCTCGCCGTTGCCGACGGCATGGGCGGCATGGCCGCCGGTGACGTCGCCAGCAACATCGTCATCGGTGCCATGGCGCCCCTCGACGAGGACGTCCCCGGGGACGCCCTCGTCGACGCGTTGCGTTCGGCCGTGGGCACCGCCAACCAGCAGCTCCGCGACACCGTGGACGCCAATCCCCAACTGGAGGGGATGGGCACCACGCTCACCGCGACCCTCTTCTCCGGCAGCAAGCTCGGGATGGTCCACATCGGTGACTCGCGGGCCTACCTCCTGCGGAACAACGAGTTCGCGCAGATCACCAAGGACGACACGTACGTCCAGATGCTCGTCGACGAGGGCCGGATCAGCGCGGAGGAGGCGAGCAGCCACCCCCAGCGCTCGCTGCTCACCCGGGCGCTCGACGGCCGTGACATCGACCCCGAGTACAGCGTCCGCCAGGTGCTCCCCGGCGACCGCTACCTGATCTGCTCCGACGGTCTCTCGGGCGTGGTCAGCGCGGACACCATCGGGGACACCATGCGGGAGTACGCCGACCCGCAGCAGTGCGTCGAACGCCTGGTGCAGCTCGCCCTGCGCGGCGGCGGCCCGGACAACATCACGGTGATCATCGCGGACGCGACGGACCAGGACATCGTCGAGGCGTCCCCGATCGTCGGCGGCGCCGCCGCCCGGGACCGGGGCATGGCCACGTCGGCCGACGTCTCCACCCCGGCGGCCCGCGCCTCCGCGCTCTCCGCCCCCCGGCCGCCCGCGCCGGAGGAGCCCGCGGACGCCCGCGACGACGAGCCCGAGGCGCGCCGGCACCACCCGCTGCGGACCGCGGCCATGCTGCTCGCGCTGCTGGTCATCCTCGGCGGCGGCCTGTTCGGCGGGTGGAGCTACACCCAGCGCCAGTACTACGTCGGTGCCACCCAGGACGGGCAGCTCGCGGTGTTCCGGGGCGTACCGGGCCAGGTCGCCGGCCTCGACCTGTCCAGCGTGCACGCCACCAGCGAGGCCAAGCTCGACGACCTCACCCTGGCCGCGCAGGAGCAGGTCAAGCAGGGCATCCAGGCCAAGAGCGAGCCGGACGCCGAGCGCCGGCTGGCCGAGCTGACCAGCGACGACCCGGCCAACCCGAACCTGAAGCCGCTCTGCCCGGCCAGCCCGACCCCGACGGCCGCCGCGCTCAGCCCGACGCCGACCGCCACCGCCAGCGCGGCGGCCCCGTCCGGCAGCGCCACCGCCCTCGCGCCGGTCACCCCCACGCCCACGCCGGCCGCGCCGACCACCACGCCCGACGCCGTCCCCTCCGACACGGTCCCGCCGGTCGACCCGGCCGGTTGCCGTTCGCCGGAGTGAGCGTCGGTTCGACCCGAAGGACGCATCCGTGACCGCAGCCGCCGTACCGGCAGCCTCGCCCGCCTCGACGGGCGAGCAGCCCGGCGTACGCCTGGCCCGGTCCCGGCGCAACGCCGAACTGTCGCTGCTCCTGCTCGCCATGGTGCTGGTCGCGGCATACTCGGCCACCGTCGAGGCGAACGTGCTGGACACGGTCACCTCGGACTTCTGGATCCCGGCCGCCACGCTGGGCCTGGTCTTCCTCGGCCTGCACCTGGTGATCCGCTGGCTGGCGCCCTTCGCCGACCCGGCGCTGCTGCCGGCGGTCGCCCTGCTCAACGGCATCGGCGTGGGCTTCCTGCGCCGCTACGACCTGGCCCAGGCGGCCCCGGAGGAGCGGGAGCACCTGGCCATCTTCGCCGGCACCGGCGGGCGGCAGCTCGCCTGGACGCTTGCCGGGGTGGTGCTCGCCGCGGCGCTGCTGGCGATCATGCGGGACCATCGGTCGCTCTCCCGGTACGCGTACACCCTGGGGCTGGCCGGCATCGTGCTGGTGATGATCCCGGCGGTGCTGCCGTCCCGGTTCTCCGAGGTCAACGGTGCCAAGCTATGGATCCGGGCAGGCGGGTTCCAGATCCAGCCGGGCGAGTTTGCGAAGCTGGCCCTGCTCACCTTCTTCGCCTACTACCTGGTTCGCAAGCGGGAGGTGCTGTCGCTGGCCAGCCGCCGGCTGCTCGGCATCGACTTCCCGCGCGGGCGGGACCTCGGCCCGGTGCTGGTGGTCTGGATGATCAGCATCCTGGTCCTGGTATTCGAGAAGGACCTGGGCACCTCGCTGCTCTACTTCGGCATGTTCGTGGTGACCCTCTACATCGCCACCGAACGGGTCAGCTGGCTGCTGATCGGTCTGGTCCTCTTCTTCGGCGGCGCCTACCTGGCGTACGTGCTGGGCAGCACCGTCGGCGGGCCGTTCGCGAACTTCTACCTCCGGGCGGAGATCTGGCTGGACCCGTTCGGTGACCCGTACGACAAGGGCTACCAGCTCGTCCAGGGCCTGCTCACGCTGGGCAGCGGTGGCCTCTTCGGCGCCGGCCCGGGCGGTGGCCAGCCGACCCTGCTGCCCGAGGTGCAGACCGACTTCATCTTCGCGGGGATCGGCGAGGAGATCGGTCTCTTCGGCCTCTCCGCGCTGCTCGTGGTCTACCTGCTGATCGTCGAGCGGGGGCTGCGGGCCGCGCTGGCGGTGCGGGACTCGTTCGGCAAGCTGCTCGCCGGCGGCCTGGCGTTCACCCTGGGTCTGCAGGTCTTCGTGATCGTCGGCGGGATCAGCAAGCTCATCCCGCTGACCGGTCAGACCACGCCGTTCCTCTCCGCCGGCGGCTCGTCGCTGATGGCGAACTGGCTGCTCATCGCGGTCCTGCTCCGGGTCTCCGACGGCGCTCGCCGGCCGGTGACCGGAGGCGGGCCGGCAGCCCGGCCGACGGGCGGTCCGCCGGAACAGCTGCACGGTGCCCCCACGGAGGTGATCCGGCCGTGAACGCACCGCTGCGCCGCGTCGGAGTGGTCGTGATGATCCTGTTCGGGCTGCTCTTCGCGAACCTGAACTGGATCCAGGCCTACAAGGCGGACGAATACCGCAACAGCGACTACAACGGTCGGGTCCAGGTCGCCGAGTACGACCGCAAGCGCGGCAACATCGAGGTCGGTGGCACCGCGTACGCGCTCAGCAAGGACACCGGCGGAAAGCTGCGCTTCCTGCGCACCTACCCCGCCGGCGAGGAGTACGCACACGTGCTCGGCTACCAGCCGGTCAACGGGGGCGCGACCGGCATCGAGCGGACCGAGAACCAGTTTCTCGCCGGCACCAGCGACCAGCTCATCGGCGACCGGGTGAAGGACATGTTCACCGGGAACAAGACCGGCGGCGGCAACGTGCTGCTGACCCTCTCCAAGCGGGCCCAGGACACGGCGTTCAAGCAGCTCCAGGACAACGAGGTCGGGGCGACCCGGGGTGCGGCGATCGCGATCGACCCGCGTACCGGTGCGGTGCAGGCGCTGGTCTCCATGCCGAGCTTCGACCCGAACCCGCTGGTCAGCCATGACACCGCCGCGGCGTCGAAGGCGTACAACAGGCTCGAGCAGGACCCGGACCACCCGCTGAACAACCGGGCCCTCTCCGAGACGCTGCCGCCCGGCTCCACCTTCAAGGTGATCATGTCGGCGGCGGCGCTGGAGAGCGGCTACACCAAGCAGACCAAGATTCCGGCCGGGGCGAGCTGGACCCCGCCGACCTCCGGGCAGCCGATCAGGAACGCGGCGGACTCGATCTGCCCGCAGGACGAGGTGACCCTGATCCAGGCGCTCACCGAGTCCTGCAACACCGGCTACGCGCAGCTCGGTGTGAAGCTCGGCGCGGACAAGGTCAAGGAGAAGGCCCGCCAGTTCGGCTTCGAGCAGGACGACCTGACCGTCGGTCAGCTGGGCGAGGGCGGGCTGACGGTGGCCGCCAGCCGGACCGGCGAGATCACCGCCCCGGGCGGCGCCACCGACCCCGCCGCGCTGGCCCAGTCCTCGATCGGCCAGCGTGACGTCCGGATGACCCCGTTGCAGGGTGCGCTGATCGCCGCCTCGGTCGCCAACGGCGGCAGCCAGATGCGGCCGTACCTGGTCAAGCAGCTGCTCGCCCCGGACCGCACCACCAGCTACTACACCGCCAAGCCGCGCGAACTGCGCCAGCCGGTGAGCGGGCAGGTCGCGGCCGACCTGCAGGACATGATGGTCAGCGTGGTCGAGAACGGCACCGGCAAGTCGGCCCGCATCCAGGGCTACACGGTCGGCGGCAAGACCGGCACCGCCCAGTCCAGCCCGGGCACCCCCGACCACGGCTGGTTCATCGGCTTCGCCCTGGACAAGAACGGCACCCCGATCTCCGCCGTCTGCGTGGAGCTGGAGCAGGCCGGGTCCGGTGGCAGCCACGAGGCGGCCCGGATCGCCGGCAAGATCATGGCGGCGGCCATCGCCGACTCCGGGGGCCGCTGACATGCTCAGCCCCGGGGTGCAGCTCGGCAACCGCTACCGCCTCGACGAGCGGATCGCCAGCGGTGGCATGGGTGACGTCTGGCGCGGCACCGACCAGGTGCTCGGCCGGACCGTCGCGGTGAAGAGCCTGCTCCCCGCCCTGCTCGACGAGGCGGGCTTCGCCGAGCGGTTCCGCGGCGAGGCGCGGACGATGGCCACCATCAACCACCCCGGTGTGGTGGACGTCTACGACTTCGGCAGCGACCAGCAGATCGCCTTCCTGGTCATGGAGTACGTCGAGGGCGACGCGCTCTCCTCGACGCTCAGCCGGGTCGGGCGGCTCACCCCGGCCCGGACGATGGCCCTGCTCGCGCAGGCCGCCGACGCGCTGCACGCCGCCCACGAGAAGGGGATCGTGCACCGCGACGTGAAGCCGGGCAACCTGCTGGTCCGGCCCAACGGCACGCTGGTGCTCACCGACTTCGGCATCGCCCGCTCCGACCTGGTGGGCCAGCTCACCGCCGCCGGCTCGGTGCTCGGCACCGCCTCGTACATCTCGCCCGAGCAGGCCACCGGCGCGGTCGCCACTCCGGCCTCCGACGTGTACGCGCTCGGCGTGGTCGCGTACCAGTGCCTCGCCGGCCGACGACCGTTCGAGGGGGACAACCCGCTCGAGATCGCCATGAAACACGTGCGGGAGGCCCCCCGGGCCCTCCCCGCCGACATCCCGCCCCAGGTCAGGGCGATCGTCGAGCGGGCCATGGCGAAGGACCCGGCGGCCCGCTGGCCGAGCGCCGCCGCGCTGGCGAGCGTCGCCCGGCAGGCCAAGCTCGCCCTGTCGCAGCAGACCCGGGGCGGCGCCGGGCACGCCGGGCCGATCTCCGGCGTACCCTCCTCGCCCGCCGCGCCGGCGGCCCGGGCGCAGGTCCCGGCCGCGTCGCGCCCGCAGCCCCGGCCGCCCGCGGTGGCCGCCCGCCCGCCGGTCGCGCCGGGTCCGGCCGCGGCGGCGCAGCCCGCCCCGCAGCCGCGCCCGCCGGTGGCGCCGCGCGGCGCGGCGACGGTCCCGCCGCCCCGACAGCACAACCCCCTCGGGTACGCGCGGCCGCCGGCCGCCCCGCCGCCGGCCGCCCCGCCGCCGGCCCCGCGCCGGTCCCGGTCGGGACTGTGGGTCACCGCCGTGGTGATTGCCGTACTGGTGGTCCTCTGCTCCGGCGTGATTTCGTACTACTACCGGAAGTACGCGGCGGCCGGCCCAGCCGGCACGCTTGCTCCGGTGAGCGTGACGTCCGGCGCGGTGCGGGCCCACGGTGCGGACGATCTGGTCGGTACGTCGTACCGTCGTGAGATACGGCTCCAGCCGGCTGGCGGCGAGACGACGACGAGCGAAGGACGAGAGACGCGATGACAGCGCAGGCCCGCCTGCTCGGTGGCAGGTACCAGGTCGGCGAGCTGCTCGGCTACGGCGGCATGGCGGAGGTGCACCGCGGTCGCGATCTCCGGCTCGGGCGGGACGTCGCGATCAAGATGCTCCGGGCGGATCTCGCCCGGGACGCCACCTTCCAGATGCGGTTCCGCCGGGAGGCCCAGAACGCCGCCTCGCTGAACCACCCGGCGATCGTCGCGGTGTACGACACCGGCGAGGAGACCGCGCCGACCGGCGAGACGCTGCCGTTCATCGTGATGGAGTTCGTCAACGGACGGACCCTCAAGGAGGTGCTGGGCGTCGAGGGCCGGCTCCAGCCGCGCCGGGCGCTGGAGATCTGCGCCGACATGTGCGCCGCGCTGGAGTTCAGCCACCGGCACGGCATCATCCACCGGGACATCAAGCCGGGCAACGTGATGCTCACCCAGACCGGCCAGGTCAAGGTGATGGACTTCGGCATCGCCCGGGCCCTGGCCAGCGGGGCCACCACGATGACGCAGACCAGCGCGGTCATCGGCACGGCGCAGTACCTGTCCCCCGAGCAGGCGCGCGGTGAGGCGGTCGACGCCCGCTCCGACGTTTACGCGGCCGGCTGCGTCCTGTTCGAACTGCTCTGCGGGCATCCGCCGTTCGTCGGGGACAGCCCGGTCAGCGTCGCTTACCAGCACGTGCGGGAGCAGCCGCCGACGCCGAGCACCATCAACCCGGACGTCAACCCGGCGGTGGACGCCATCGTCCTGAAGGCGCTGTCCAAGAACCCGCTGAACCGCTACCAGAGCGCTGGCGAGATGCGGGCGGACCTGCTCCGCGCCGCCGCCGGGCGGCCGGTGCTGGCCACCCCGGTCATGCCGATGGACGAGACCGCGGCGATGGGCCCGGCCGCCGCTGCCGGCGGCTACCCGACCCAGATGATGGGCCCGCAGACCCGCCAGCAGATGCCGGCCCGGGTCGGCGACGCGCGCAAGCGGAAGAGCTCTTCGTGGGTGATCGCGACCTTCGCCGCGCTCGGCGTGCTCGCGGTGATCGCCCTGGCCGCCGCCCTGTACCTCAACCAGAAGGGGGCGGACCAGGTCCGGGTGCCGGCCTTGCAGGGCAAATCCCAGGCCGTCGCCTTCCAGGAGGTCCGGAACGCGCAGCTCAACCCGATGCTCGGCGAGACGGTGCAGAACAACGACTGCGAGAAGGGCACCGTGGTCGGCCAGAGCCCGCCGGCCAGCACGACCGTGAACAAGGGCGACACCGTCACGATCCAGATCTGTGGCGGCCCGAAGAAGGTCACCATCCCGGACGGGCTGAAGGGCTCCCAGTTCACGAACGTCAAGCAGCAGCTCGAAGGGATGGAACTCCACGTCGACTCCGAGGAGGTCGACAGCAGCCTGGCGGAGGGCCTCGTCGTCAGCGTCGATCCCAAGGAGGGCCAGACGGTACTGGTCGGCTCCACCGTCAAGGTGCTGGTGTCCAAGGGCAATGTCGCAAAGGTCCCGGACGTGATCGGCCTCCCCAAGGACCAGGCGGAGCGACTCCTGAAGAACGCCGGGTACAAGGTGCGGGTCCTTGACGGTGACGAGGCCACCAACCCGGACCAGGTCGGCAAGGTCAGCAAGCAGACCCCCGACGCCAACAAGGACCTCCCGAAGGGCAGTCGGGTCACCATCTACGTCGACATCGCGCCGCCGGAGCCGACCGAAAGCCCGACCTCGCCCAGCCCCACCGGTTCGCCCACGACGCCGGGCACCGGTGGCGGATTCCCCTTCCCGACCCCGCCAGCGGGAGTCTCCGAGCAGTGAGGCATCGAGGCCCCGACTCCGGTCGGGGCCTCGATGTTCTCACCGCCTCCGGATCGCCGACCCGGCGGTGTCCGGGGCCGGGACCGCGCAACCTCGCCGATCCCGCGCGAGGCGAGCCGGTCAGGCGGTGGCGAAGGCGGCCCGCCGGCGGGCGTCCACCTCGGCGGCCAGCTCCGGTGCGCGCTCCAGCGCCGCCGGGTAGCCGCAGACGGCCAACCAGTTCGCCAGCATGAGGTGCCCGCCCTCGGTCAGCACCGATTCGGGGTGGAACTGGACACCCTCGATCGGCAGGGTCCGGTGCCGCATCGCCATGACTACGCCGGAGCCCGTCCAGCCGGTCACCTCCAGCTCGTCGGGGAGCGTCTCGGGCAGCACGGCGAGCGAGTGGTACCGGGTGGCGGTGAACGGGTCGGGCAGGCCGGCGAGCACACCCACCCCGTGGTGGCTCACCTCGGAGGTCTTGCCGTGCAGCAGCTCCGGCGCCCGGGTCACGGTCGCGCCGAAGGCCTCCCCGATCGCCTGATGGCCGAGGCAGACGCCGAAGAGCGGAAGCTTGCCGGCGTACTCCCGGATGACGTCGAGGCAGATGCCGGCCCGGTCCGGGCTCCCCGGCCCGGGCGACAGCAGCACACCCGCGGCCCCCACCCGGCCGACCTCGGCGACGTCGATCTCGTCGTTGCGTCGTACCTCGCAGTCGACGCCGAGCTGGCCGAGGTACTGCACCAGGTTGAAGACGAACGAGTCGTAGTTGTCGATCACCAGGACGCGCATCGGGTCACCTGCTCGGGGTGGTGGGCGGGGCGTTGTTGGTCTCCGTGCTGTACGGGATGTCCTCCTCGCTGGGGCGCACGCTCGGCACGGTGAGCTCGCCGCCGTCGTCACCCGGTACGCCGGAGTCCTGGGTGACCTGGACGTCGTCGAAGGGGAGCAGCGGCTCGGCCCACGGGAAGACCACGAACCAGAGCAGGGCGACCGAGGCCGCGGCGAGCAGCACCGAGCCGATCAGCTTTCCCGCCGGCCCGAACGGCAGCTTGCGCCAGATCCACGCGTACATCGTCAGCCTTCCAGCTCCGGCGGCCGGCCCGCGGACTTGGCCTGGGCGTGGTCCAGCCTGGCGTGGATGATCAACCGTTGGTAGTTGTCGAACTTGGGGTTGCAGGTGGTCAACGTGAGCAGCTTCTCGGTCGGCTTCTCGCCGGGCTCGCCCGGCACCGGCGCGACCACCTCGACCTGGGTCGGCCGGACGACCTGCTGCTGGTAGACCTTGTAGATGAACCACTCGGTCTGGGACTCGACCACGATGTCGTCGCCCGGCTTCAGCTCGTCCAGCCGCCAGAAGGTGGCGCGGATCCGGTGCCCGGCGACGGCGAAGTTGCCCACCTGGCCCGGCATGGCGCTCTTCGGGTAGTGGCCCGGGGCGTACCGGATGTCGTCCGGGGTGACCCCCTCGACCACCACCCAGTGTTTGTCCAACTTGGGGATGTAGAGCCCGGCGACGGGCTTGCCCTCGGCCGGTGGGGTGGGCTTGGGGGTGGGGCCGGTCGGGGCGACCGTTGGGTCCGTGTTGCCGCCCCACTCCTGGGCGAGCTGGCTGTTCAGGTCGTTCTGGTGGGCGTCGACGATCACCGTCTTGCCCCAGATCTCGTACCCGGCGAAGAGCAGCACGACCAGGCCGAAGGTGATCAGCACTTCGCCGGTGGCCCGGATCCCGGTACGCAGCCGGGAGCCGACGGTCGGGCGGGTCAGCTCGGAGTAGACGCTCTTGTATCCCTCGCCGGTCTGCTCGGGCCGGAGTTGCACCACACGCTCGCCCCGCCGGGGCTGGGGCGGTTCGGCCGGGGTGTCGGCGGGCTCGTCGCCGTGGTTCTCGCGCAGCGGCGGCACGGCTCCCATCAGCGCCGTGGAGTCGAGGGCGGGGCTGCTCGGGCGTCGGGCGGTGACGGCCGGAAGTACGGCGGTCGCGCCCGGATCCGCCGGCACGCCGCCGGTCTCCGGCCGCCCGGGCCGGCCCGCCTGCGGTACGCCACCGGGTGCCGCTGACCGTGGTGCGCCATCCGCCGGCGCGGCCGGGCGCGGCGTGCCGCCGACGGGTTCCGCCGTGGCGGGTCCGGTGTTCCGGGCGCGGCTCTCAGCACCCTCCGCCGACGTGGGGCGGGCCTCCGGCCGGTCGGACACCCGGGGGATGATCGCGGTCGGCGCGTCACCCGGTGCGGCCGGCCGTACGCCCGGAGTCGTGGACGGGACAGCCGGCCCGCCGCCGGGCTGCCCGGCCGACCGGCTCGGCGCTCCGGCCGCCGTTCCCGGCGCCCCAGCGCCCGGCCCGGCGGTGGTCGGGCCCGTCGTACCGGACGGGTCCAGGGCCCGTGCGGCGGTGATCGGCCGGTCGGCTCCGGCAGCCTGCGGCTCGGCGCCTGGTCGACGGTCGGCGGGAGCGGCCGGGCCGGCGGGAGCGGCCGGGCTGGTGGGAGCGGCCGGGCCGGCGGGAGCCGCCGGGCTGGTGGGAGTGGCCGGGCCGATGGGAGCCGCCGGGCTGGCGGGAGCCGCCGGGCTGGCGGGAGCCGCCGGGCTGGCGGGAGCCGCCGGGCTGGCGGGAGCCGCCGGGCTGGCGGGCGTGGCCGGGTGCGCGCGCGCGGCGATCTCGTCCCCCCAGCGCGGCGGCGGCTCGGTGGGCAGGCGACGCGGCGGGGCGGTCTGGGCCGGCCAGGCGTTCGGACCGGGGTGGTGCGGATCCGGCTGCGGCGTCGCGGTCGGCGGCTGGTGGGGCGCGCTCGTCGTGCCGGGCCGGCGCGGCTCCGCGCCGGTGGCCGGCCGGACGGGCTCGTGGCCGGGATGGGCGGGCCGGTCCGGGCCGGCCGGCGCCGCGCCGCGCCGGTCGGGGCTGGTCGGCGCCGACGGGATTGGATCGCGGCCTGCGGGGGCCGGCGCGGCGTAGGCGTCCGGGGGAGCGTCACCGAAGAGCCCGGTACGCCGGTCGTCGGCCGGTGGCCGGGGTGCGGCCGGTTGGCGCTCGGCCGGCTCCGGCCACGGGAGGTCGAGCGCGGGCCGCGCCGGGCGCTCGACCCGGGGGATGAACGCGGTCTGGTCCTCGCTGCGGTCGCGGTGGCGCCCGTCCCGCTCCCGGGGTTCTTCAGAGGTCACCGGGGCACCGTCGCGGAGCGGAGGGCGGTGGAGTCCTCGAACGCCGGCACGGTGACCGTGGAGACGGTTTCGGAGTAGCCGAGCTGGTAGTGGTCCACCGCTTCCTTGAACAACCGGACTCCCTCGGACGCGGCGAGGGCCCGCTGGAGGGAGGCGGGATCGCCGATTGCCACGATCTTGAAAGGAGGGGAGTACACCCGGCCGTGCAGCAGCAGGGTGTTACCGACGCAGCGTACCGCGCTGGTACTGAGGACGCGGACGTCCATGATTGACATGGCCTCGGCTCCACCCGCCCAGAGCGCGTTCACGACCGCCTGGACGTCGCCCTGGTGGACGACCAGATCGTCGTTGCTGGCCCCTTTGGGCAGGGTCTGGTCGGACCGGCGGGGCGCGTCGTTGAGTTCGATGGCGACGCCGATGCCGGTGAGCGCGGTGAACCCGGCGGCCTGCCGACTGGCGGCGGCCCGGTCGCGCTGCTCCTTGATCGGGCCGTCGGTGTCGGCCAGCGCGGCCGTCTGCTCCTCGACCTCGTCGCGCAGCCGGGCGGCCTCCCGCTCGCTGGCCGCGACCTGCTCCCGGCGGTCCTCGATCAACTGGGTGAGCTGGGGACGTCGGTCCTCCCGCAGGGCGGTCCCGCCGGCGGTGGTCGCGGTCGTGGTGAAGAGCAGGCCCGCCGCCGCGGCGATCAGGGGTACGCCGATCGACCATCCCGGGCGGCGCTGCCGTGGCCGCCGGGGCAGTAGGCCGACGACCGCCCGCCGGAGGACCTTCTGCCAGGAGGCGGCGCCGGACGTGTACTCCACCGGGCGTTCCCTTTCCCGTCGTCTCGTTCCGACCCGCGAGGGCGCGGACCGGCGTGCTCGACCCGAAAAGTCCCACCCTTTTCGGTCACTCCGCGCACCGGCCTGACCCCATTCGTGGCCTGGACGGTCCGTCGGGACTACGCTAGCTGTCGAACATTATTGGCCATGGACCGTCGCCCCCGCGCCCGGTTGTCAGGCCGGACGAGGTCGTACCCCCCTCTGGAGAGCGTCGTGCCCAAGTCTCAGGTCCGCAAGAAGAAGGTGTACACCCCGCCGACGGACGTGCGTCCGACGGCGACCGCGGCGACGCGCAAGCCTAGCCCGGTCTGGCTGCCGATCACCGCCGTCACACTGATCGTCGTCGGCATCGGCTGGCTGGTCGTGTACTACCTCTCCGAGCAGGCTTACCCCGTCGCCACGTGGGGCTACTGGAACCTCGCGGTGGGCTTCGGCGCGATGGTCACCTCGCTCATCCTGCTCTCCCGCTGGCGCTGACCCGGTCTGCGACTGCTTCAGCTCGGCGCGTCTGACGCTGAAGCAGTCGACATCCGGCCCGGCCCTGCTGCGACGGCTGAAGCCGTCGGGGGTCGGGCCGTCGCCCTGTCTCGCCCCGGTCGGCCACCGCTGACCGGTCTCCGGCACCGTCCGTTCGACGGACTTACGTCACGCCACCGCGCCCCTGCCCGGCGCGCGTGGCCGCGTCCACCTAAGGTGTCCGCAGGGCGGCGTGGCCGGATGCGAGATGACTCACGTTACTGCTGGGTAACCTTGCGCGTAGGCTGCACTGCATGACCGAGCGGAGCGAGGTCATCGGCCGGTCGGGTCGGGGTGGCGGTAGCGGCATGACGCCGGCCACGCCCTGAGCCGCTCCCGGTCGCCGAGCCGCTCGACAGGCAGCAGACCGGGAGGCCAACTCGATGGGCAGCGTCCAGATCGTCACCACGATCCTCGCGGCCGCCATCACCGCCGTGGCGGTGGGGCTTGCGGTACGCGCGGTCATGAAGATGGTGGCAGTCATCCGGCTGGGTCAACCCGCGCCGGAGCGGTTCACCGACAAGGGCGCCCGCACCAGGAAGATGCTGGTGGAGACCGCCGGCCACACCCGCATGCTCAAGTGGAGCGTGGTGGGTGCCGCGCACTGGTTCGTGATGGTCGCGTTCATCGTGCTGTCGCTGCTGGTGCTCGAGGCGTATTTCGAGGTGGTGACGCCGGGCGGCGGGCTGCCGATCATCGGGCACTGGACGATCTTCGGCCTGGCCACGGAGTTGATCGGCGTCTTCGGCTTCCTCGGCATCCTGGTGCTGATGGCGATCCGGCTGCGCAACCGGCCCAACCGGCCCGGCAACCGCTCCCGGTTCACCGGCTCGACCATGTGGCAGGGCTACTTCGTCGAGTGGGTCGTGCTGCTGGTGCTGATCTTCGGCTTCCTGATCCGGGGCTTCAAGGTCGCCACCGACCACTTCGAGTACCCGGTCTGGGCCACCCCGGTCAGCCACGCCCTCGGCAACGCCCTGCCGGCCTGGGAGGCCGGCGTCAGCCTGGCCGCCGTCATCAAGATCATCATCTCGATGACCTGGCTCATCGTGATCTCGCTGAACGTCACCATGGGTGTCGCCTGGCACCGCTTCCTGGCGTTCCCCAACATCTTCTTCAAGCGCGAGCCGGCGAAGCCGGCCGGCTCCGGCCTCGGCGCGCTGCGCCCGATGATGAGCGACGGCAAGCCGCTCGACTTCGAGGAGGCCGACCCGGAGAAGGACCAGTTCGGCGTGGCCCAGGTCGAGCAGTTCACCTGGAAGGGCCTGCTGGACTTCAGCACCTGCACCGAGTGCGGCCGCTGCCAGTCGCAGTGCCCGGCCTGGAACACCGGCAAGCCGCTGTCGCCCAAGGTGCTGGTGCTGAGCCTGCGCGACCACGCGTACGCCAAGGCGCCTTACCTGCTGGCCGGCGGAGGCAAGGACCTGACCGGCGAGGAGAAGGCGACCCAGGAGCAGCTCGCCGGCGTCGACGTGCTCGCCCTGGCCGAGGCCGACCGGCCGCTGATCGGCACCGCCGAGGAGGGCGGCGTCATCGACCCGGACGTGCTCTGGTCCTGCACCACCTGCGGCGCCTGCGTCGAGCAGTGCCCGGTGGACATCGAGCACGTGGACCACATCGTCGACATGCGCCGCTACCAGGTGCTGATCGAGTCGAGCTTCCCGTCCGAGGCCGGCGTCATGCTCCGCAACCTGGAGAACAAGGGCAACCCGTGGGGCGCCCCGCAGAACACCCGCGAGGACTGGACCAAGGGCCTGGACTTCGAGGTGCCGCGGGTCGGCGAGGTCGAGGACTTCGAGTACCTGTTCTGGGTCGGCTGCGCCGGCGCGTTCGAGGACCGGGCCAAGAAGACCACCCGCGCGGTCGCCACGCTGCTCAACGAGGCCGGCGTCTCGTTCGCCATCCTCGGTGAGGGCGAGACCTGCTCCGGTGACCCGGCCCGCCGGATCGGCAACGAGTTCGTGTTCCAGATGCTCGCCCAGCAGAACGTCGAGACGCTGAACGAGGCGTTCGAGGGCCGGGAGAAGAGCAAGCGGAAGATCGTGGCCACCTGCCCGCACTGCTTCAACACCCTCGGCAACGAGTACGGCCAGCTCGGCGGCGAGTTCGAGGTGGTACACCACACCCAACTGCTGGCGCACCTGGTCGCCACCGGCAAGCTCACCCCGGTGCAGCCGCTGGACGGCGGGCTCACCTACCACGACCCGTGCTACCTGGGCCGGCACAACCGGGTCTTCACCCCGCCCCGCGAGGTGCTCGGCGCTGCCCTCGGATCGGCCGAGATCACCGAGATGCCGCGCAACAGCGAGCGCTCCTTCTGCTGCGGCGCCGGCGGTGCCCGGATGTGGATGGAGGAGAAGATCGGCAAGCGGATCAACGTGGACCGGGTCGAGGAGGCCATGTCCACCGGCGCGAAGACCATCGCGGTCGGCTGCCCGTTCTGCTCGACGATGCTCAACGACGGGGTCAACGGCAAGGGAGCCGGCGAGCAGGTCGAGGTCGTGGACGTGGCCAGCGTGCTGCTCCGCTCCGTCCGACCCGAGAACGCCGCGGGCGAGAAGGAGGCCGCCGGCGCGGCCGGCTGAGCGAGCCCGCCAGCACGAGCGGCGCCACCCGTCCAGGGTCGGCGCCGCTCGGCGTTCGGGGGCCGGCCCTCGGGGTCCGAAGCACGCGCTCGTGCGGTCCGGCGGGTCCGTGGAAGAATCCCGTCCGAGGTGAGGCGAGCATCGACAGCCTTCTGGTCACCGCGTTGTTGCCCCTGGTCGGATTCGTCCTGCTGACCGCCGGCAACGCGTTCTTCGTCGCGGCCGAGTTCGCCCTGGTCACCGTCGACCGGGCCGAGATCGACCGGCGGGCCGGCGAGGGCGACGCCCGGGCCGTCACCGTACGCCGGGCGCTGCGCGAGCTGTCCTTCCAGCTCTCCGGCGCGCAGCTCGGCATCACCATCACCGCGCTGCTCACCGGCTACCTGGCCGAACCGGCCCTGGCCCGGCTCTTCGGCCCGCTGCTGCGCCCGCTCGGCGGGGCGGACCGGTTGAGCGGGCTGCTCGCCCTGGCCCTGGCCACGCTGATCTCGATGCTCTTCGGCGAGCTGGTCCCGAAGAACCTGGCGCTGGCCCGGCCGATGCCGGCCGCACTCGCCACCGCCGGGCCGATGCGGACGTTCGCCCGTACCTTCCGCTGGCTTATCCGGTTGCTCAACGACTCGGCGAACCGGCTGGTCCGGCGGCTCGGCGTGGAGCCGCAGGAGGAGCTGGCCAGCGCCCGGTCCCCGGAGGAACTGGGGCTGCTCGCCGCGATCTCGGCCCGGGCCGGCGCGCTGCCGCCGGACACCGCGATGCTGCTGCGCCGCACCATCCGCTTCGGCGACAAGCGGGCCGCCGAGGCGATGACCCCCCGGGTGGACGTGATCGCGCTGCGGGCCACCGCCACGGTCGCCGAGCTGCTGGACCTGTCCCGGCAGACCGGCCGGACCCGCTTCCCGGTCTACGAGGAGACGCTCGACCTGGTCACCGGCGTCGCCGGGGTGCCGGACGCGCTCGGCGTGCCGCTGGCCCGCCGGGCCTCCACCACCGTCGCCGCGGTCGCCCGCGAGCCCGTGTACGTCCCGGAGAGCCTCGACCTGGACGGGGTGCTGGCGGCGCTGAAGGCGGCCGGCGCCGACCTGGCCATCGTGGTCGACGAGTACGGCGGCACCGACGGCGTGGTAACCGTGGAGGACCTGGTCGAGGAGCTGGTCGGCGAGATCGCCGACGAGTTCGACCCGGACGCGGTCGACGACCTCGGGCCGGTCGAGCTGACCGTGCCCGGCGGCGAGCGGACCGTGCTGGTGGACGGCGTGCTGCGCGAGGACGAGCTGGCCGAGCAGACCGGCTTCCGGCTGCCCGAGGGGCCGTACGAGACGCTCGCCGGCTACCTGATGGCCCGGCTGGGACACATCCCCGTCGCCGGCGAGACGGTCGAGGAGGCCGGCTACGAGTTCACCGTGATCGAGGTCGAGCGGCACCGGGTGGAGCAGGTCCGGGTGGTCCGCCCCGAGGAGCCCGACGGCGATGAGTGAACTCCTGGTCGCCGTCCTGCTGCTGCTCGGCAACGCCTTCTTCGTGGGCAGCGAGTTCGCCCTGATCGCCTCCCGGCGTACGGTGATCGAACCGTTGGCCGCGGGGTCGAAGCGGGCCCGCTGGGCGCTCTCCGCGATGAATCAGATCCCGCTGATGATCGCCGGGGCCCAGCTCGGCATCACCATCTGCTCCCTCGGCCTCGGCGCGATCGCCGAGCCGGCGCTGGCGCACCTGCTGGAGACGCCGTTCGACGCGGCGGGCCTGCCCGCCTCCGCGGTGCACCCGGTGGCCTTCGTGATCGCCCTGGCCGTGGTGGTCTTCCTGCACACCGTGGTCGGCGAGATGGTGCCGAAGAACATCACCCTGGCCGGCCCGGAGCCGTCGGCGCTCTGGCTCGGTCCGGTGATGCTCGCCTTCTGCGTCGCCACCAAGCCGCTGCTGCTGGCCATGAAGTGGGCGGCCCGGCAGGTGCTGTGGCTGTGGCGGGTCGAGGCGACCGACGCGGTGAAGACGGTGTTCACCGCGGAGGAACTGGCCGGCCTGGTCTCCCAGGCGCGTACCGAGGGGCTGCTGGACGCGGAGGAGCATGCCCGGATCACCGGGGCGCTGGCCCTGCACAGCCGTACCGCCGCCGACGCGTTGCAGCCCTGGTCGACGGTCACCACGGTGGCCGAGGACGTGTCACCGGCCTCCCTGGAGGTCCTGGCGACCCGGACCGGCCGCTCCCGCTTCCCGGTGGTGCAGCGGTCCACCCGCCGGGTGCTCGGCTTCGTGCACGTCAAGGACGTGCTCGGGTACGCGGGCGCGAGCCGGCGGGCACCCGTACCGGTCGAGGTCTACCGGCCGCTGGCCGTGGTGCCGCCCGACCGTACGCTGGCCGATCTGCTGCTCGCCATGCGGCGGGAGCGACGCCACATGGTGCTGGTGAGGGACGGGCGGCGCGCGCTCGGCGTGGTGACGCTCGATGATGTATTGACCGCGATTGTTGGAAAGTGAATGAATACCCTTGGTGTGCAAGCGGTTGCGCATACGTGATTGACCAAAAGGTCGCCTTGATTCCACCCCGGTGCCTTCCCTAATGTGGGGCACCGACCGCTGTGGGTCGTCTGCCTCGACCTTCCCTCTCTCGGGGCGCCCGGCGGTCGGTTGCAAAGGAGTCCGTGCCGGTGGCAACCATGCCCCCTCATCGTCACGCCCCGAGCGAGCCGCCCGTCAGACCGGTCGGGGCGCGCCGGGTCGTACGCCGTCTCCTCACCCTGGTCGCGGCCGTCGCGGTCGGCGCCGGGCTGCTGACGGCACCGGCGCACGCGGCGCCGTCGGTCGACGAGATCGACGCGCAGATCGACAAGCAGTGGGAACAGCTCGAGCCCACCATCGAGAGCTTCAACAAGATCCGCTCCCAGCTCAAGGCCAACCAGAAGAAGTCGGCGGACCTCCAGAAGAAGATGGTGCCGCTGGAGCTGGAGTCGGCCCTGGCGATGAACCGGGTGGGCGACCTCGCCGCCCGGTACTACATCGACGGGCCGTCCCAGGACATCGGTGCCCTCCTGGTGAGCACCAAGCCGGGCACGCTCGGTGAGCAGCTCGTCATCCTCGACCGGCTGGCCGAGCAGCAGCGCAAGCAGGTGGCCGGTGTGCTGGCCATCCGCGACAAGTACAACGCGCAGAAGCAGAAGCTGGACAAGCTGATCGCCACCCAGATCAAGCAGCGGGACGAGCTGGCGGCGAAGAAGAAGCAGATCGACTCCGAGATCAAGCGGCTGACCGCGATGCTGCCGGTGACCTCGGTACGTGTCGACGGCTGTCCGAACATCGACGGCGTGGTGAGCAGCGCCGCCCGCACCGCCATCAAGACCGCCTGCGCGCAGGTCGGCAAGTGGTACGAATGGGGTGCCACCGGCCCGAGCACGTTCGACTGCTCCGGCCTCACCCAGTACGCCTACAAGGCGGCGGGCATCTACCTCACCCACTTCACCGGTGCCCAGTGGGACGAGGGACGGCCCGTGTCCCGGGCCGATGCCCGCCCCGGTGACCTGGTCTTCTTCTACAGCGACCTGCATCACATGGGTCTCTACCTCGGCAACGGGCTCATGGTGCACGCGCCCCGCACGGGTAAGCAGATCCAGGTCACCAAGATCGACTACATGCCGGTCGCCGGCTTCCGCCGGGTCACCTGACCCTCCCTCGGCAGCACGAAGGCCCCCGGTCCACGCGGACCGGGGGCCTTCGTCGTCGGGACCGGTCAGTCCGGCGCGCCGACCGCGGCCGGCAGGATCTCCACGTCGTCCAGGTTGGCGAACATCACCCGGTGACCGAACTGGATCTGCACGTACCGGTTCTCGCCCCGGATGACGGTCCAGTCACCCGGTGCCGAACCGTCGAAGGTGACGGCCCGGTAGTACTCGCCCGGCAGCACGCCACCGAGCGCGTACCGCTGGCCCGCCGCGAAGGTGTACTGCAGCGGCGCGATGGTCTGGTACGGCACGCCGGCCGGGTACGCCGCCCTCTCCGGGTAGGCCCGCCCGTACACCGGGATGGTGGCCTTGCCCGGCTTGGGGGTCACCACGAAGCCGTTCGCCCACTTGGCCGTCGGCGCCGAGGCCGGGTTCCAGAACCAGGCCTTCTGGCCGAGGTACCAGATCGCCGTCCAGTCGCCCTGGATGCCGGCGAGGGCGTACGTCTGGCCGGCGGACGCGCGGGCGCCGTGGTCGGAGATGTACATCGTGTCCGGCGTGCCGTCCTTGCGTAGCCCCAGGTCGTTGACGAGCGGGGCGGTCTCGCTCGGCGCGGTGTGCAGGATGACGGCCGAGGAGCCGCGCAGCGGGCAGGGCGCGGCCGGTGGGGTCGGCTTCGGGACGCCCGGCGGCTGCTGGTTGCAGCCGATGAACGCCGGCTGGTTGGTGGCGTAGTCCGGGTCGATGGTGACCAGGCCGGTGTGCGGCGTGGCGGTGCCCTGGAACGGCGCCTTCATCAGGTCGAAGTAGTGCGACCAGTCCCAGTACGGACCCGGGTCCCAGTGCATCCCGGCGACGTTGCCGGGGAGGATGCCGGGCACGTTGTCGTGGCCCAGGATGTGCTGCCGGTCCAGCGGGATCTGGAAGCGCAGCGCCAGGTGGCGGACCAGCTTGGCCGAGGTCCGGTACATCGCCTCGGTGTACCAGGTGCCGTGGCCGGCGAAGCCCTCGTGCTCGATGCCGATGGACTTGGCGTTCACGTACCAGTTGCCGGCGTGCCAGCCGACGTCCTTGGCCTTGATGTGCTGGGCGACGTAGCCGTCCACCGAGCGCAGCGTGTAGTGCCAGCCCAGGTAGGTCTTGTCCTGGACCAATTTCACGCTGGGGCCGAAGTAGCCCTCGGTGTCGTGGATGACGATGTATTCGATCTTCTGCTGGGCCGGCCGCGCGCCGAGGTCGTGGTTGCCGTAGTCGCCGGCGCCCGGGCCGTACTTCTCGTACGGGGCGGGAATCCACTCGCAGGCGAGCCGGACCGGGCATTCCAGGCCGTCCGGCCGCTCGGCGCGGCGCAGGCCCAGCTTGTGCAGCCCGGACTCGTCCGGCGTCACGGCGGCGGCGGCGAGGGTCACCCGCTGGCCGTCGTCGGTGGTCCGGCTGGCGCCCTGGCCGATCTGGTCGTACACCTCGTCGGCGAAGGCCGCCGCGGCGTCCTCGGTGTCCGCGCCGGAGTACCGGGCCACCGCGCCGTACCAGGCCGCCGGGTCGCTGCCGGCGCCGACCGGCCCGCCCAGATCCTTCTGGTACGAGGCGAGCAGCGCCGCGCCGCCCCGGATGTTCGCGACGGCGTCGGTACGCAGCGTCTCCACCGGGATGCCGGTGAGCGCGGCGGCGGCGTCGACGGTCTGCAGGGACGCCTGCGGCAGCACGTCGCCGGAGGGCGCGGCGGCGACGGTCGGGTCGAGCGTGAGCGGGCGGGAGTCGTCGCCGCGCGGGTCCTCGTTCTCGTCCACGTGTGAGCTGGACGGGGTCGAGGCGACCTGCTCGGCGTCGGTCAGGTGCATCGGGCCGTAGCCGCCGCTCGTGCTGGGCTGGCCCGGGTGGGTGTCCCAGCGGGACTCCAGGTACGAGACGCCGAGCAGGACGCTCTGCGGCACGCCGTACTCGTCGGCCGCGCCGGCGTACTGCTGCTGCCGGTCGGCGGTGTCGGCGCTGGACGGCTCGGCGGCCACCGGGCCGGTGGTCGCGAGCGCGGTGGCCGCCGCGACGGCGGCGGCCAGCAGTATCCGTCTGCCCGACGGCGGGGGTGAGAGGTGCATCGAACCTCCAGACAGGGATGGGGGTCACTGCGTTCCCACCCTCACTCCGCACCCGCCTTGCGGTCAATACCTTTCCGGCTGGTAAAACCCGCTGAAGAAAACCTTCATCCTCCGGATCGTGGCCGCAACTTCGCGTACGGAGTGTCACGGCCGCGTGAGTTGCGTCTTGATAACGGCGATCTCTACTCTGGTCAATCGTCGGCCGGCAGTTTCATCGCCCAGCCCGGGTGGTGACGGTCGGACACCGCCGAGTCGCCTCCGGGCGAGCCGGGGACCCAGGTAACTGGGGTGAATCCGCAGCCTCTGCGGTAGGGCGGCTCCCTTCCTGCCCGAACCCGTCAGCTAACCCGGTAGGCGGTCCGGAAGAAGGAGTACGGAGCCCGGTGGCTAACCATGCCCCGCGGCCGCCGTCGGCGCGGTCACTCGACCGGCTGACGGCTGCGCCGCGTTCACGCTGGTCCCGCTTCACCACCGCCCTCGCCGCCCTGGTCGGCACCGCCGTCATCCTGACCGGCGGCGCCACGGCGGCCCACGCAGACCCGTCGGTCGCCGAGATCGAAGCCCAGATCGACCGGGACTGGAACAAGCTCGAACCGATCATCGAAAAGGTCAACGCCACCCGCGAGGACCTCGCCGCCAACCGCAAGCAGGCCGCCGCGCTGGCCAAGCAGATCGCCCCGCTGCAGGCCAAGGTCGACCAGGCCCTCGGGCAGGTCGGCGGTCTCGCCGCCGACGCCTACAAGGGGGACAACCTCTCCACGGTGAACGCGCTGCTGGGCAGCCGCTCCCCGGGTGAGGTGGTCGACAGCCTGGAACTGCTCGACCGCTTCGCGCACCGCCAGCAGCAGCAGGTGCAGACGGTGGCCGAGCTGCGCGACCAGCTGGCCGCCAAGAAGCAGCCGCTGGACGACATGATCGCCAAGCTGGCCCGTACCGAGGCCCAGCTCGCGGCGCAGAAGAAGCAGATCGACGCCGAGATCGCCCGGCTCCAGAAGCTGCGGCTCAAGGTGTACGGCAACGGGGGCGGCGGGCCGCTGCGTCCGGCGCCCTGCCCGGCCGGCTACCCGGGTGGCCCCGGCGGGGTCGCGGCCAAGTTCGCCTGCGCCCAGATCGGCAAGATCTACGTCTGGGGCGCCGCCGGGCCGGACCACTACGACTGCTCCGGCCTGACCATGGCCGCCTGGGCCAAGGCCGGTGTCTCGCTGCCGCACAACGCGCGCCAGCAGCACGACGTCACCCGGCGGGTGAGCCGCAGCGAGCTACAGGTAGGCGACCTGGTCTTCTACTACAGCGACCTGCACCACGTCGCGTTGTACGTCGGTAACGGCTGGGTGGTGCACGCCTCCCAGTCCGGCAAGCCGATCACCATGAAGCGCGTCGACGACGGCCAGATCAACAGTTACGGCCGACCGGGCTGACGGTCCGCAGGGGCTCCCGCGACGCGGGGGCCCCTGCATCGTTCCTCAGCGGGTCGGCCAGACCCGCCAGTTCTGCCAGGACCGGCTCGGCGTCGGCCCGCGCTGCCCCTGGTAGCGCGACCCGTAGACCGCGGAACCGTACGGGTGCTCGGCCGGCGAGGAGAGCCGGAAGATGCAGAGCTGGCCGATCTTCATGCCCGGCCAGAGGGTGATCGGCAGGTTCGCCACGTTGGACAGCTCCAGCGTGACATGGCCGGAGAAGCCCGGGTCGATGAAGCCCGCCGTCGAGTGGGTGAGCAGCCCGAGCCGGCCCAGGCTGGACTTGCCCTCCAGGCGGCCGGCGAGCTGGTCGCCCAGCGAGATCACCTCGAGGGTCGAGGCGAGCACGAACTCGCCCGGGTGCAGCACGAACGGCTCGCCCTCGGGAACCTCCACCATCGACGTCAGGTCGTCCTGCTGGACCGCCGGGTCGATGTGGGTGTAAAGGTGGTTGTTGAAGACCCGGAACAGCCGGTCCAGGCGTACGTCGATGCTGGACGGTTGCACCAGCGTGGGCTCGAAGGGCTCCAGCGCGAGCGTGCCCGCCTTGATCTCGGAGACCAGGTCGCGGTCGGAGAGCAGCATCGGAACACCATAGCGACCGGTACGGGTGACCTGCGTGTCGGACTACATCTTCGTACACCTGTTCGATAGAATGTTCGCATGGCTTCCTGGTCCGAATTCGCCGCCGACGAGCCCCGACTCGCCGACGAGATCCGCCTTCTCCTGCAGCAGTACGGGCCGGGCTTCGGCTACCTCGCCACGGTCCGCGCCGACGGCGGCCCCCGGGTCCATCCGGTCGCCCCGGTCATCACCGACGACGGGCTCTACTGCTTCGTCATCGACTCGCCCAAGCGTCGCGACCTCGAACGCGACGGCCGCTACGCGCTGCACTCGTTCCCCCCGGAGGAGAGCGACGACGAGGCGTACGTGGCCGGCAGGGCCCACCCGGTGACCGATCCGGCGACCCTGACCCGGGTGGCCGAGCTCGGCCGGGCCGCGCCGCAGGTCGACTGGCGGCTGTTCGAGTTCACCGTCGACGTGGCGATGCTGACCCGGCGCGACCAGACCTCCCAGCCGGGCGCCGGCCGGCCGCAGGTGCGGGTCTGGCTCGATCCGCGGGCGACCGCCCCGCCCCGCCGTACGGTGGCCGCCGCCGAGGGTCGGCGCGGCGGCCGGCACGGCTTCGACACCCGCCGCCCAGCCGCCTGAGAGTCCACGAGAACGCCGGTGCCGGCCCCGTCCGAAGACAGGGCCGGCACCGGCGTTTCAGTGCTGGGCGCTCAGGCCGCGCGGTAGGCGTTCCACGCGGTGATCATCCGGCTCGCCTGACCAGCGGTGAACTGGTGCATGCACGAGTCGTAGGTGTAGTCCATGAAGTTGGTGATCGGGTCCAGGCCCGCCGCGGTGCAGGTGTCCCGACCGGTCGGGCACTGGTACGCGGGCGAACCCTCGGCCGGGGTGTCGTCGACGCTGTCGCCCGAGCCGGAGCAGCCGCCCTGGAAGGTGTGGTAGAGGTTCAGCCAGTGGCCGATCTCGTGGGTGCCGGTGTCACCCTCGTTGTAGTTGGTCGCGGTGCCGCCCGGCAGCGACTCGTTCAGCGCGACCACGCCGTCCATGCTGTCGAGCTTGCGCTTCGGGAAGGTGGCCCAGCCGAGCAGGTTGTCGCTCAGCTCGCCCAGGTAGATGTTCAGCGTGTTCTTGCCGCCCTCACGGAGCGAGGACTTCATCTGCCGCTCGGCCGAGGAGCCCTGCACGATCGGGTACCAGGCCGCGTTGGTGACGTGGTGCACCTTCTGCAGTTGGAAGCTGAAGGCGGTGGGGGCGCCGCCGGTGGCACCGCTGTACGCCTTGTTCAGCACGTCGATCTGCTGGGTGACCATCGAGTCCGGGATGTTGCCGCCGGCGCGGGTGCTGTCCCGCTGGACGACGTGCACGACGACCGGGACGGTGACGGTGGCCAGCGGGGCGGTGGCTTGGGCGCCGCCGCGGAAGGCGGCCTGCTCACGCAGGGCGGCGGCGAGGTCCGACTCGCGCTCGGCGACCTGCTTGGCGGTCAGGTTGTTCGGGTCCAGCTTGGTGCTGCCACCCTTGGCGACCCGGGCGTCCGAGTGGACGTCGGCGGGCTCGGCGCACGAGCCGGCGGGGGCGGCCGAGAAGGCCGAGGCAGCGGGGACGACACCCACCGCGGCGGTGCTGAGCATCAGCGCGAAGGTCGTCGTCGCGACACCGGCGGCACGCCGGGTCAGCAGGTTGGGACGGAGTCCCATGGGCCCACCTCTTTCTGTCGGCGTGCTACGGGGGTATGTCACGCCGAGTCGGAGAACGTGTGGGAGACGTTACATCCGATCGATGGATTTGAGAACGGGCATATGTTGCCGCGGTGAAACGTTCCGCTGCTCGGACGGGCCACCCCTGTTGCAAGATCGTTTCCGGGTGGTTGCGAGGGGGCTGGAAGTCGCCACGGGGGTACCTGCGTGCACGGAGATGGTGACCTCAGGTACAGTGGTGCCGCCTGCGGGTGTAGTTCAATGGCAGAACATCAGCTTCCCAAGCTGACAGTGCGGGTTCGATTCCCGTCACCCGCTCCACACGAAAGGCCCTGGCCAGGACGTCAGTCCCGGTCAGGGCCTTCGACATTCCACGGGCCACGAGCGGCCGATGCGCCTCCACGGGCCACCAGCCACGCTTCTCGCCGGCCTTCTTGTCTTGCCCTTGGCCTTGCCCGAAGGGCCGGCCAGCGACTTCTTGACCTACTTGCGCTCGGCCTTCACCGCGTCGCTCACCGCCTGGGCGATGGCCCGATCCGCCTCAGAAGTGGCGTGCTGGTAGATCATGGCCGCCCGGGGTGAGGCACGACCCATCCGGGCCATCAACTCGCGGGTGCTCGAGCCCGTCCGCGCCGCGATCGTGTTACCCGTGTGCCGCAGGTCATGGAAGTGCGGACCCGGCACGCCGACCTTGCCGACTGCCGACGACCAGCCGATGAAATGAGATTGCTCGACACGCCGCCGGCCCAGGTAGCTGCCCACCATGCCGCCGGAGCGCAGGCGACACCAGAAAAGACCTGTGCAACCGACGGAAGTGCCCGCACGTGTTCGTGCTGCCCGCCCACGAGGGTGGCACCACGGGAGGAAGGAAACGTGACCGCAGTGATGACCGCAGCCGCGGCCGCACCTCGTGCTTCGACAACAGACGAGCAGCGCGACTTCGACGAATTTTATGCGGCGAAGTTCGATGTCCTCCGATCGCAGCTCTACGCGTACCTGGGTGACCGAGCAGAGGCACAGGACCTGGTCCAGGAGGCGTTCTGCCGCGCTTACACCAGGTGGGCCAGGATCAGGAAATACGAAGACCCCTATGCCTGGGTGCGCCGGGTCGCATGGAATCTCGCCACCAGCAGGCTCCGGCGACAGAAGACGTCCGCGATGTTCCTGCGCCGCCAGCGCGAAGAACATCACGACGGCCCGTCGCCAGATCGCGTGGCGCTGGTCGCGGCCCTGTCCAAGATACCGCCGAAGCTTCGCAAGGCCGTCGTCCTGCACTACCTGGGCCAGTTGTCCGTAGCCGAAATCGCTCTGCAGGAAGACGTGCCCGAGGGCACCGTAAAAAGTTGGCTCAGCCGCGGGAGAACCGCCCTCGCTGAGCACCTCCAGGGATGACCGGAAAGGAAAGTCTCATGTCTGACAACGTGGACAACCTCATCAACGACGCGCTCGCCGAATTCGATGCGGTGGAGCGCTCCTCCTACCTGCCGGCACCGGGCACCCCCGCAGTCCGCCACAAGGTTGCGGTCCGGCGGAGAGTACGCCTCACGGCATTCAGCGTGGCCGGTGCGCTGCTGATCGCCGTGCCAATCGCCGCCTACGCCGCCAATCCACGGGGCAACAACTCGCCACCCAACGTGATCGGATCCGCGGGCCCCATCGAACCGGCCAGTCCGACTCCGTCGCTCGCCCCGTCGTCGGCTCCCGCATCGTCGGCTCCAGCGTCGTCGGCTCCGACGCCGGTCGATCTGCGCAATGCCACCCTCCACCTCCCGGCGTTCCCCGGCGTGGAGGACGTGTGCAAGGCGAAGGGGACGAGGACATTTGTGAACGGTACGACGACGCCAGCGGATGGCGTGAAACTGGTCATCGGCGAGTTGGCTCCCATCATGGCCGACCTCGACGGAGCACCGGGCGACGAGGAACTCACCACCATCCGTTGCCAGAACGATGAGTCGCTGAACGTCACCCAGCTGCTGGCGCTGAAGGTCGCCTCGGACGGCGCACTGACACCGTTGGGATACGTGATCAATTCGGCGGATACCCCCAACGTGGCCGCAACGTTCTCCCGCGAGGCGATCACGGTCGGTGACGGCGTCGTCCGGCTCACCGTCTATGGCCCGTACCAGACCGACGGGTGGCCGGCCTGTGACCGACAGGTGCGGGGCTACGCGTTCCGGAATGGTGCTTTCCGTCAGGTGAGCGGTCCGACCACCTTCCAGGCGCCATCCAAGAACTTCCACGAGGTCGACTTCCGCAACACCGGCCTCCTCATGGGCCGCGGGAATCCCGACGGGTCCGGTCGGGTCTACTGCGTGCCGATGGTGAATGGGGTCGGCGAAGCCGACCTGGACAACGACGACGACAAGGGCACGACCCGCTACACGATCACGATCGACGCCGTTTCCTTCGTCAACGCCAGCGACGGCGAAGCGACGTTCGCCATCCTCACGTTGCGGTCCCCCAGTGGCGAGATGTCACAGACCCTGCAATCTTTCCAGCAGGATGGGGACTACCCGCTCGGCTGGGAGGTTCTCCGGTCAGGCACCAACGGAGTCAGCCGTATCGAGAAGGCGGTAGTCAGCGGGAGCACCGTGCAGGTGACCGTCACGACCGCAAGCGGAGTGCAGGTGTGGTCGTACCGCCCCTCCGCCAAAAATCAGAGCTGGCAACGAATCAGCTGACAGTCGCTCCAAAAGCGCCGGGCCCGCCCGAGCAGGGCGGGCCCGGCGGCCGTGCCTCCGCACCTTCCTCGAAGCGGCCGCCGTACCCGCTGCCTGCCCGATGCAGCGGTCAACACCGGTCGACATTGGCTGCGCCCGACGGCGACAAGCTTGGCGTCTCTGCTCGCCCGCTGGGCACCGCGATTCCCGTCACCCACGGCCAGCTCGTCGTCGGTGATCGCGTCCATCAGTTGCCGGCTCCTCCGGTCGCGGGCATCGGGTCGAAGAGCGCCAGCTCCTCCGGCGTCGGGCGCTCCCGTTGGAAGAAGGCCCAGGCCCGCTCGAACTCCTCGTCGGTGACCCGGAAGACCCCGGGGCCCGGAGCGGCGGTCCGCGGCCGCAGCCGGTCGAGCAACTCCTGCCGGGAGGGCTCCAGCAGGCAGAGCACCACCCGAGCCCCGACCGCCCGGGCCTGCGAGCGGTAGCGGTCCCGTTCCTCCCGCGCCCAGAGCCCCCAGTCCAGGACCACGTCGACGCCGAGCGCCAGCACCCGGAGCGCCGTCGACCACTGGAGCCGTTCCACCCGGTCGCGGATGGTGTCCAGCTCCGGCTCGGACAGCTCGGGGTGCAGGTCGCGCAGCCACTCGTCGGCGGTGAGCCGCAGCGCGGAGTGCTCCCGCTCCAGCCGCCGGGCCAGCGTGGTCTTGCCGCTGCCCGGCAGGCCGCAGGTCAGGAAGAGGGTGGCGGTCACTGCTGGTGTACGGCGGCGGCGAGCCGGTGCAGCAGGGACAGGTCCGCCCGGTCGACGTCGCGCGGTTCGTAGCCGCGGTGGAACACCAGTTGCTGCTCCACCGAGATGCAGTCGACCCGGCGACCGGCGATGGTCCCGGTGGTGAAGCACTCCCGCGGCCAGCGGAAGCTGCTGCCGTCCAGTCCGGCCTGGTGGCCGTCGCCGGCCTCGTCGAAGGTCAGCGGGTGCAGGTCCACCCGGCCCCGCCCGTCCGCGACGACCTCGACGCGTACCGGACGCCAGTCGGTCTCGACGACGTACCCGAGCTGCGCGAGCGCCCGCAGCGCGGCCGACTCGTGCTCGGCCGGTACGGCCAGGTCCAGGTCGCGGTGCGGCCGGGTCTGCTCGCCGACCAGGGCGTCCACTCCCCAACCGCCGCTGATCCAGGCCGGGCAGCCGACGGCGGCGAGGGTGTCCAGGACGGCGTGCACCTCCGCCGCGCCCATGCCGGTGCCCTCGACCAGGTCGAGCACGTGCTGGAGGCACGGCTGGCCGTGGACCAGCGCCTCTCCGGTCGGGACGAACCCGGTGCGCCGCAGTACCGCGAGCGACGCGTGGTTGGTCAACGCCGCCGCCGCGACCAGCCGGCGCAGCCCGTACGCGTCGCGGGCCAGCGCGCAGACCCGGCGTACGCCGTCCTGGGCCACGCCCCGGCCGGTGGCCCGCTCGGCCACCCGGTAACCCAGCTCGGCGCTGCCGTCGGCCACGTCAACCAGGTTGAACCGGCCCAGCACGGCGCCGTCGTCGTCGACCAGCACGTGGAAGTGACACCGGCCGGTCGCCTGCTCCGCCAGCAGGCCCGCGTGCCGGGCGGCGAACTCGGCGAAGTAGTCGTCGCCCCGATCCGACACGGAGCGCGCGAAGTATGCCCGGTTCTCCCGCTCGAAGTGGAGCAGCGTGGGGGCGTGACGGGCGTCGAGCCGCTCAAGTTCGGGCATCGCGACACGCTAGCAACGGAGCCGGCCGTCCCGTCACCCGTTTCCGGGCGACCGGACGTCCGCCAGCAGCTCCTCCACGGCCGCGAACTCGTCGGGCCGCAGCGGCCCGTACGCGAGGGCGCCCGCGTTCTGCTCGACCTGGGCCACGGTCCGGAACCCCGGGATCGGGACGGTGACCTCGCTGCGCGCCCACAGCCAGCCCAGCGCGCCCTGGGCCGGCGTACGGCCGCCGGTGGCGAAGACCTCGCGCAGGGTCGCCACCCGCGCCAGCCACTCCGGTGCCCCGGCGCCGTCGCGGAAGTACGTCAGCCACTCGTAGCCCTGCGAGCGCACGTCGTCCCGGGCCACCGTGCGGCCGTCGGCGTACTTGCCGCTGAGCAGCCCCATGGCCAGCGGCCCCCGGTTGATGCTGGCCTGCCCGGACCGCTCGCACACCTCGACCATCGCCGGCCGGTCGGCCAGCACCGACATGTCGTGCTGGATCGCCGTGCAGTGCGGGCCGGCGGCGGCGAAGGCCGAGGCGCGTTCCGGATCGTCGGTGCTCCACCCGTACGCCCGGAGCTTGCCGGCGGCGACCAACTCCTCGAGCGGACCGATCAGGTCCAGGGCCGTGGCGATCGGCAGGTCGCCGAGGTGCAGCTGGTAGAGGTCGACGTGGTCGGTGCCCAACCGCCGCAGCGAGCCGTCCAGGCAGCTGCGCAGATAGCCGACGCTGCCGTCGGTGCCGAGCGCCTCCCGGGTCAGCTCGTCGAAGGTGAATCCCCACTTCGACGCGATCACCACCCGGTCCCGGTCGGCGCCGAGCGCCTTGCCGAGGATCACCTCGCTGTGCCCGGCGCCGTAGCTGCTCGCCGTGTCGAAGAAGGTGACCCCCAGCTCGACCGCCCGGCGGATGGCCCGGATCGACTCGGCGTCGTCGACCCGGCCCCAGCCGTACTGATTGTCGCCGCCCGCGTACGGGCCGCCGATCGCCCAGCAACCCATGCCCAGCGCGCTGACCTCGATCCCGCTGTGCCCCAACGTTCGATTCATGAACGCGAGTCTCCCGGTTCGAGCGCGCTCGAGGTCAACCCCTCACGAGGCCGGGTACCAGCGCAACTCGACGGTGTTGCCGTCCGGGTCGCGTACGTAGATCGAGGTGCCGTTGCCCTGCGCGCCGAAGCGCGGCACCGGCCCGGTCAGCACGGTGAACACCCCCGAGGCGATCACCTCTGCCCAGTCGAGCGGCTCCACCACCAGGCAGAAGTGGTCCACGTTCGACCCGCCGGGCTCGCCGCGTACCAGGTCGATGATGGTCCCGGCGTTGACGCGTACCGAGGGGAAGGGCACCTCGCCGGCCCGCCAGCGGTCGACCCGGACGGGCGCCAGGCCGAGCGTGCCGCAGTAGAAGTCGAGGGACCGTTCGACGTCGGCGACGGTGAGGACCAGGTGGTCGAAGCCCGTCACCCGCACTGCACTTACGGCATCCATCGGAGTTCCTTTCGAACGGTGAAAACCTCGCTGTCCACCCTCGTCCGGACGCCGCCGGCGACCAAGCCGCGATCGGGCTACGATCGTTGACCCTGAGTCAACGGTGGGGGTCGACGTGCTGGAGCGGTACGAGATCGAGACGTTCCTGACCCTCGCCGAGGAGCTGCACTTCGGGCGGACCGCCGAGCGGCTGCGGGTGACCACCGGGCGGGTCAGCCACGTGGTGCGGAAGCTGGAACGCCGGATCGGCGCGCCGCTCTTCGCGCGCACCAGCCGGGTGGTCCGGCTGACCCCGATCGGCGCCCGGCTCGCCGACGACCTGCGACCGCTGGTGGCCGGCATGGCGGACGCCGTCCAGCGGGCCGTCGAGGCCGGACGTGGCCTCACCGGTGAGCTGCGGGTGGCGTTCGTCGGCGAGTCGACCGCACCGGTGCTGCTCCGGGCGGTCAGCCTCTTCACCGAGCGCCACCCGGAGTGCGTGGTCCACGTCCACGAGGCCCCGCTCGCCACCACCCGGTCCAGCCTGCACGACGGCTCGGTCGACCTGCTCATCGCGTCGTACCCCTTCGACGGGATGGCGAACGGCCCGGCGCTGCTGCGCGAGCGGCGGGTGCTCGCGGTGGCCGCGGAGCATCCGCTGGCCGGGGAGCCGTCGGTGTCGGTGGAGGTGCTGGCCGACCATCCGGTGGTGCAGTATCCGGCGATGACCTCGGCCGAGTTCAAGCGTGACCGCACCCCGGACCGGACGCCATCGGGCCGCCCGGTGCCGAAGGGGCCGGTCGGCAACACCTTCCCGGAGATGCTGTCGCTGGTCGCGATGGGCCGGGGGGTACTGCCGGTGGGCGAGCAGACCCGCCGCTACCACCCCCGCCCGGACCTGGCGTACGTGCCGATCCACGACGCGCCGCCGATCCTCCGCGGCCCGGTCTGGCTGGCCAGCAACACCACGGCCCGGGTACGCGAGTTCGTCCGCGCCGCCGCCGACGCCAACGACCCTGCGGAGGCGTGACGTGCGGGACGAGATCCGGGCGCTGGTCGAGGCGCTCGGCCCGGGGGACGAGCTGGAGGAGCGGCACCGTGCGGAGACGCTGGCCTGGCTGGCCCGGACCGCCGACATCTTCCGCCGGGAGAAGCCGGGGACGCCTTCGCCGCACCTGGTCGCGTACTTCCTGCTCCGGGACGCGACGGACGGCGCGGTGCTGCTGGTCGACCACCGCAAGGCGGGAATGTGGCTGCCGACCGGCGGTCACGTGGAGCCGGGCGAGCACCCGGCGGAGACCGTACGCCGGGAGGTGGTGGAGGAGCTGGGCGTGCCCGCCGTCTTCTCGCCGGTGCTCGGCGAGCGCCCGGCCTTCCTCACCGTCACCGAGACCGTCGGCCCGCCGGCCGACCGGCACACCGACGTCAGCCTCTGGTACGTGCTGAGCGGCAGCCCGGACCAGCAACTGGCCCCCGACCCGGGCGAGTTCCGGGGCGTCCGCTGGTGGACGCCCCGGGAGGTGGCCGATGCGGCGCCGGGCACGGTCGAGCCGCACCTGACTCGGATGCTCGCCAAACTCGTGTCGACGCCTTGACCCTGCCCCTGCGGCAAGGCCCAGCGTGGTCCGTGCCGGTCGCCCTGACCGGTACGAGGAGGATGGGCCCGTGGAGCTGCTGACCATCGGGGCCTTCGCCCGAGCGGCGCGCCTGACGCCCAAGGCGTTGCGGCTCTACGACGAGCTGGGCCTGCTCCCGCCCGCCGCCGTCGACCCGCACTCGGGCTACCGGTACTACGAGCCGGCCCAGCTCGACCGGGCCCGGCTGATCGCGGCCCTGCGGCGGGCCGGGATGCCGCTGGCCGAGATCCAGGCCGTCTGCGGGCTACCGGCGGAGGCCGCGGCCGAGGCGGTCGACGCCTGGTGGCGTCGGGTCAGCGCCGACACGGCAGCCCGCGGACGCGTCGTCGCGCTCCTCGTCGACCAGCTCTCCGAAAGGGGCGCCACCATGTCCGAACCCACCTTCCGGTACGCCGTCCGCTGCACGGCCGGCGCGGTCCGCGACTCCAACGAGGACACCGCGTACGCCAGCGACACGTTGCTCGCGGTGGCGGACGGCCTGCGCGGACCCGGCGGCGCCGCCGCCAGCACGGCCGCCGTCGACGCGCTCCGGCCGCTGGAACTGGCCGACGCGCCCGCCGCCGAACTGCTCGCCACGCTCGCCGACGCGATCACCGCCGCCGACCGGACGGTACGCGCGCACGCCACCGACGGGCACCAGCCGGTCACCACCCTCACCGCCGTGCTGCGGCGCGGCACGCGGCTCGCGCTGGTGCACGTCGGGGACACCCGGGCGTACCTGCTGCGCGGGGGCGAGCTGTCCCGGCTGACCCAGGACCACACGTACGTGCAGTCGCAGGTCGACCAGGGCCGGCTCACGCCGGCGGAGGCGGCGGCGCACCCGCAGCGGGCCCTGCTGTCCCGGGCGCTCGGCGCCGGCGCCCCGGTCGAGGCGGATCTCGCGCTGCGGACCGCCCTGGTCGGGGACCGCTACCTGCTCTGCTCCGACGGGCTCTCCGCCGTGGTCGGGCCGGCGGCGCTCCAGGCGGCGCTCGCCGGGGCCGACGATCCGGAGACCGCCGTCGAGCGGCTGGTCGACCTCGCGTACGCCGAGGGCGCGCCGGACAACGTCGCCTGCGTGGTCGCCGACCTGGTCGCCGGGTGACGCGCGCCCCGGGCCGGCCCGGCCGGCCCGGGGCCGTACCCTGGCGATCATGCGGATTGGCATCGTGATCCTGCCCGACCAGCGCTGGTCGGACTCGCAGCGGCGCTGGCGGCAGGCGGACGAGTGGGGCTTCGACCACGCCTGGACGTACGACCATCTGGGCTGGCGCGACCTGGTCGACGGCCCCTGGTTCGACTCGATGACCACGCTGACCGCCGCCGCGACGGTGACCTCGCGGATCCGCCTCGGCACCCTGGTCGCCTCGCCCAACTTCCGGCACCCGGCGGCGTTCGCCCGGCAGGTGACCGCGCTGGACGACGTCTCCGGTGGCCGGTTGCTGCTCGGGCTCGGCGCGGGCGGCATCGGCTTCGACGCCACCGTGCTGGGCGGGGAGACCCTGCCACCCCCGCAGCGGGTCGACCGGTTCGCCGAGTTCACCGAGCTGCTGGACCTGATCCTGCGGGAGGACGGCACCACCTGGCGCGGCGAGTGGTTCGCCGCGGTGGACGCCCGGAACAACCCCGGCTGCGTCCAGCAGCCCCGGGTGCCGTTCGTGGTCGCCGCGAACGGGCCCCGCTCGATGCGGCTCGTCGCCCGGTACGGCCAGGGCTGGGTGACCACCGGGCTCGGCGGTGACGACCTGGAGAGCTGGTGGGCCACGGTCGCGGACCTCGCCGGGCGGATGGAGGCGACTCTGGAGAAGGCGGGCCGTGACCCGGCCACCCTGGACCGCTGTCTGTCGCTCGACGCGGCACCGGTCTTCTCGCTCAGCCACGCGGACTTCTTCGCGGAGCAGGTGGCCCGGGCGGCGCGGCTGGGCTTCACCGACGTGGTGACGCACTGGCCCCGGGCCAGCAGCTGGTACGCCGGCGACGAGGCGGAGCTGGTGACGGCGGTCGGTCTGCTGCCGGAGCTGCGCCGGCTCTGACCGCCCGGCCCGTCAGGTGCCCAGGTCGCCGGTGCTGATCCCGCCGTCCCCCGCGGAGACCAGGCGGAACCGGATGCAGACGACCTGGGTGTCGTCGTTGACCGGGAAGCCCTCCCGGGTCCAGAAGCGGCGGTGCCCCTCCCGCCACTCCTCGATCGACCGGTCGCCCTCCCCTTCGGAGCGGGCGAAGTCCCAGGACACGTCCGCGAAGCGGACCACCTCGACGCCGGTCACCTCGACGACGCCGACCAGCGCGTCCTGGTCATCGACCAGGACCAGCCGCTCGCCGGCCTGCTCCAGCTCCTCGTTCTCGGCGGCGTACTCGTCCGTCAGCAGGCCGGCGGTGGCGGTCTTCACGCCGGCCAGCACGAGGGTGTTGAGGTTGGCGCGCATCTCGCCGGGGGTGCCGAGGGCGAGCGTGCGCAGTCCACCGATCCGGGGCCACATCCTGCCGAGGCTAGTGGCAGCCGGTCCACCCGTCGCGGGATTTCCCGTCCCGCACGGGCTCCGGTCGGTGATGCTGGCAGGAGGCGGAGAGGTCGCGAGGAGGCAGCCATGGCGGGTCGGCGGGCGGTGCTCGTCCCGGGCGTGGGCTACGACACCCGAGGCCCACTCTTCGCGTACGCCGGGGAGGCGCTGCGCCGCCTCGGCTTCGACGTCCACGGGGTGACCTGGCAGGTGCCCCGCGACCTGCCCGCCGACCGGACCACCGAGTGGGTGGCCGAGCAGGTGACGCCGACCCTCGACGGCGGCGTCGACCTGCTGGTCGGCAAGTCGCTGGGCACTCTCGCCAGCCCGCTCGCCGCCGACCGGGGGCTGCCGGCGGTGTGGCTGACCCCGGTGCTCAACCATCCGGAGATGGTCGACGCGCTCAACCGGACCGCCGCGCCGTGCCTGCTGGTCGGCGGCACCGCCGACTCGCTGTGGAACAGCGAGGTGGCCCGCCGGCTCAGCCCGCACGTGCTGGAGGTGCCGGACGCCGACCACTCGATGCTGGTGCCCGGCCCGCTGGCGCGCTCCGCCGAGGTGCTGGGCCAGGTCTGCACGGCAGTGGAGGAGTTCGTCAGATGAGCTGGCCGGCGTAGCCGGCGGCGGCCAACACCCGCGCGTCGCCGGTCGCCGCGTGGGTCTCCAGCACCGCGTCGGCCAGCTTCACCACGTGCGCGTCGCCGTGCCGGGCCGCCCGCGCGAACACCTCGTCCGGTTCTCCCGGCGTCACCGCCGGTGGGGCGGCCGGCGTGGGTGGGGCGTACACCGAGGTCACGGCGGCCGTGGCCGACCAGGCCGCGGCGACGCTCGGCGCCCACAGCGCCGGGTCCAGGGCCGGCAGGGTACGCAGCACCGCGGTCGGCGCGGTCACCGCGTGCACCAGCATCACCGGGTTGCCGTGCCCGAACCGCAGGTAGTCCAGGCCGGCGCGGTGCACCAGTTCGGTGAGGGTCCGCTCGGCCTGCGTCGGGCCGACCGGCGGGCGCAGGGCCACCACCGCGGCGGCCCAGTCCGGTACGTCGGGCAGTCGGCCGAGCCGGTCCCGGATCCCGCCGGTCTGCTCGGGGAGCCGAGGCACCCCGGCCAGCGCGGTCGCCACGTCGGACCGCCCGGTGAGCGGACCGGCCCCGGGCACCGGCTGCCAGCGGGCGGCCCAGTAGCCGAGCGCCTGCCCCAGCTCGGCGAGCCGCGCCCGGTTCACCCCGTCGGTACGTAGCACCCGCACGGCGTGGCCGACCCGGATGACCCCGTGGGTGGCCCCGGCCGCGATCCCTGGCAGCAGCCGGGGCCACCAGGTGCCGAGCACCTCCTGCCAGGGATGTTCGCGCAGCTCGTGATCGAAGTGGGCGAGCCAGTCCCCGGCCCGCTTCGGGTCGCCGAGGGCGGCCCGCCAGTCGTCGACCGGCCGGAGACCGCGTGGCAGGTCGTCCAGCCGGCTCAGGTAGTCGTCGAGCCAGCGGTGCACCCGGGTGCCGTGGCCGTGCCGGACCAGCGCCTCGACCGCCATCGGTCCGTGGTTGGAGAGCCAGCCCTCGAACTCGGGGCCGGTCCGGTGCAGCCGTTCGTACGCCTCGTCCAGAATGCCGTCGTTCATGCCGCGATCGTCGATGCTCAACCGCGCTTGAGGTCAAGCGCTCACAGGCAATCGCCGGTGAGCAGGGCGCGCAGCCGGAGCCGCTCGGCGACCGCCGGCGGGCAGGTGGTGACGACCGCCGCCGCCCCGACGACCTCGGCCCCGGCGGCCGCGACCATCCGGTGCAGCGCGTCGAGCTGGGCCCCGCTGTCCACCCAGTCGTCGACGAGCAGCACCCGGTCGGCGGGGCCGAGCCGGCTGCTGTCCAGGCCGAGGCGCTGCCGGTGGCCCCGGTGGTCCGGGGGCGTCTCGGCCCAGCCCAGCGCCCCGACCCGCCGCCGCTCGCCGCCGTCCTTGTACGCGGGCAGGAAGCCGGCGCCGGTGGCCACCGCGACCAGCGGGCCGAGCAGCAGCCCGGTCACCTCGGGGGCGATCACGACGGTGGGCCGGGCGGCCGGGAAGAGCCCGGCCAGGGCGGGTCCGAGGCCGGCCAGCACCGCCGGATCGCGCCACCAGCCGGCGGTGTCGCTGACCAGATGACTGCTGTCCGGGCCGGGGTCGACCCAGCGGAACAGCTCGACCAGACGTCGGCTCAGCACGCTCTCCATCCTGCGGCATCGCCGCTCGACCAGGTGGCGACGGCTCCTGCCTGCGCTCCTTCCTCCTTTCGGAGGACGTCGGGTGGTTTGATCGGCTACACGTACCTGGGTAAATGCGGGCATAGCACCATGATCACGTTGACTTCGGAAGTACTTCTCTCGTTACGGTCCCAGCCGGTTTGTTCCGCTGACGAAAGGACCGGCTGGTGGCTGGTAGGCACCTTCGTACCCGCAAGTTCTCGCCCGCCGGCATCGCCGCCACCGCCGCCGTCGGCGTGGTGCTCGCGATCGGCGGCACCGTCGGCGCGGTCCAGCTCACCTCGGCCGAGCCCGCCGCCGAGCCGGCCGCCGCCGAGTCGCTGCCGAGCACCCTGGCCCCCAGCTCGGCGTCCCCCTCCGCCTCGCCGAGCGCGTCGCCGAGCCTCAGCCCCTCGCCGAAGGCCACCCCCAGTCCGAAGGTGACCCGTACCCAGGCGGCGTCGCGGAGCAAGACCCGGACCGCCAGCCCGACGCCCACCGCGAAGAGGACCACCACCGCACCGAAGGTCGTGGGCAGCGGTTCCTGCGGCGCGTCCTTCTACGACGAGGGCCAGATGACCGCGAACGGGGAGACCTTCAACCCGGACGCGCTGACCGCCGCGCACAAGACGCTGCCGTTCAACACCCGGGTCCGGGTCACCAACCCGGCCAACGGCAAGTCCGTGATCGTGCGGATCAACGACCGCGGCCCGTACGTCGACGGCCGGTGCCTGGACCTGTCCCGGGCGGCCTTCGCGGCCATCGCCTCGACCGACCTCGGCGAGATCGACGTCAAGTACGAGGTCCTCGGCTGACCGGGTGACCGGCGTCGTCCGGGCCGGGGCGGCCGGGCCGGACGGAAGTTCCACGGACCACCCGCCAGGCTCATTCACCCGGTCACGTCCATCAGGCATGCTGTCCGATGTACGCACGCAACCTCTCCAGTCGGGCCGCGGCCCGCTGAGCCCCGGGTCCCGCGCCGGTATCGGCGCGGCCCTCGCGCTGCTCGCACTCGTCTCCGCCGTGGAGCTGGCGGACGGCCGCCCGGTGCACTACCTCGCGCTGATGGCGGCCGCCCCGCTGCTGGCCGCCGCGCTGGCATCCTGGCGGGTGGTGCTCGGGCTGGGTGTGCTCGCCACCGGCATCGGGGTGGCCTTCGCGCTCGTCGAGGGGGCCACCTCCCTGGTCACCGCGGTGAACGTCGCGTCGATCGCGCTCGCCGCCGCGATCGCCACCGCCGTGGCGGCGGTACGCCAGCGCCAGTCGGAGCGGATCGCCGAGCTGTCCCGGCTCGCCTCGGTCGCCCAGCAGGCCGTGCTCCGGCCGCTCGGTCCCCAGGTGGGCACGCTCGCGGTGGCGGCCCGCTACATCTCCTCCACCGCCACCGCCGAGATCGGCGGCGACCTGTACGAGGTGATGGACACCCCGTACGGCGTCCGCATGATCATCGGCGATGTCCGGGGCAAGGGGCTGGACGCCGTCCGGCTGGCCAGCATCGTGCTCGGCTCCTACCGGCACGTCGCGTACGAGCGGGCCGACCTGCGGGCGGTGGTGACCGACCTGGACCGGGCGGTGGCCCGCAACGTGGGCGACGAGGACTTCGTCACCGCCGCCCTGGTCGAGGAGCGGGGCGGCACCCTCACCATCGTCAACTGTGGACACCCGCCGCCGCTGCTGCTGCGCCGGGGCGCGGTGATCCCGCTGGAACCCCCGGCGCCCGCGCCCCCGCTGGGCTTCATGCCGGTGGTCCGGCCCCGGGTGGAGCGCCTCGAACCGGGCGACCGGCTGCTGCTCTTCACCGACGGGCTCGGCGAGGCCCGACGGGACGGCGAGTTCTTCCCCACCGCCGACCGGGCCTGGCGGCTGCTGGGCCACGGCACGGTGGCCGACGGTCTGGCCTCGTTGGAGACCGCGCTGGTCGAGTGGGTGCACGGCCGGCTCGACGACGACATCGCGCTGGTGCTGATGGAATACAGCGGCCCGCGCAGCGGCGTGACCGCCGCCGTGCCGAGCTGGGAGGTCGGCGCGGCCGAGAGCTGACGCTCTCCGGCCCGGTCAGCCCTCGGCCAGCTCGTCGGTGGCCCGCCGCCCGGCCTTCCCGGCCCGGTGCAGGAAGTCGGCGATCACCTCCAGCTGGGCCTCGTCGTAGCCGGCGCAGACGTCGTCCATCGCGGCGTTCATCCCCGCGTAGAGCTGGAAGATTTCGCCGTTGCGCTCGCGTAGGGCCCGGACCGTCACCGAGCGGCGGTCGGTGGCGTCCGGGTCCCGCTCGCGCACGATCCAGCCGCCCCGCTGAAGCCGGTCCAGGATGCCGGTCACGGTGGCCGGATGCAGGCCGGCCCGGCGGGCCAGCGCGCCAGGGCCGAGAGGCCCGTGCCGGGCGATCAGGTCGAGGCAGTCCAGGTCCACATCGCGCAGCGCCAGGCGTACGCCGACCTGGTGGTTGAGCAGCGCGAGCTGGTTGTTCAGCTCCCGCATCTCGTCCTTGACCCGGGTCACCGTCCGCCTCCGTCGGCGGGCTTCCGCAGAATCTACGGAACTCATATTGTTTGAACCTCGTATCAACTGTTACGGTTTCCATATCTTACGGGACTCCGCCGCCTCGGGCGGCGAACTGGAGGAGTGGCGGATGAAGCTGACGATCTTCGGGGCCACCGGTGGCATCGGTCGCCACCTGGTCGACCAAGCGCTGGCCGCCGGTCACGACGTCACCGCGGTGGTCCGCGATCTCGCCCGGCTGCCCGGCACCGCCGCCCGGGTGGTCGCCGCCGACCTGGCGGATGGGGCGACGCTGCGCACGGCGGTCGACGGCGCCGACGCGGTGCTGTCCGGCCTCGGCCCCCGGTCCCTGGCCGACGCCGGCGTGGCGTCCCGGGGCACCCGGGCGATCACCGAGGCGATGGCGGGAGCGGGCGTACGGCGGATCGTGGTGGTCAGCGCGGCCCCGGTGGGCGTGGTGCCCGCCCCCGGCCGGCCCCGCCCGCTCCGGCGCGACCCGGGCGACGGTCTGCTGATGCGCCTCGTGCTCGGACCGGTGATCCGGCGGGTGCTGCGGCGGCACTACGTCGACCTCGCGCTGACGGAGGAGGAGTTGCGGGAGGGGGCCCTCGACTGGACCGTGGTCCGGCCGCCGCGGCTGACCGACGGCCCGGTGACCGGCCGCTACCGCACCGCGTACGGGCGCAACATCCGGGGCGGTCTCGCGGTGTCCCGGGCCGACGTCGCCCATCTCATGCTCGCCCTGCTCGACCGGCCCGAGTCGGTGCGGCAGACCGTCGGCGTCGCCGACTAGCCCCCGGGGAGTCGCCCATGCACGCCACGTACGTCGTCGTCACCCTGCTCGCGGTCGTCGCCACCGGCTTCTCGGGCATCGCCGCTCTGGCCCGTTTCCGGCCGATCCTGCCCGGGATGGCGGCGGCCGGCGTACCGCAGTCGTGGCTGACCTTCCCGATCGGCACGCTGAAGACCGCGGGCGCGGCGGGCCTGCTCCTCGGGCTGGTGGGCGTGCCGTGGGTCGGTGTCGCCGCCGCTGCCGGGCTCGTGCTCTTCTTCGCCTGCGCGGTGCACACCCACCTGCTCGCCCGCGACCACTCGGCCCAGTTCGCGCTGGCCATCGGCTTCCTCGCGCTCGCCGGAGCCACGCTGGCGCTCGGGGTGGCCGGAACCTGAACCGGAAGTGTGTAATGGCTGTCACTTCCACGATCGGCTTGTCGTTGGCTACCGGTGAGTAATACAGTCGGGGTTACTGATCGGTAACACCTGTCCGGAAGCGGGGCCAGCGAGCATGACCCACTACAAGAGCAACCTTCGGGACCTCGAGTTCAACCTGTTCGAGGTCTTCGGGGCGGACCGGACGTTCGGCCAGGAGCCGTACACGGACCTGGACGTCGACACCGCCCGTAGCTTCCTCTCGGAGGTCGACCGCCTGGCCCGCGAGGACCTGGCCGCCAGCTACTCGGACAGTGACCGCAACCCGCCGGTCTTCGACCCCGCGACGCACACCGCGCCGCTGCCGGAGTCGTTCAAGAAGTCGTACCAGGCGTTCATGGACTCCGAGTTCTGGCGGCTCGACCTCCCCGAGGCCCTGGGCGGCACCAACGCCCCGCGCGCCCTCTGGTGGTCCCTCGCCGAGCTGGTGCTCGGCGCCAACGCCCCGATCTGGATGTACGCCTCCGGCCCGTCCTTCGCGCACGTGCTGCACGTCGAGGGCACCGAGCAGCAGCGGAAGTGGGCCAGGCTCTTCATCGAGAAGCAGTGGGGCTCGACCATGGTGCTGACCGAGCCGGACGCCGGTTCGGACGTCGGCGCCGGCCGTACCCGGGCCGTCCCGCAGCCGGACGGCTCGTGGCACATCGAGGGCGTCAAGCGCTTCATCACCTCGGGTGAGCACGACCTCTCCGACAACATCGTCCACTACGTGCTGGCCCGCCCGGTCGGCATGGAGGGCGTGGGCGGCCCGGGCACCAAGGGCCTCTCCCTCTTCGTGGTGCCGAAGTACCACTTCGACGAGGAGACCGGCGAGCTGGGCGAGCGCAACGGCGTCTTCGCCACCAACGTCGAGCACAAGATGGGCCTGAAGGTCTCCAACACCTGCGAGGTGACCTTCGGCGAGCACGGCGTACCGGCCAAGGGCTGGCTGCTGGGCGAGAAGCACGACGGCATCCGGCAGATGTTCATGATCATCGAGTACGCCCGGATGATGGTCGGCACCAAGGCGATCGCCACCCTCTCCACCGGCTACCTGAACGCGTTGGAATACGCCAAGAACCGGGTGCAGGGCGCCGACCTGGTCCAGCAGGCCGACAAGACCGCGCCCCGGGTCACCATCACCCACCACCCGGACGTGCGCCGCTCGCTGCTCATGCAGAAGTCGTATGCCGAGGGCCTGCGGGCGCTGGTCTGCTACACCGCCAGCTGGCAGGACAAGGTCGCCATCGCCGAGGCGGCCGGCGACGAGAAGGCCACGAAGCTGGCCAAGCGGGTCAACGACCTGCTCCTCCCGCTGGTCAAGGGGGTCGGCTCGGAGCGGGCGTACGAACTGCTGGGCCACGAGGCGCTGCAGACCTTCGGCGGCTCCGGTTTCCTCCAGGACTACCCGCTGGAGCAGTACGTCCGGGACGCCAAGATCGACACCCTCTACGAGGGCACCACGGCGATCCAGAGTCTGGACCTGATCTTCCGGAAGATCGTCCGGGACAACGGCAAGGCCCTGATGGCGGTCGCCGGCGAGATCCAGGAGTTCATCACCTCCGAGGCCGGCAACGGCCAGCTCAAGGAGGAGCGACAGGCGCTCGGCAAGGCGCTCGCCGAGATCCAGAACATCCTCGGCGTGATGACCGGCTGGCTGGGCGAGGCCCAGGGCGGCGACGCCCGCGCCCTCTACAAGGTCGGCCTGAGCAGCCGCCGGTTCCTGCTCGCCGTCGGTGACCTGGTGGTCGGCTGGCTGCTGCAGAAGCAGGCGGACGTGGCGCTGAAGGCCCTCGGTGGCGAGGTCTCCGCCACCGACAAGGCGTTCTACACCGGCAAGGTCGCCGCTGCCCGGTTCTTCGCCCGCGAGGTGCTGCCCCGGATCGGGGCCGACCGGCGGATCATCGAGGGCGCCGACCTGGAGATCATGGACCTCCCGGAGGAGGCGTTCTGATCTCCCGCGGGGTGATCCGACACTGACCGACGGCGGGGGGGGGGGGGGGGGGGGGGGGGGGGGGGGGGGGGGGGGGGGGGGGGGGGGGGGGGGGGGGGGGGGGGGGGGGGGGGGGAGGGGGGGAGGGGGGGGGGGGGGGGGGGGGGGGGGGGGGGGGGGGGGGGGGGGGGGGGGGGGGGGGGGGGGGGGGGGGGGGGGGGGGGGGGGGGGG
>NZ_JBVJJA010000047.1:0-45257 GCF_055586005.1 Micromonospora sp. NPDC051924
TCCTCCGCCCCTGCGCTCTCTGGCCCCCCCCCCCCACCCCCCCCCCACACCCCCCCCCCCCCCCCCCCGCTCCTCCCCCCCCCCCCCCCCCCCCCCCCCCCCCACCGCTCGATCCAACCCCTGGGAGGGTCGATGGAGTTCGACTTCGCGGAGGAACAGCCGAAGTTCCTCATGCTGATGTACGGGCTGATCGCTTTCGTCGCGGTGGTGGGCGGGCTGCTCCTGCTCCTCGACGTGGTGCCGGCCTGGTTCGCCCGCCGCCGGGAGGCGAAGCTGGTCGCCGCCGCGACGAGCGGCGCCCCCCTGCCCCGCCGGCGCAAGCCGCGCGAGGGGCTGTTCGCGCTCTTCTTCCTGCTGCCGACGCTGCTGTTCCTCCTCGTCGGGCTGGTGGTGCCGGCGATCCGCACCACGCTGCTCTCCTTCATGGATTCCGGCAGCAACAACTGGGTGGGACTGCGCAACTACGGCTGGCTGTTCTCCGAGGACGCGATCATCCAGGTGCTGACCAACACCCTGATCTGGGTGCTCCTGGTGCCGCTGGTCGCCACCGCCTTCGGCCTGATCTATGCGGTGATGGTGGACCGGGCCCGGTTCGAGGCGGTCGCCAAGTCGCTGATCTTCCTGCCGATGGCGATCTCGTTCGTCGGCGCCAGCATCATCTGGAAGTTCGTCTACGCCTACCGCGGCGACGGTGAGGAGCAGATCGGTCTGCTCAACCAGATCGTGGTCAGCCTCGGCGGCGAGCCGAAGCAGTGGCTGCTCGAATCGCCCCTGAACACCTTCCTGCTCATCGTGATCATGGTCTGGATCCAGGCCGGCTTCGCGATGGTGGTGCTCTCGGCCGCCATCAAGGCCATCCCGGCGGACATCGTCGAGGCGGCCCGGCTGGACGGGGTGAGCCCGTGGCAGATGTTCCGGCAGATCACCCTGCCGAGCATCCGGCCGGCGCTGATCGTGGTGGTGGTCACGCTCTCCATCGCCACGCTCAAGGTCTTCGACATCGTCCGGACCGCCACCAACGGCAACTACGACACCAGCGTGATCGCGAACGAGATGTACAACCAGGCGTTCCGGTACGGCCAGAACGGGCAGGGTTCCGCCCTCGCGGTCTTCCTCTTCGTCCTGGTCATCCCGATCGTGATCTACCAGATCCGTAACCTGCGTCAGCAGCGGGAGGGCTGAGATGACCACCGCCACGCCCACCGTCGGAGCCGGTGTCCAGGCGACCGGGAAGACCACGCGGGTCGGCCGGGTCCGCAAGCGCCTGAACAGCCGGACCGCCACGCTGGTCTCGATCGTCATCGCGCTGCTCTGGACGGTCCCGACCTTCGGCCTGTTCATCTCCTCGTTCCGGCCCGAGGACCAGATCAAGACCACCGGCTGGTGGACGTTCTTCACCGACCCGCAGTTCACCCTGGAGAACTACCAGCAGGTGCTCTTCAGCACCTCCTCCTCGTCCGGCCAGCTCGCCAGCTACTTCATCAACTCCCTGGCGATCACCATCCCCTCGGTGCTCTTCCCGACGGCGTTCGCGGCACTCGCCGCGTACGCGCTGGCCTGGATCAATTTCAAGGGGCGGGACTGGCTCTACATCGCGATCTTCGCGTTGCAGATCGTGCCGCTGCAGATGGCCCTGGTGCCGCTGCTGAAGTTCTTCTCCACCGGCGTCACCGTCGCCGGCATCCAGGTGCTCCCGGCCTGGGATCTCGTCGACGAGCAGAAGTTCGCGCAGGTGTGGTTCGCGCACACCTGCTTCGCGCTGCCGTTCGCCGTATTCCTGCTGCACAACTTCATCGCGCAGCTGCCGTCGGACCTGATGGAGGCGGCCCGGGTCGACGGTGCCACCCACCCGAAGATCTTCCGCACCATCGTGCTGCCGCTGATCACGCCCGCGCTGGCCGCGTTCGGCATCTTCCAGTTCCTCTGGGTCTGGAACGACCTGCTGGTCGCGCTCATCTTCGCGGGCGGCGGCAACGAGACCGCCCCGCTGACCGTCCGGCTCGCCGAGATGGCCGGCACCCGGGGCAACGAGTGGCAGCGGCTGACGTCCGGCGCGTTCGTGTCGATCGTCGTACCGCTGATCGTGTTCCTGTCCCTCCAGCGCTACTTCGTCCGGGGCCTGCTCGCCGGCAGCGTCAAGGGCTGACCCGCTGCTCCGCCGCCGCCGGCCTCCGGCGGCGGCGGACACGGGTCGGAGCGGGGAACAGCGATGACCAGGATTGACGACGTCGCCCGGCTGGCCGGGGTCTCCACGGCCACCGTGTCGCGGGCGCTGCGCGGCCTGCCGACGGTCTCGGCCGCCACCCGGCGGCGGGTGCAGGCCGCCGCCGAGCAGCTCCAGTACGCGGTTTCGCCGAGCGCGTCGCGGCTGGCCGGTGGAAAGACCGGCACGGTGGCGGTGGTGGTCCCGCGGATCACCCGGTGGTTCTTCGCCACGGTCGTGGAGGCGGTCGAGGACCACCTCCACGAGAACGGCTACGACCTGCTGCTCTACAACCTCGGCGGGCGGGAGCAGACCCGGCGGCGGGTGCTGCGGACGGCCAGCCTGCACAAGCGGGTCGACGCGATCATCCTGGTCGCCACCCCGCTGCGCCCGGCGGACGTGACCGCGCTGACCAAGCTGGACCTGCCGGGCGTGACGATCAGCTCCGGCAGCGGGGTGCCCGGCTGGCCCTGTGTCCGTATCGACGACGTGGCCGCGGCCCGGACCGCCACCCGGCACCTGCTCGATCTCGGCCACACCCGGATCGCGCACATCTCCGGCGACCCGGACGACGAGCTCGCCTTCACCACCCACCTGGACCGCCGTCGCGGCTACCAGGAGGCGCTGCGCGCGGCCGGGATCCGGCCCGACCCGAGCCTGGACGTCGAGTCCCAGTTCACCATCGACGGGGGCATCCAGGCGGCCACCGAGCTGCTGGCCCGGGGCGAGCCGCCGACCGCGATCTTCGCGGCCTGCGACGAGATGGCGATGGGCGCGATGACCGCGCTGCGCGACGCCGGGCTGCGGGTGCCGCAGGACGTCAGCGTGATCGGGGTCGACGACCACGACCTGGCCGGGGTGCTCGGGTTGAGCACCATCGTTCAGCCCGCGGCGGAGCAGGGGCAGCTCGCCGCCCGGATCCTGCTCGACCCGCTCGGCGTCCGCGCCGCCGACCCGTACGCCGGGCTGGTGCCCGCACCGCGCGGCGCCGACGCGGGCGGCGACACGCCGACGCCGTCCGTGATCCTGCCCACTCGCCTGGTGGTGCGCGAGTCGACCGCGCCACCCCGGGCACACTGAACGGATCCGGCGCCCCCGGGGGTGGCCGGGCAACGACCGTCCGGTCACCGGGCGGCCACAGTACGAACAGGGGAGAAGGCTCTGAACACCGACGCGACGCAGCAGGGACCGGCCGGCGCCCCGGCCACCGGCTGGTGGACCGAGGCCGTCATCTACCAGATCTACCCGCGCTCGTTCGCCGACTCGAACGGCGACGGCATCGGAGACCTGCCCGGCATCACCGCCCGCCTCGGTCACCTCTCCGAGCTGGGGGTCGACGCCGTCTGGCTGTCCCCGTTCTACCCCTCACCGCAGGCCGACGCCGGCTACGACGTGGCCGACTACCGGGACGTCGACCCGCTCTTCGGCACCCTCGGCGACGCCGACAAGATGATCGCCGAGGCGAAGACGCGCGGGCTGCGGGTGATCGTCGACCTGGTGCCGAACCACACCTCGTCGCAGCACCGTTGGTTCCAGGCCGCGCTCGCCGCCGGGCCGGGCAGCCCCGAGCGGCAGCGCTACGTCTTCCGGGACGGCAAGGGCCCGCAGGGCGCCGAGCCGCCGAACGACTGGCAGAGCGTCTTCGGCGGCCCCGCGTGGACCCGGCTGCCGGACGGCCAGTGGTACCTGCACCTGTTCGACACCGGGCAGCCGGACCTGAACTGGGACAACCCCGACGTCCGCGCCGAGTTCCTCGACATCCTCCGGTTCTGGCTTGACCGGGGCGTGGACGGCTTCCGGGTGGACGTGGCGCACGGGCTGATCAAGCAGGCCGACCTGGCGGACTGGCAGGAGCAGCCCGAGATCCTCTCCGGGGCGGAGATCGACAAGCCGCGCCCGCCCATGTGGGACCAGGACGGCGTGCACGACATCTACCGCGAGTGGCGGCGGCTGCTCGACTCGTACGACGGCGAGCGGATCCTGGTCGCCGAGGCGTGGGTGGAGCCGGCCGAGCGGCTGGCCCGGTACGTCCGGCCGGACGAGATGCACCAGGCGTTCAACTTCGAGTACCTGCTCGCCGCGTGGACCGCCCCGGCCCAGTACGCGGTGATCACGCGCTCCCTGGAGGCCACCGACTCGGTCGGCGCCCCCACCACCTGGGTGCTCTCCAACCACGACGTGGTCCGGCACGCCTCCCGCCTCGGCCTGCCGATCGGTGGCGGCCGGCCGAACGGCATCGGCATCGGCGACCCGCAGCCGGACGCCGCGCTCGGCCTGCGCCGCGCCCGCGCGGCCAGCCTGCTGATGCTCGCCCTGCCCGGCTCGGCGTACCTCTACCAGGGCGAGGAGCTGGGGCTGCCCGAGCACACCACGCTCCCCGACGAGGCCCGGCAGGATCCCACCTGGGAGCGCAGCGGCCACACCCAGCGCGGCCGGGACGGCTGCCGGGTGCCGATCCCGTGGGAGGCGGACGCCCCGTCGTACGGCTTCGGCCCGGCCGACGCGAGCTGGCTCCCCCAGCCCTCGAGCTGGGCCGAGTACGCCCTCGACCGGCAGCGCGGGGTGCCCGGCTCGACGTACGAGCTGTACCGGACGGCGCTGCGGCTGCGCCGTGAGCACGACCTGGGTCAGGGTCCCCTGCGCTGGCTCTCCTCCGGTGACGAGGTGCTCACCTTCACCAACCGGGAGCTCACCGTGCTGACCAACTTCGGCGCGGCGCCGGTGCCGCTGCCGGCCGGCGCCGAGGTGCTGGCGGCCAGCGCGCCGCTCGACGGCGATGCCGTCCCCACCGACGTCACGGTCTGGTACCGCGTCTGACGCCCCGGACCGGGCTTCCGGTCCCGGTAACGTCCGGGAAGGAGTGGCCTCCCGACCGCGGGAGGCCACTCCTTCCGGCGAACAGCGTGGACCTTGACCGGTCAGAGGTGGTCGGCGCGGGTGTGCAGCAGGTCGTGCACCGATTCGATGTCCCCGGGTGAGGTACGCGCGGCCAGCCAGTACATGAACCCGGTCGGGATGAAGAAGAGCTGGAACACGGCCAGCCCGACGGCGAAGTTCAGCGGTGGCGGGAAGGCCGCCCGCAACCCCTGGAAGGCCACCCCGACCAGGCCGTTGCCGGCCGCCCGGCCGACCCCGTTGACCAGGTTGCCGAGGCTGTAGACGGTGCCCCGGTGCTCGGGCGGGTTGACGTCGGCGATCAGCGCGAACCAGTTGGGCGAGTTGGCCGAAGTGAGCGCGAGGGCCAGCAGCGCGGTCAGCAGGCTGAGCCCGACCGTGGGTTCGGTGAAGACACTGGCCAGCACCGCCCCGACCACGGCCCCGGAGCTGCCGCCGTCCGGCACGTCGATCCGGATCGGGACCAGGAACAGGACCAGGTAGAACGGCACGGCCGCGAGGATGCCCACCGCCGCGACCAGCGCCCGCCCGCTCGGCGTACGCCGTTGCAGCGCGTCGCCGGCCAGGCCGCCGAGGATGGAGAAGACCCCGCCGAGCTGAAACAGGGTGGCGAAGACGCTGCCCACCACGACGGCGGTGGCCGCCGAGTAGCCCTGCGCCTCGGCCCGTTCGGCGAAGAGCACCGGCAGCCAGACCAGCGAGCCGAACGCCGCCTGCGCGGTCAGCCCCTGGAGGATCAGCCAGCGGTTGGTCCGTCGGGCCAGGATCCGGGGCAGGTCGGCCCGGCTGATCCGGTAGTCGTAGTCGGCGCCCGCGTCGAGCGCCGCGGCCAGTTCCGGCTCGCTCTCGCCCCGGCGGATGTCGTACGTGAAGAGGTAGGCCACGGTGGCGGCCAGGCCGACGACGGCGAGCAGCAGGAACGGCCGTCGCCAGTCGGTCGCGCCGAGGATGCCGCCGGTGAGCGTGCCGGCGAGCGTGCCCACCCCCTGCGACAGCCCCCAGAAGCTCATCACCAGACCCCGGCGGCGGGGCGAGATCAGGTCGGTGACCACCGAGAAGCCGACCGAGCCGACCGCGCCCAGCCCGACCGCGGCGACCAGCTGAGCGACCAGGAACGTCGGGTAGTGCTGGGCCAGGGCGCTGCCCCCGGTGCCGGCCGCCCAGATCAGCGTGCCCACCATCAGCAGCGGCTTGCGGTTCGTCCGGTCGCCGACGTACGCCCAGCCCACCGCGGCGACCGCGCTGACCAGGAAGCTCACCGCGGTGACCAGCCCGAGCAGCCGTTGCGGCACGCCGAGCGCGCCGGAGATCGGCCCGTACAGCGGGGGGACCAGGCCGATCGCGACGTTGTCCAGCGAGGCGAGCACCACGAACACGATCACGCTGTAGAGCCGGTGGGCTGCACTTCCCCCACGGGTCGCGCGCTCGGTGCCCATGGTCATGTCTGGCACCCAACCAGGATCAGCCGCCGCCCGCCACCCGTCCAACGGAGATCCCCGCTACGCCGTCCGGCCGTGTTGTTCCTCGGGCGACGCACGCAGAGCCGGCGAGGGCAGCGGGAACCAGGCGGCCAGGCGTGAGTCGGCGTCCCGGGCGCTGGGGTGGGCGACCCCGTGCAGCAGGTCGGCGGCCTCCCGCCAGGCGGCCAGCGCGCCGTCGTGGTCGCCCTGTTCCTCGCGGACGTCGCCGAGCATCAGCAGCGTCTTGCCCAACCACCGCTCGCCCTCGTTGCGTCCGACACTGATCGCCGAGGTGAGCAGGTCCGCCGCCGCGGCCGGCCGCCCCGCCCGGCGATGCGCGTCGGCCAGTACGGTCAGCGCTTCCGCGGTGCCCGTCGCGTACCGCATCGCCTCGGCGATGGTTAAGGCCTGCTCGGCCGCCACCACGGCCTCCGCGTCGCGCCCGGCCGACAGGTAGATTCCGGCGAACCGGTACAGCGTGATGACCTCACCGTAGGGGTCACGCAGGTCCCGGAAGATCGCCAGCGCGGTGGTGAGCAGCTCGATCGCGTCGGTGATCCGGCCGGCGTCGTGGTAGACCCGGGCGAGCCCGTTCATGACGTCGGCCTGGCTGCTCCGGCTGTCGCAGGCGGCGTAGAGGTCGAGAGCGCGGCGCAACTGCTGCTCGGCTTCCCCCAGCCGGCCGTGCTCGCGTTCGATCGCCCCGAGGTGCTGTCGAGCGCGAGCCGTGCACCACAGGCTGCCGACCCGCTCGGCCAGCACCAGGGCGCGCTCCGCCGCGTGGCGGGCCTGCGGCAGGTGCCCCAGGTAGCCCTGCAGGTAGGTCAACCGGTTGAGGGCGTGTGCCTGGCCGCAGTCGTCGTCGAGCGCCTCGAACAGCTCCGCGGCGGTCTCCGCCCAGCCCGCCGCGTCGGAGACCGCGTGGTACTCGTCCGACCGGCTGCGGTACAACATCGCCAGCGCCGTCATGCGTCGGTCGCCGTCCCGTTCGGCCGCCGCCTCGGCGAGGGCGTTGATCGACCGCCAGACGTCGACCGCCCCACGCATCTCCAGGAACGGCCCGAGCACGTGCGTCAGCGCCCCGCACAGCTCGTCCAGACCCAGGTCGTACGCCTGGCGTACGCCGGCCAGCAGCGATTCGCTCTCCGCCTCGTACCAGGCGACCGGGTCGGTGGCCGCGGCGGACCCGACGGCCGGATCGAGCAGGGCGGTACCGGTGATCGCGGGCTCCAGCCCGGGGAACTGCTTGTCGGGCAGGCCCCGCATGGCCGACAGCGCGTAACCGAGCCAGGCGTTGAGGCCCGCCACCACGGCCGTACGCCGGCTCGGCTCGTCGATCCGCGCGGCGGCCCGTTCGCGCAGGAGCAGTCCGACCAGGTCGTGGAACCGGTACCGGTCCTGGCCGGCGGCGTCCCGGCCGGCGTACTCGACGATGCGGTGCTGCACGAGCTGGTCGATCAGCGCCTCGGCGACCGCGACGGGGCGCTGCAGCACCGCCCCGGCGGCCCAGCTGGCAAAGCTCGGTGCGGCCAGCAGCGCCAGCAGCTGCGCGGCGGCGTCGGCGTGCGGATCCAGGCCGCGGAAGCTGAGCTCCAGGCTGGCCCGTACCTCGAGGTCGCCGTGGTGCAGCTCGTCCAGGCGGTGCTGGTCGGCCAACCGGTCGGCGAGCCTGCGGAGGGACCAGTACGGCCGGCTGGCCAACCGCGCGCCGACGATGCGTACCGCCAGCGGCAACCACCCGCACAGTTCGACGAGGCGTGCCGCGACCGCCGGCTCGCCCGCCACCCGTTCGGCGCCGACCATCGCCCGCAGCAGCGCCAGCGCCTCCTCGTCGGGCAGCACGTCGAGGTCGAGGTGGTATCCGCCCTCCACGTCCGCCAGGTCGTAACGGCTGGTGACGAGCACGGCGCAACCCGATCCGCCCGGCACCAGCGGGCGCACCTGCGCCGCGCTCGCCGCGTCGTCGAGCACGACCAGCACCCGGCGCTCCGCCGTGACCGAGCGGTAGAGCAGGATCCGTTCCTGGACCTCCTCGGGGATCGCGGCGCGGTGGATGCCCAACGCGACGAGCACCCGCCCCAGCACCTCCGCCGGCTGCTGCGGCCGGTCGTGCGTCCCGCCGAGGGCGACGTACAGCTGTCCGTCGGGAAAGCGCGCCCGCAACCGATGGCCCACGTGGGTGGCCAGGGCGGTCTTGCCGACCCCCGGGATGCCGGCCACGACCACGACCGGCACCGCCGTCGTGCCGGTCGAGGTCAACCGGCGGCACGCCTCCTCCACCTCGGCGACGCGGCCGGTGAAGTCGCTGACGTCCGCGGGAAGCTGGGCCGGCACCGCGGCCGACGGCGGGGTGACTCCGGCGACCCGGTGCGGCTCCGGCCCGGGTTCGGCCGGTGCGTGCCGGGCCGGTGCCCCCGATGCCGGGCGCGAGGCGTCGTCGGATCGGTTGTCGGTACCGGCGAGGATGGTCCGTTCCAGCCGCTGCAACTCGGCGCCCGGCTCGATGCCCAGCTCGTCGGCCATCAGCCGGCGTCCTGTGCGGTAGACCTCCAACGCCGCGGCCGTGCGCCCGACCGCGTCCAGCGCGGTCATCAGTTGCCCGCGCAGCCGCTCGCGCAGCGGGTGTTCGGCCACCAGCCGGGTCAGCTCCGGGACCAGCTCGGCGTGCCGGTGCAGCGCGAACTCCACGTCGACCAGCTTCTCCGTGGTGGCCAGCCGCAGCTCGGCCAACCGGTGCGCCTCGGCCACGGCGAACGGCGCCGGCACGTCGGTCAGCTCCGGCCCCCGCCACAGCGCCAGCGCGGCGCGCAAGGCGGCGGCCGTGACCTTCGGCGGCAGGCCGTCCCGGTCCGCGTCCCGCAGCAGCTGCTCCACCCGCGCCAGGTCGAGCTGGTCGTCCTCGATCCGCAGCAGGTAGCCGGGGCTGCGGGTGACCACCAGCCGGTCGGCGTCCGGCCGGCCGGCTTCGCCGAACAGCCGGCGCAGCGACGACACCACCGTCAGCACCTGCTCGCGGGCGGTCGCGGGCGGAGACTCGGGCCACAGCCCGTCGATCAGCTCGTCGACCGAGACCACCCGGTTGCGCCGTAACAGCAGCGCGGCCAGGACGATCCGCTGGCGGGTACCCGGCAAGGGGATCAGGCCCGATCGCCCCCGTACCTCCAGCGAGCCGAGGACGTTGAAGGCGAGGCCGGGTGTGCGGCTACCGTGCTGCTCCCCGGCGGTCTCGCGGTCCACCGGGTCCGCCCGGGATGTCACCGCGCCCCGGATCCGCGCTCCGGCCGGGCTTCGTGAGCCCGATCGTGCGGCACCGTCCACATCGCGCACCTCCCCGTCCGGTCGCCAGCAGAGCCGCGTCAGCGGGAGCCGCCCCCGTTCGACGGGGCGGTACTCCGTACGATATCGATCAATGCGACTGGCGGGGCCGACGGTTGGTCACGGGGAGGTAACGCGAATCCGCCACCGGAGCGACGAACTCCGGTGGCGGATGCGGTGTGCGCAGGTCATCCCGCGGGACACGTCCCTACCGGTCCTCCTCCGATCCGGCGGCGAACCAGACGGCCGCCAGCAGGACCACCAGCGGTAGCGCCGGCCACCAGGTCGCGGGAAGCAGCGCGGTTCCCACGGCGAGGAACGCGATCACCCCGAGGAGAAAGAACCGGCCACGCCGGGTGCCGAACAGCAGACGGAACCGTTGCCGCACGCCCATGAGACTCCCCCCGACCCCGGTCACGGCCACCACGTCCGCTTGGCCCTGAAGATGTACCGGTGGGCGCCGACGATGTGCTCCAGCGGCCCCGGGCTACCCTTGATGCCCTTCGCCACCCGGGCCATCTTGAAGGCGCGGGAACCTGCGGTGAGGCGGGAACCGTAGCCACCGAGCGCGGCTCCGATCGCACCCCTCTGCAGCATGGTGCTGACGCGGAAGTCCTTGGTGCCCGCGGTGCCGGCCGCGTACGTGCCCATCCCGCTCACCGCGCCGACCAGCATGACACAGGCGATCGCGGTCGCTCCGCAGGCGAGCGCCCCGAGAGCGGCGCCGATTCCGATGCCGATCGTCGCGTAGGTCCGCCAGTTGTTCTTGAAGTGGTTGCCCACCGCCTTCGCCGCGCCGGTGACGGCATGTCCGGCCGCCTTGCGGCAGGCGCTGCTCCAGAAACTGGTCAGCTTGCAGCGACTCTGCTTCTGCTTCTGCTTGGCCGCGGCCTCGCGGGCCTTCTTCGCCAGCGCCTCCCGCGCCTTGCGGGCGGCCTCCTCGCGGGCGTGTTTGATGGCCCATTCCCGGGCCAGCCGCCGGGCCTCGGCGCCCGTCCGCTGGTAGTCGCAGCCGTCGCAGTAGTGCCGAGCCTGCTTCGGCTTCGACACCGGGCGGCTGTAGTCACAGCCGTCGCAGTAGTGGTGCGTCGCTGGCGAGGACTTCTTCGGCTTCGACTTCTTCTTCGCCTTCTTCTTCGGCGGCGGGTTGTCGTAGCCGCCGCAGCCGTCGCAGTAGTGCCCGCCGGGCAGCACCCGCCACTGCCCGTCCGGGTCGCTCATCGTCACCGGGGTGTTGTCGGCGTAGGCGTAGCCGTTCATCTGCTGGGGCTCGTCGGTGTCGATGAGGGGGTCCACCGAAATGAACCGCCCGATGCCCGGGTCGTAATCGCGGGCACCGAGATGGGTCAGTCCGGTGGAGGCGTCGACGGTGCCACCGACGTACCCCTGCTGATCCGGCCAGCTCGCCGGGGCCGCCCCGCGCAGCTCACCGAAGGGCAGGTAACGGCGTTGGGTCACGGACAGGTCGTCGGCGTCGACGGCGAGCTGCGCCGTGCCGTGCTGGTCCTCCGCCTCGAAGGACAGCCCGTCGGTGCTGGTCCGCACCGCGGTGGCCGTGCCGAGGTCGTAGTACCGGGTCGCCGTCACCACGTCGGTGGACCTGGTGAGCCTGAGTTCGGTCTTGTCGAGGTAGAGCGTGACCGCGTCCGGTTCCCGACGGATCAACCGGTCGCCGTCGGCGTCGTACAGGAACTCGGTCACCTTGCCGGCCTCGGTGACCGAGGCGAGGTTGCCCTCGGTGTCCCAGACCAGCGTCTGCGCGGAGCCGCCGACGGTACGCGCCGTGGTGTTGCCGGTCGCGTCGTAGCCGTAGCTGTTCGTCCGGCCGCCGGTCGACACGGTCGAGAGCGCGTGCGGCCGGGCCGAACCGGCGGCCGGATACGTGGAGGTGCTGGTGGTCCCGGCGCCGGTCGTCGGGTCGTAGTTGGTCTCGGTGAGCCGGTTGCCGGTCTTGTCGTAGGTCCAGGACTGCCAGTACGGCGCCGGCCCGCCCTGCACACCGACCGCAGGTGCGGCCGCGCAGTCGTCGGTCGCCGCCCACGCGGTGGTGAGCCGGCGCAGGTGGTCGTACCGGAAGCACTGCGTGTCGGCCACGCCGCCGGAGGGCGTGTCGGCGATCCGGGTGACGTTGCCGGCGGCGTCGTAGGTGTAGTTGACGTCGGCCAGGTGGAGCGGGGAGATGCTGCGATCGACCAGCGAGCGGGTGAGCTTGCGGGTCGCGTCGTCGTAGAAGAACGTCTGCGCCACCTGCCTGCCGGACACCGCCTGCAGGGTGTACTGCAACGGTTCGTCGTACGGGCTGTAGGTGGCCGCGACCAGCAGCGTGGACAGCCCCGTCTGCGCCGTCTGGAGCCGGCCGTCCGGGTCGTAGGCGTAGCGCAGGGTCTCCGGCGAGAGGCCGCCCGCCGCGGGGTACGAGACGGACAGCGGATTGCCGGTGGCCGTGTAGCCGGTGCTCACCCGGTAGCTGCCGGCCAGCTTGCCCTCCACCGCCGGCACGGTGACCGTGCTGCCCAGCGAGCGGTAGCGGGAGTCGTACCCGTTGACCGACGTGGTGTACGCGGCGCCGTTGGCGTACCGCGTGGCGGTGGCGGGCTGCCCCTTCACCACGGTGCCGTTGGTCAGGGTGTCGTAGGTCCAGTCGGCCAGCTTCGCGCCGGCCGTCGAACCCTCGTACATCCCGGTCCGCCGGCCGAGCGCGTCATAGGCGTACGCGAGCGTCCGGCCCCGCGCGTCGGTGACGGTGAGGAGCTGGTCGGCGTTGTCGTAGGTGGAGGTGGTGGTGCCGCGGTCGGGGTCCTGCTCCTCGATCTTCCGCCCCCGCAGGTCGTAGTTGTACCGCCAGACGTTGCCCACCGGGTCGGTGACGCTCGCCAGCTCCCCACCCCGGGTGTAGGTGTAGCGGGTGGCGTCGTAGCCGCCGCTCGGCGTGCCACCGGAGTGCTGGCGCAGCTCGACGGTCCGGCCTTCCGGGTCGGTGACCGTGGTGGTGGCGGTGCCGCCCGCGGGTGGGGTGACCGAGACCCGGTCGCCGCCGTAGCTGGTGGTGGTGCGCCACTTCTCCGCCCCGAGGGAGAGGAAGATCTCCGCCGTCTCGCGCTCGTTGCCGTCGTAGACGGTCCGGGTCTGGGCCGGCACCGCGTTGTCGTCGACAGTCAGCAGGGTGGTGCCGGCGGTGCCGTCGTTCCAGTAGGCCGCGTTGCTCTTCACCTCCAGACCCCGGGAGTCGTAGTAGGTGTCACTGACGATCCGGCCGCCCCCCGCCGCGGGCTGTTGCGTCTGCCGTTCCCGCAGCTGGCCGTCGTAGAACGCGTACTCGGTGTCGTACCCGCCGTCGTCGCGGATCGTCTCCGTGGTGACCACGTTCGGCGCGGTGGTCCGGATGAGGTAGGAGAACTTCAGGTTGGCGGTGGCGCCGCCCGCCTTCGACCGGTCGGGCAGCCAGGCCGCCGTGGACCGGCCGAGCGGGTCGTAGGTCAGGTCGGTACGCCGGCCGTTCGGATCCACGGTCGCCGTCTCCACGCCCCACGCCGGCTCGAACGTGGTGCTCGTGACGTGCCCGAGCGGGTTGGTGACCGTGGTGCCGGTGACCGGGCCGGTGGTCGGGGTGAAGGCCGTGCTGGTCCTGCGGTCCAGTTCGTCGTACGTGTCCAGCGTGCGCCCGTAGCTGTCGTACGTCGCCCGCGAGGCCTGCGCGTACACCGGCGTGCCGTTCGAGTACGAGGCCAGCTCCTGGGTCAGGGTCTCGTCACCCTTGGTCGGCGCCGTCCCGAACGTGGTCGACCCGTCGTAGAAGGTACGCACGTCGGAGAGGACATCCGCCGGGCGGGACGGGGTCGCCGTGCAGGCCACCCCGACCCGTTCCACCCGCACCTCGTAGTCGATCATCCACTTCGCGGTGTCGCGGGCGTACGTGGTGCGGTTGCACTCGTCGTCGGTGCTCGTCGCGGTGTCGCCCAGGTCGTTCACCGTGGTCGGCAGCCCGTACGAGTCGTAGGTGGTCTGTTCCTCGGTGCGCCGCCAGCCACCGGACGCGAGCGTGAGCCGGCTGCGCTTGCGCGCGATGCCGGTCAGGTACGCCTTGGCCGAGCCGTGCGTCGCGGTGGCCGCCGAGATCCAGGCGTCGGTGATCTCGCCGTCCAGCACGCTCCCGCCGACCCCGTCGTAGGTCATGGTCTCCCGGGCGAAGCCGGCCAGCGCCGGGTGGTCGGCGACCGAGTCGCCCTCCGAGTCGGTCACCGAGACGCTCCGGGTGCCGCTGGACAGCTTGTCCCCGTCCATCCCGCGCAGGTACAGCGTCTCCCGCTGCGAGCGCACCCCGCCGGTGGCACCGTGGATCACCCGCACCCGCCCGTAGCCGCGCCACTCGCCCCAGGTGCGGTACTTCGCCGGGGTCAGTTCGTTGTCGTCGTGGTGCCAGGCACCGCCGTCGAGGTATTCGTAGTCGGTCTGCTCGATCCCGGCCACGCCGGACTGGTCGTCCTCCAGGACCTGGGCCGCGACGTACTTGTGGAACCAGTCGAGCTGCGGCTCCAGCGCACCCTCCGGCACCCAGTACTGGGGGAAGCACCGCTTGGTGTTCGTGTCCGGGGTCGGCGCGGCGGCCCGGGTGCATTCCGGGCCCGAGTAGTTGACGCGCACGTGCCCGCCGGACTCGTCGTACACGTCGGTCAGCCGCCACTTGTACAGCGGCGGGATGCCCTCCAACGCGTCGACCCGGTTCGCCAGCTGCACGCCCTCGAAGGTCACCGGCGCCAGCGCCAGGCTGCCGCCGACCTTGCCGGTACGGGTGATGGAGGCCAGCCAGAGCGAGGGCGACGTACCGTCGCCCGGGTCGCGGAACCGGTAGCCCAACGCCCAGGTGTTCACGTCCCCGGTCCCCGACACCCGGGTGGTCACGCTCGCCAGCCGCTTGCGGGTCCAGAAGGTCGGGGCGTACTGGTCGGTGCAGGTCGCCCCGGCGTCGCAGTTCTGGTCGTACGGCACGTCCGGCCAGTTCTTCGCGGTGTCCTTGGTGATCGTCCCGGTACCGCAGGTCGCCCCGTCGGCGCACCGCTCCTCCACCGTGAAGACCACCTGCATCGGGGCCGCGGCCGAGTAGACGGTGTCCGACCGCTGCCCGTAGTCGATCCGGCTCAGGTAGCCGCCGCGGACGTACGCGGTGCCGGCCGTCGCGGTCAGGTTCCGGCCGTAGTAGTTCGACTCCTTCGTGTACCAGTACGACATCGCGTTGCCGTTCGGGTCCACGACGTAGTCCAGGTTCCACCGCCAGGCCTGCGTGCAGTACGACGCCGCGAAGGTGTCGCCGTGGCACGGCTCGCCGCTGTCGTCGCCGTACACCGGCGCGGTCCACACCGACTGCGTCACCGCCGCGTTGGTGGTCCAGCCCGGCAGCCGGTGCAGCCCGTAGAAGTACTGGGTGCCGTCCCGGGTGGTGATCTTCCAGTACTCCCCGTTGTCGTCACCGTTCACGGCGCCGGTGAGGCGTTCCACCCGGGAGCCGTCGTCGTTGCGCGGATGCCACGCGCCGGTGGCGTCGTCCTTCACCAGTTCCACCGTGCGCCCGCCGAGCGAGAGGAACGCGTTGTCGGTCTCCCAGCACAGGTCGTACGGCTTCGGGCTGAACGACACGTCGTCCGAGCACGACCCGTAGCGCCGCTCGATGAAGCCCTCGCTGAAGTCCCAGCCCTCGCCGACCCAGGACGACTGGTTGTTGGTGGACACCGTGCGCCCGTCCACGCTGCCCGACGAGTACGCCAGCGTCAGGTCGGGCTCCGGGCCGCCGAGCGCGGGCACCTCCTCCAGCGGATACGACCAGACGAAGTCGCCGGCCGAGCCGCCCGCCTCCCAGGACGACGACGCCGACAGCGAGCTGGCCTTGTAGTCGCCCGCGCTACCGGACGGGGACGCGGTGGCCGCCAGCACGGTCGCAGTGGCGCCCATCGGGACGTCGGCGGTCAGCCGCCCGGAGCGGACGTCGTTCCGGGTCGCCAGCGGGGTGCCGGCACGGCAGTCCGGGCGGTTCGGCGTGGTCAGCACGCAGGCCGGGAGCCGGACCATCCGCAGCCGCGATCCCCAGTCGCCGCCGTACGCGTCCCGGAAGCCGGCGTAGTCCAGCTCGACGCTGGCACCGGACGTGCCGGCCGCCGCGCGGGCCGTGCCGGTGGCCGCCACCGTGAGCAGTACGCCACGCAGTCCGGCCCGGGCCGCAGCGTCCTGGCCGAGCAGCTCCACCCGCAGGCCGTCGGGCCGGCCGACGTCGGTCGCGCCGACCCGCACCGGCAGGCCGCCCGCGGGGACCCGGCGCGCCGAGGCGGCCCCGGCCAGGCCGCCGGCCAGCGCGTCCTTGCGGTCCGCGGCGGACAGCCCGTCCAGGTTCGCCGGCAGCCGCACCTCGGCGACCCCGGGGGTTGGCCAGGACGCGGCCGGCGCGAACCGGCGCGGCGTGGTGGCCGGCCGCGCCGGCGGGGGTACGAAGTCCCGGCCGGGCACCGACCGCTCGCGGGCCACGTCGGGCTTCCAGCGCACCGGCGCGGCCGCAGCGGGTCGCGCCGGTGCGACCAGCGCTCCCGCCGCCAGCGCGGCGGCGAGTACCGCCGCCAGCCGTCGGTGGGCCCGGCCCGGCCGTCGCCGGCGCGCAGGGCTCGTCACGATCGTTCTCATCGCCGATTACCTCCCGTTCGTGCGGCCGGCCGGCTCACGCGGCCTGCGTGGTGTACAGGTCCCAGATGGCCTGGTCGCTCAGCGGTCCCGCGTACGTCCGGGCGTCGTCCACCGCACCGGTGAGGTACTGGTAGAACGTCACGCCGGCCCGTCCCCGGCCGATCCCCACCGGGCCACCGGCCTGCCACGTGCCCGCCAGGTACGTCTCGGCGACGAACTGGCCGTCGACGTAGAGCCGCAGCGCGTGCGCCTGCGCGTCGTAGACCCCGGCGAGGAACGTCCAGGTGCCGGCGACCGGGGTGTCGAACGGGTCGACCGCCTCGCGGACCTCGGCCGAGGCGGAGTCGCCCACCGGGGCCCGGACCGACCAGCGGTACGACCCGGCCGTGGCGTCCCAGGACCAGCCGAGGTTGACGCCGCCGACGCTGCCGCCGTCCTGGCTGAGCGCGATCCCGTTCCTGGTCAGCGCGTCCGGCCGGACCCACGCGGTCACCGTGTAGCTGCCGTCGGTGCGAATTGCCGGGGCGGTGGTGCTGAGCACGCCGTCGGCGAGCTGGACGGCGTTCCCACTGACCCCGGCGATCCGGGTCACGCCGGTGGCGGACCAGGTGGCCGGGTGCCCACCGACGGAGTCCGCGGCGGTCGTGCCGGTGGTCTCGTCCAGCTTCCACCGCCCGACCAGGCGGGGCACCTGCTGGATCTCACCCGGCAGCAGCACCCGGTCGTAGAACCGCTCGCCGTCGAGGTCCCCCGGCCAGTAGTCGGTGAAGTTGCCCTTCCACTTCGACCGGCCCAGCTGCACCGATCCGCTGCTGTTCCACGGCGTGGTGTAGCTGGCCGTACCCTCCAGCGCGCCGTCGACGTAGAGCCGCAGCTGCTGGGCGGGCGCGTCGTACACCCCGATCAGGTGGTACCACTCGCCGGCGACCGGCTTGGTGGTCGAGACCGCCTGAACGGTGGTGGCGGTGTCGCTGTCCGCGCTCATCCGCTTGAACTCCCAGTGCTGGTAGGTCGCGGAGTAGTAGAGGAGGAACGCCGCAGCCCGGTTGCCGGGCTGGGAGATCGCCGCGGCGTTCTTGGTGGTCTGGCTCAACCGGACCCAGGCGCTGACCGAGAAGGACCGGGTGGTGTCCGGGGCCAGGTCGGTCGTGCTGGCGTACCCGGTGGAACCGTCCAGGTTCAGCGCGCCGCCGGTGACCCCCTCGGTCCAGGACGCGCCGCCGGCCAGGGTCGCGTCGTGGCCGCCCGAGACGTCCGCCGCGACGGTGCCGTCCCCGGTGTAGTCCAGCGGCCAGTCGGCGACCGGCCCGGAGGGCTCGGTGGCATAGAAGACCACGGTGGCGACCTCGGACCGGTTCCCCGCCTTGTCCACGGCCCGCACGTGCATCCAGTTGACGAACCGGTCCGGTACGACGGTGACGTCGACGGGGGTGGTGGACCCGGACGGGGTGGCCTTCTTGCTCAGCGCGGTGACGTCCCCGTTGACCGTGTACTCGTAGTACGACACGTCGATGCCCCCGTTGGGGCCGAGGGTGACCGTCAGCCCGGTCCCCATCACCGCGGTGGACTCGCCGTTGTCCGGGAAGCCGCTGGAGGTGACGGTCGGGATCGGTGGGCGGCTGGTGTCCACCTGGAACTCGCAGAACGCGCTCCACGCGCTGGCGTCGGTGCCGTCCTCGGCGCGTACCCGCCACTTGGCGATCGAGCCGCTGCTGAACGCGCCGCTGGGCACCGTGACGGCCACCACCGTGGGGGTCTTGCCGGCCACCGACGCCGACGTCCAGCTGCCGACCGGCGCCGTGCCGCCCGCGTTCCACCACTCGAAGTGGGCCTTGACCGCGTTGTCCGCGTCGCTGACCGTGGCCCGCAGGGTCGGGGTCGGGGTGCCCAGCACCAGCCGGCCCGAGCCGGTGGTGCAGAGCGTCGAGTTGTCCGTGGTCAGATTGGTCGGCGCGTTCGGGACCGTGTTGTAGTCGATGGTGAAGGTCGGGTTGTTCCGGAACTTCTTCCACGACAGGGTGTCCTTGTTGGATTCCGCCGTCGACGACGCCCGCAGGCCCTCGGTGATGCTGCTCCAACTGTTCGCGGCCGCCTTCTGCACGTGCGCGGTGACGTTGAACTCCACGCCACCGGCCGGGCAGCTCGACGAGTACCCCTTCGCCACGCTCTTGGCGTCCAGTTTGGTGAGCCAGCTCGGCTGGTTGCTCCAGGTCGTCGAGGACGAGATCCCGCTCGTCTCCCACACCTGCACCTCGCGCGTGGTGCACGACCGCGACCACGTCTCGTACGTCTGCAGCGTCGCCTTCAGGACGTGCTTGCCCTTCACCCCGGAGGTGTCGATCCGGAACAGCGAACGGGTCAGCTTGTTGTCCGTCGCGTCGTAGCCGACCCGGGCCGAGTCCTCGGACGTGCCGAGGTTGGCGCCGTTGTAGAAGGACGTGTTCGGGTAGTTGCTCCACACCTGGGTCCAGGCCAGCCGGGCACCCGACCAGGACGGGTCCAGGTAGACCGGATAGCGGGTGCTCGCGGCGGTCAGCAGGTCGCGGTCCGGCACCAGGGTCAGCGCGTCGGCGGTGAGCGCCACCCCCATCGACCGGACCCGGCCGCCGGGCACCTCGGCGGCGCTCGGGCGGGCCTGTCCCGGCTCCGCCGCGGCCACCTCCCCGGACGAGTCCCACATGTACGCCGCCGGCGCCCGGAACACCGCCCGCCCCGCCACGTCGACGGCCGCCAGGCTGCCCCCGTCCGCGCTGCGCACCGACAGGCCGGAGGTGGTCACCGGAAGCCGCAGCCGGTGCAGGGCCGGGTTCGCGGCCGCCCGGGCGGACCGGACGACCAGCAGCTGGGAGAAGCCCTCGACGTTCGCCCGCAGCAGCAGGTCCACGCCGGGCAACACCTCGCGGTAGGTGGCGGCGTTCCCGGCGAGCACGGGTACCGGCAGCCGCCCCGGCCAGGCCAGCGCGAGTTCCGTCCCGTCGCGGCGCAGCCGTACCAGCGGCCCGTCGCCACCGCCGGAGAAGGCCACGTCCAACGTCGTCGCGGCGGGCGAAACCATGCCGTCCGCGCGGGCACGCAGCGTGGTGTCGACCGGCACCCAGTCCGCGCCGCGCCGCACCCGCTCCGGCACGACGGACTGCCGCATCGTGAAGGTGCCGTTCGGATTGGCGAAGACCTGGATGTTCTCGGTGCGCAGCGCGGTCGCCTCGACCCGCTGGTGGGTGGCGAGCGCGGCGGCGCGGGCCGCCTCCTCGCCGAGGGCGGGTGGCCCGGGCGGGGCGGCCGGCGCGGCGGCGGCCACGGGTGCGGTGAGCAGGCCACCCAGGACGGCGAGCGTCGTGGCCAGGACCGTACGGCGCTGGCGGCGGATCACAAAGGCTAACGGGTTCCCGGCAGACATGGCGGTCCCTCCCAGGCTTCACAAGGTTCCTGGAGGGTCACGCATCGGCCTATCGCCGGACTACTCGCCGGCTATCGCCGGGACATCACATCTGCCGGATCCAATCAGGACGGCCACCGAGCGAGCACCGCCGGCGGTCGGGGAAGACCGCCGGCGGTGCCGCTGGCTCAGCCCGCTTGCCGCTCGACGACCAGGTCGCGTGCCCGGGCGTAGCGCGCCCGGATGGCCGGGACGGGCTGCCCCGCGTACTCCTCGGTGTCGGCGACCGTCCACGACGGCGGCTCCGCACCGCCCAGGACGACCCAGGCGGCCTGACGCGCCGCGCCGTCCGCGACGTACTCGCCGGGCGGTGGGACGATCACCGGGCGGCCGAAGACCTGCGGCGCGATCCGGCGGACGGCCGCCGAGCGGGCCCCGCCGCCGACCAGGATGATCCGCTCGGCCCGCGCGCCCTGCGTGACCAGCGCGTCGAGGCCGTCGGCGAGGGCGCAGAGCATCCCCTCGACGGCGGCCCGGGCCAGGTGGACCGGGGTCGAGGTGCCCAGGGTGAGCCCGTGCAGGGCACCGGTCGCGGTGGGCCGGTCGGGGGTCCGCTCCCCCTCCAGGTACGGCACCATGACCAGCCCGTCGGCGCCGGGCGGGGCGGCCAGCGCCAGCTCGCTCAGCCCGTCGAGGTCGACCCCGAGCAGGGTCGCGGCGGCGTCCAGCACCCGGGCCGCGTTGAGCGTGCAGACCAGCGGCAGGAACCGCCCGGTGGCGTCGGCGAAGCCGGCCACCGCGCCGGTCGGGTCGGCGGCCGGCCGGTCGGCGACCGCGAAGACCGTGCCGGAGGTGCCGATCGAGACCACCACGTCGCCCGGGCCGGCCCCGACGCCGAGCGCCGCGGCGGCGTTGTCCCCGGTGCCGGGGCCGAGCAGCACGGGCCCGGCAGCGACGCCGGGCCCCGGCAGCACCGTCGGGTCGAGCTGCCCGGCCGCCTCCGCCGGGCCGAGCACGACCGGCACCCGGACCCGCCGCCCGAGGGCCCGCTCCAGCAGGTCCAGCCGGTACTCGCCGGTCCGGGGCGACCAGTAGCCGGTGCCGCTGGCGTCGCCCCGGTCGGTGCGCAGCGCGTCCAGGCCGGGGGCCCCGGCGAGCCGCCAGGTGAGCCAGTCGTGCGGCAGGCAGACCGCAGCCACCCGCTCGGCGTTCGCCGGCTCGTGCCGGGCCAGCCAGCGCAGCTTGGTGGCGGTGAAGCTGGCCACCGGCACGGCGCCCGTCGCGTCGGCCCAGAACCGGCGGCCGGCCTCGCCGTCCCCGGCGTCGGCGATCAGGTCACGCGCGGCGTCCGCGGAGCGGGTGTCGTTCCACAGCAGCGCGGGCCGGACAACCTCTCCCGCCGGGTCCAGGCAGACCATGCCGTGCTGCTGGCCGGCGACCGAGACGGCGGCCACGTCGGCCAGCCCGCCGGCCGCCGCGACGGCCGCCCGCAGCGCCTCCCACCAGGCGGTCGGGTCGACCTCGGTGCCGTCCGGGTGCGGCGCGCGGCCCTCGCGGACCAGCGCGCCGGTCTCCGCGTCCCGGACGACCACCTTGCAGGACTGGGTGGACGAGTCGATGCCCGCGACGAGCGGCATGTCGGAGCCCGCCTCAGCGCGCGCCGAGCAGGTGCTCGACGGCGAGCTGGTTGAGCCGGACGAAGCCGAAGCCCTTCGCCCCGGCCGCCGCCGGGTCGAACTCCTCGAAGGCGGTCCGGTCGGCGAGCAGCTCGGCGTAGCCCTCGCCGGGGTTCAGCGTCGGCGTGGCCAGGTCGGTGACCTTGCTGGCGGCGAGCGCCTCGGCCACCTCGGGGTCCGCCCGGAACGCCGCGGCCCGCTCCTTGAGCAGGAGGTAGGTGCGCATGTTCGCCTCCGCCGAGGCCCACACGCCGGTCATGTCCTCGGTGCGGGAGGGCTTGTAGTCGAAGTGCCGCGGCCCGTCGTACGCCGGGCCGCCGTTCGGGCCGCCGTTCTCCAGCAGGTCGACCAGGGCGAACGCGTTGAGCAGGTCGCCGTGGCCGAAGACCAGGTCCTGGTCGTACTTGATGCCGCGCTGCCCGTTGAGGTCGATGTGGAACAGCTTGCCCTGCCAGAGTGCCTGCGCGATGCCGTGCGCGAAGTTCAGCCCGGCCATCTGCTCGTGCCCGACCTCCGGGTTCAGGCCGACCAGCTCGGGGTGGGCCAGGGCGGAGATGAAGCCCAGCGCGTGCCCGACGGTGGGGAGCAGGATGTCGCCGCGGGGCTCGTTCGGCTTCGGCTCGAGGGCGAAGCGCAGGTCGTAGCCGCGGTCGATGACGTACTGGCAGAGCAGGTCGACCGCCTCCCGGTAGCGGTCCAGCGCCGAGCGGACGTCCTTGGCCAGGTCGTACTCGGCGCCCTCCCGGCCGCCCCACATCACGAAGGTACGGGCACCCAGCTCGGCCGCCAGGTCGACGTTGCGCAGCACCTTGCGCAGCGCGTACCGGCGGACGTCCCGGTCGTTGCTGGTGAAGCCGCCGTCCTTGAAGACCGGGTGGGTGAAGAGGTTGGTGGTGACCATCGGCACGACCAGGCCGGTCTCGTCGAGGGCCTTGCGGAACCGGGCGATGTGCTGGTCGCGGGTGGCGGCGTCGGAGCCGAAGGGGACCAGGTCGTCGTCGTGGAAGGTGATCCCGTACGCGCCGAGCTCGGCGAGCCGGTGCACCGCCTCCACCGGGTCCAGCTCAGGCCGGGTGGCGTCGCCGAACGGGTCACGGGCCGTCCAGCCCACCGTCCAGAGACCGAAGGAGAACTTGTCGGCAGGGGTGGGACGGGGTGCCATGGCAGACCTCCGGGTGATGGTGGTGGTGTCGTCCGCAATTTGTTCAGTGGTTGAATTAAATGGCGGCGATGTGGCAGTGTCAAGCGGTGACCAGCACCAGCACCGGGGCGGTCCGGCAGGGCAGCCTCCGCGAGCTCAACCTCGCGGTGGTGCTCCGGCGGATCGCCGCCGCCGACCGACCGCCCTCCCGGGCCGACCTCGCCGCCGCGACCGGGCTGACCCGGGCCACCGTCTCCGCCGTCGTCGACGACCTGATCGCCGGCCGGCTGGTGGCCGAGGCGGAGCCCGCGCCGCGTACCGGCGCCGGGCGGCCGGCCCGCGGCCTGGTGCTGGCGGCCGACGGCCCGGCCGGGCTCGGGCTGGAGGTCAACGTCGACTACCTGGCCGCCTGCGTGGTCGACCTGACCGGCGCGGTCCGCCACCACCTGGTACGCCGGGCCGACCTGCGCCCGGTCTCCCCCGCCGACACCCTGGACCGGCTCGCCGCGCTCGCCGCCGAGGCCCGCGCCGCGGCCGTACGCGAGGGCCTGACCCTGGCCGGCGCGGCGCTCGCGGTGCCCGGCCTGGTCTCCGACGGCGGCCTGGTGCGGCTGGCGCCGAACCTCGGCTGGCGGGACGTGGACGTGCCCCGGCTGCTCGGCGGGCACCCACTCGCCGAGCCGGTGGACGGGATCCCGCCGTTGGTGGTGGACAACGAGGCCAACCTGGCCGCGCTCGGCGAGCTGCACGCCGGCCCACCCGGGTCGGCCAGTTTCCTGCACGTCTCCGGGGAGATCGGCATCGGTGCCGGGATCGTCCTCGACGGGGTGCTCTACCGGGGCGCCCGCGGCTGGAGCGGCGAGCTGGGTCACATCCCGGTCGACCCGCACGGCCGGCCGTGCCGCTGCGGCGGGCAGGGCTGCCTGGAGCGGTACGCGGGCCAGGAGGCCATCCTGGCCGCGGCCGGACTGGCCGGCGCCGACCTGCCCGCGGACACCGCCGCGTCCCGGCTGGCCGACCTCGCCGGGGCCGGCGACCCGGCCACCCTCACCGCCCTGGCCGACGCCGGCACCGCCCTCGGGGTCGCCGTGGCGGGCGTGGTGAACCTGCTGGATCTGGACACCGTGGTACTCGGCGGCGGATACGCCCCGCTCGCCCGGTGGCTCTCCCCGCCGGTGGTCGCCGAGCTCTCCCGGCGGGTGCTCACCGCCGCCTGGTCCCCGGTCACGGTCCGTCCGGCGGCGCTCGGGGCGCGGTCCGCGGCGGTCGGCGGAGCCGCCTCGGTGATCCGCCGGATCGTGGACCGGCCGGTCGGCTGGCTGGCCCGGACCGGCTGACCCGGCGTTCCTCGATGGGCGATCGCCTGCCCCGCTCGGTACGCTTGCCCGAAGGCAACGGACCCGCGACCGAGGAGACCACCGAGACCATGCGCGCAGGCCGACCGACCGGGGCACCCGGCGACCGGCGGTGACGACGACCCGACGGGGCGGACTCGCCGGACCGGTCAGCGGCGGTGGCCAGACCTCCCGACCCCGGGCACGGCGGGCCACCGGCACCGGCCTGCCGGCCGACTCGCGCCTCGCCCGTGAGCTCCTGGACGGACTCGCGGAGGCGGTCGTGACCACCGACCACGCCGGGGTGGTGACACTGGTCAACGCGATGGCCGCCGAACTCCTCCCGGAACTCTTCCCCGGCACCGACCTGGCCCGCTGCCCGGTGCCCGCGCTGGCCCGAGCGGTCGACGGGGGTGCCGACATCTTCGACGCCGAGCACCACGGCCGGCGGCTGCGCGGCGTGCGGCGGGGCCTGGCCGGCGGCCGCTGCGCCTGGTACGTGCGGGACGTCACCGAGGAGCAGGCGCGCACCGACGCCCTGCTGGCCGAGCGCTCCCGGACCGCGTTCCTGGCCCAGGCCGGCAGCCGGCTCGGACTCTCCCTGCACCGGGACCAGTCGCTGCGGGCCGCCGTCACGCTGCCGGTGCCCTACCTGGCCGACGTCGCGATGGTCGTGCACCGTTCGGCGCCGCCGGCCGAGGACCTGCCGCACTGGATCCGGTACGCCGAGGGCGACCCGGGCCCGGCCACCGGCACCGGGGGCTGGGGCCTGGTGCAGTCCGTCCCCGGGCTGATCGAGGCGCTCGAAGGGGACGTGACCGGGCCGAGCCCGTGGCTGGACGCGGAACTGGCCGAGCTGACCGACGTGCTGCCCGAGGACTTCGGCCGGCCGGGCACCGTGCTGATCAGCCCGATGCTCAGCGCCGGCGGGCCGGCCGGCGCGCTGGTGCTGGTCCGCCGGGCCGACCGGGCCGGCTTCGACCAGCGCGAGATCGAACTGGCCCGGGAGTTCGCCGCCCGGGCGGGCGCGGCGCTGGCCGCCGCCGAGCTGTACGGCGAGCAGGCCCACCTGGCCCGCGTCCTGCAGAACAGCCTGCTTCCGCCGGACCTGCCCGCGATCGACGGGATGACGCTCGCCGGCGGCTACCGCGCGGCCGGGGACAGCCTGCGGATCGGCGGTGACTTCTACGACGTCTTCCCGACCGGGCCGGGCGCGCTCTTCGCCCTCGGCGACGTCTGCGGCAAGGGCGTCGGGGCGGCCGTGCTGACCGGCCGGGTACGCCAGTCGCTGCAGACCCTGCGCCTGGTCGAGCAGCGCCCGCTGGAGCTGACGAAGCTGCTGAACCGGGCACTCCTCGACGCGCCGGACGCGGCCCGGCGGGCCCAGTTCACCACCCTGCTGCTGGGCACGCTGATCCGCGAGCCGGACGGCGGGCTGCTGGCCCGGATCGCCGGTGGCGGCCACCCCGCACCGCTGGTCGTCCGCGCGGACGGCACCATCGAGTCGGTCAAGGTGGGCGGCATGCCGGTCGGGGCGCTGGCCGCCGCCCGCTTCGTCGAGGCCGAGGTACGGCTGGGCCCAGGTGACCTGCTGGTCGCGTACACCGACGGGGTGACCGAGGCGCGGGGCGGCCCGACCGGGTTGGGGATGTTCGGCGAGGCGCGGCTGCGCCAGGCGCTCGCCTCCGGGACCGGCCTGCCGCCAGCCGCGCTGGTGGACCGGCTGCTCCAACTGGTCGACGAGTGGCTGGACGGGCAGGTGCACGACGACATCGCCATGCTCGCCGTGGCCCCGGCGTGACCGGATCGCCGGAGATCGGGCGGGACTGAGCTCAGGCCGTACGGGCGGCCGGCGGCTCCTCGGTCGTCGCCGCGGCCTCCGGGAGGCCAGCGAGCCGCTCGCCGGACGGCCGGAGCGGCGTCCAGTCCTCCGGGATCCCGGCCTCCGCGGCGGCGGCCTCGCCCCGACGTGCCACCTCGTCGAACTCGCGCATCCCGCGCAGCAGCGCCGCCCGCCCCTCCGGGCTCATCCCGCCCAGGATCCGGTCCAGCCGGTAGTGCCGGTCGGCCCGCAGCTCGGTCAGGAGCCGGATCGCCGCCGGGGTGAGGTGCAGGGAGATCTCCCGCCGGTCGTACCGGCCCGGCTCCCGCTCCAGCATCCCGGCCGCCACCAGCCGGTCGCAGAGCCGGCTCGCCGAGGAGAGCAGCATGTCGGTCAGCGTGGCGAGCCGGCGGAGGTTGATCCCGTCGTACTGCTCGACGACCATGACCGCGCGTAACTGGGCGCCCGAGAGTCGGCTCGTGGTCCGCTCCCGGGCCGCCTCCCAGACAGCCAGCAGGGTGCCCGCCGCGTCGTCCAGGGCGGCGGCCATACTCGGTTCAGGTCCGTGCGGACCGACTTCTTCGGCCATGGTGCGCCCGAGACTACCCGGCGTACCGGGCCGACGACCTGTGCAAAGGAGCAAAGATGAGTGGACCGGAGGATCGGGCCCGCCGGACCCTCACCGAGGCACCGTCGGATCTGCTGCTCGACCGGCTCGGTGCCGAGCTGGAGCGGTCCTACGGAATCACCCGCACCGAGCTCTACCAGGTCGACTACCGGCTGTCCGTGCTGCTGCCGCTGGGCGACGGCGAGCCGATCACCGGTCCGGGCCATCCCGCCTGGCGCTGTTTCGACCACCAGGAGCCGATCGTCGCGGAGGGCACCGGCTGGTTCCCGGTCGGCATGCGCGGGGAGCGGCGGGGGGTGCTCCGGGTGTCGCCGGTGCCGGCTGATCCGGAGGTCGTCCGGGCGCTGGACACGATCTCCACGGTGCTCGGCCACGAGCTGTCCGCCGTGATGGCCAGCACCGACATCTACCTGACCGCGCGGCGCGTACGCCGGCTGACGCTGGCCGCCGAGATGCAGTGGGAGCTGCTGCCCGGCCGCAGCCGGATCCGCCCGTCGTTCAGCCTGGCCGGCCAGTTGGAGCCGGCGTACGCGGTGCGCGGCGACGGCTTCGACTGGTCCGACGACGGTCACCGGCTCTGGCTGTCGGTGATCAACGGCTCGGGCGAGGGGGTGGCCGCGTCCATGCTCACCTCGCTGGCCACCCACGCGCTGCGCAACGCCCGCCGCGCCGAGCTGGGACTGGCCGATCAGGCCGCCCTGGCCGACCAGGCGATCTACGCGCTGCACCGGGGCGGGCAGCACCTCTCGGCGCTGCTGCTGGAGCTGGACCTGGCGTCCGGCACGCTGACCGTGGTCGACGCCGGCTCGCCCCGCCTGGTGCGGTTGCGCGACGGCGAGGTCAGCGAGCAGGTCCTGGAGAAGCAGTTCCCGCTCGGCATGTTCGAGGGCACGGACTACCGGGAGCAGCAGTTCCAGCTGCGGCGCGGGGACCGGCTCTTCGTGGTCAGCGACGGGGTCATCGACGCGACCGCCGAGCGGATCCGGTACGGCGAGACCGCGCTGGACCGGTTCCTGCGGCGTACCGGGCCGATGGAGCCGCTGGACGCGGTCCGCTCGCTGATCGGCGACCTGCGCGCCTTCGTCGCCGGGGACCTGGTCGACGACGCGGTGGTGGTCTGCCTGGACTGGATGGGCCCGCAGGCCTGAGCCGGCGGCGGCTCAGTACGCGCCGCGGCCCCGGATCACCGCGCCGAAGGTCTTCCAGAGGATGGTCAGGTCCGCGGCGAGGGACCAGTTCTCCACGTAGTAGAGGTCGAGCCGGATGCCGTCCTCCCAGCTCAGGTCGGACCGCCCGCTGACCTGCCAGAGGCCGGTGATGCCCGGCTTGACCAGGAGGCGGCGGGCGACGTCGCCGTCGTACCGGGCCACCTCGGTGGGCAGTGGCGGGCGCGGGCCGACCAGGCTCATCTGGCCGAGCAGCACGTTGGCCAGCTGGGGCAGCTCATCGAGGGACCACTTGCGCAGCAGCCGGCCGACCCGGGTGACCCGCGGGTCGTCGCGCATCTTGAACATGAGGCCGTCGGTCTCGTTGCGCCCGGCCAGGTCGGCCAGCAGGTCGTCGGCGTTGACCACCATGGTGCGGAACTTGAGGACGCCGAACTCCCGGCCGCCCTGGCCGACCCGGACCTGGCGGAACAGCACCGGACCCCGGCTGTCGAGCTTGATGGCCAGCGCGATCGTCACCAGGATCGGCAGCAGCAGAAGCAGCGCCACCAGCGACATCGACCGGTCGACCAGTCCCTTGACCAGCTTCCGGCCGCCCCGGAACTCGGGCGCCTCGACGTGGATCAGCGGCAGCCCGGCGACCGGGCGGGTGTGGATCCGCGGCCCGGCGACGTCGGTCAGCGCGGGGGCCACCACGAGGTCGACTCCGGTGCCCTCCAGCTGCCAGCCCAGCCGCCGCAGCCGGGTCGCGGTGAGTTCGCCGGAGGCGGTGACCGCCACGGTGTCCGCGCCGATGGCGGTGGCCGCCTCCGGGATGCCCCGGAACGAGCCGACCACCGGGACGTTACCCAACCGCTGCGGCACCGGCGCGAGCAGCGCGTCCGGGATGCAGGCGCCGACCACCTGGTAGCCGGCGTACGGCTCGCGGTGCAGGGTGTGCACCAGCTCCAGCACGTGCGCGGTGTCGCCCACCACCAGCACCTTGCGGGACCAGCCGGCGCCCCGGTACCGCGCCCGGTGCAGCCGCTTGCGGGCGGCGAACCGGGCCACCTCCAGGCCGATGGTGCCGGCCGCGAAGGAGATGGCCAGGAAGCCGCGGGAGACTCCGAGGTCGGCGATGTACCCGACGATGGCGATGCCCCCGGCCAGCCGCAGGCTGGCCGAGCTGACCCGCCGGTACTCGTCGGCGCCGTAGCCGAGCACCCGGTCGTCGTAGCAGCGCATGGCCCGCAGCGAGACCAGCCAGACCAGCAGCAGGGCGGGCGCGACCACCGCGTACGGGATCTCCGAGCCGATCGCTTCCCGCTCGCCGAAGCGGCCGACATACCCGACGAGGATCGCCACCGCCAGCACGGCGGTGTCCAGCACCGCGAGCACCCGGACGTACGCCCGCTCCGCGGCCCGCGTCGCCGGACCGGCGGGGTGGTCTCCGGGACCTGCCGCCGCCCGGGCGGGGGTCAACAGCGTCGCGGACGTCACCGGCCCTCCCCCCGTCACACAGGACAGCCCCGCACCGCGCTGGCCCGCTGGCGAGCCGGCGACTCGGAGCACCCGGACATCTTGCCTCGGTAATTATCGACGCCGATTGCTTCGGACGTATTGCCGTCACTTTTCTGGCACTCGGGCGGCCGGGAAAGTGTTCCGCCGTACCGGATTGCCCGATACGGCGGAACTCTTACGCTGACTGTCGACTCAACGAGGGGCCGGCGGCCGCAGGGCGATCGCCTGGAGGAAGATCTCGCCGATCTTGGTCGGGTCGATGGTGACGAAGGTCCGTCCGCCGGTGACCGCGGTGATCGGGTCGAGTTCCGCCTTGCTGACGTCGTTCCCGATGCCGATGATGATCACCTGCACCGGCTGCTCCGGGTCGCGGAGCTTCTTGAGCTGGTCGATCAGTTGCTTCTGGGAGATGCCGTTGTCGTCGTCGTTCTTGCCGTCGGTGAAGAGCACGATCGAGTTGACCTTGCCGGGCTCCCAGTCCTCCTGGACCGTCTTGTACGCGGCCAGGAGGGTGTCGAAGAGGCCGGTGTTGCCGCGCGACGGCTTGATCGAGGCCAGCCCCTGCTGCAACGGCCGCCGGTTGCTGGACAGCGGCCTGATCGGCACGATCTGGTGGTAGTCCTGCGTGCCCTGGAGGTTGGTGGAGAAGGTCCACAGCCCGATCGACCAGGAGTCGTCGAAGAGCGACAGGCCCTGGCTGGCGGCGGCCACGGTGACCTGCTCCCGGCTGGCGCCCTTGGCCGTGGCCACGCCCGCCTTCATCGAGCCGGAGACGTCGATGACGCAGAGCATGCGACCCGACTGGGTGGCCACCGACCAGAAGCTGGTGGCCTGCTGGATGGTGCTCGGGTCCAGGCCGGCGGTGGCACCCTCACCGGCGGGGGCGGCGGGGGTGTTGCCCGCCGGGCTCGGCGCGCCCTGCGGCGCCTTGAACCCCTGCCCCCAGTTGCCGTCCGGGGCGCGCAGCGCCTGGGCGGCCAGCCGGTTCTTGAAACCCGGGGCGGTCAGCACCTCGAAGAGCACCTTCGCGGCCGAGGCCTTGGCCGGCTCGATGCCGGGCAGCACCGCGAACGGGTAGTCCAGCGGCATCGGCGACGGGTCGAGATAGAGCGCGGCGAGCGGGACCGGCGGCTTGGTGTTGTTGTAGGCGATCACGTCCTCCTCGGACAGCGCCGCCGCGCCCAGCCCGTTGGCGATGGCCGTCGGGTCGGACGAGCGCGGGAAGCGCGCGAGGAGGTCCTGCCGCAGCGAGGAGCGGTTGGTCGCCAACGCCCGGAGCGCGCCGACCCTGGCCTCCTGCGCCTTCGCGGAGTCCGGCGGGTTGCCGGTGGCGGTCGCGGCGGCGGTGAGCGAGAGCAGCCCGGACAGGGCGGCCGCGTCCTGGGTCGGCTCCACGATGCCGGCCCGCAGCGGCTTGTCGCTGGTCACCTGCCGCAGCAGGTCGTTCCAGGTGAGCTTCTTGTCCGGCCAGCCGAACCGGGTCGCCACCGGCTCGGGCACCGCGACCACCACCGGGCTGCGCGCGATCGAGGCCCCGTTGGCCGGGGCGAAGGCGGTGGCCCCGCCGGACTTGAGGCGCAGCAGCCAGCTGGACGAATCCGGCACCCAGACGTCCGGCGTCACCACGGTGCCGCTGGCCTGCCCGACGCCGGCGAGGGTGGCACCGTGCTTGCTCGCCACCGCGGCGGCCACGTCGACCGACTCGGAGGCGGTGACGTTCACCGCGATACAGGTGCCGCCGACCGCCGCCCCGTCGGAGACCCACTGGTCGGCCGCCCCCTTGACGGCCGGGGCGACCTCCGGGGTCGCGGCGACGGAGAGCTGGATCTTCCCGGCACAGGAGGGGCCCGCCAGCTGCTGGTAACCGAACCAGGAGCCGGCTATGACGAGAACGAGCGCGAGGGCCGCCGCGGCGGCACCTGCCCCACGGAGGCTTGAACGCATGCGATGGCGGCCAGACACGGTGACCATCTTGCGTATCTCGTGGGGGTACTGCCACGTCCGTTCGGACGAAAGTTACGCAGGAGAAACAGTTGATCGCCAAATAGTCACCCTGGGTGACTGATCAGTCATCGGACGTGGTCGTCCTCCACAGAAGACAGCGCTCGGGCACCGTGATCCGTTACGGCCGGACGCACGTCGGGCTCGCCGCCGGCACCGGCTCCCCCACCGGCTCGGGCACCCCGGTGCCGGGATCCACCCGGAAGATTCTGATCATGTCGGCCCGCTCGTCGGCCACGTACAGGTGGCCACCCGTGAGGGCGAAGTGCCGGGGCCACTCCCCGCCGGTGTCGACCTCGGCCACCAGCTCAGGCCGCTCGCCCGCCACCGCGAAGACGGCCACCGTGCCCACCCCGCGATTGCCCACGTAGAGGAACCGTCCGTCCGGCCCGAGGGCGACCTCGGAGGGCTGCACGTGCCCCGCCCGCTCGCTGGCGTCCACCCGGACCCGCTGGTGCAGCGCGCCGTCCGGGGTCAGCTCGTAGCCGGTGACCGTCCCGTCCAGCTCGCCGACCAGCCAGCACCGCCGCCCGTCGGGGTGCCGGGCGAGATGCCGGGGGCCGGTGCCGGCCGGGGTACGCAGCCGCGGCGCCCGGGGCACCAGCCGACCCGTGGCGGCGTCCAGGTCGTACCGGTAGACCGAGTCGGTGCCCAGGTCGACGGCGAGCAGCGGACCGCCGCCCGGGTCCGGCGAGACCATGTGGCAGTGGGCCTTCTCCTGCCGCTGCGGGTCGGCGCCGTGCCCCTCGTGCCGGACCAGGTCGCTGCGCTTCCCCGGCACGCCCGCGGCATCCAGCGGGAAGACGGCCACGCTGCCGCCGCCGTAGTTCGCCACGACCAGGTGCCGCCCGTCCGGGACCACCGCAAGGTGGCACGGCTCGGCCCCGCCGGTCTCCCCGACACCGAGCAGCCCCAGGCCGCCGTCCGGGTCGGCCCGGAACGCGCTGACCCGCCCCTCGGCGCCCTCGTTGACCGCGTACAGCACGGGCAGCGCGGGGTGCCGGACCAGGAACGACGGCGACGGGGTGACCGCCGCCGTGCCGAGCGGGGTGAGCGCCCCGGTACGCGGGTCGCGCCGGGCGGCGACGATACCCTCGGCCCGCCCGCCCATCTCCGCCGTGTACCCGCCGATGTGGACGATCGTGTCCTGCCCGGTCACCGGTCCCACCTTCCGCCGCCGCCCATGGTCCAGATCCAACCAGAGGCTTCCCCGGGAGCCGGCCGGTTAGCCGTCTTTTCCCGGACCGGTTTCGCCGGTCCGCCCCCTGGCGGGCCGGGCCTCAGCCCACCGGCACCGGCTCGCCGCGCTGCCGGGCGACGTGCTCCACCAGCGAGATCAGCACCAGCTTCCCGGACTGCCGGTCCCGGGCGTCGCAGAGCACCAGCGGCACCTCCGGGTCCAGGTCCAGCGCGTCGCGGACCGCCTCCAAGCCGAACCGCCGGGCCCCGTCGAAGCAGTTGACCCCCACCACGAAGGGGATGCCGCGCTGCTCGAAGTAGTCGATCGAGGGGAAGCAGTCGGCCAGCCGGCGGGTGTCCGCCAGCACCACCGCGCCGAGGGCGCCGAAGGCCAACTCGTCCCAGAGGAACCAGAACCGGTCCTGGCCGGGGGTGCCGAAGAGATAGACCTGGAGGTCGTCGTTGATGGTGATCCGGCCGAAGTCCATCGCCACCGTGGTGGTCGACTTCTCCTCCACCCCGGAGACGTCGTCGGTGCCGATCCCGGCACCCGTCAGCACCTCCTCGGTCTGCAACGGCCGGACCTCGCTCAACGCGCTCACCAGCGTCGTCTTGCCGGCCCCGAACCCGCCGGCGATGAGGATCTTCAGGGCCAGCGGGACGCGCGGGGCGGTCACCTGCCGGTCAAAGCGCACGGAGTCCATTGACCACCGCCTTGAGGATGTTGTCGTCGGGCAGATACGCGGCGGTCGGCGGCTGGTGCACCGCGACGAGCCCACGGGCGACGAGGTCGCCGAGCAGCACGCGGACCACGCCCACGGCGAGGTCCAGGTCGGCGGCGAGATCGGCCACCGCGACCGGACGCCGGGCCAGCTCGACCAGGCGCCGGTGCTCCGGCTGGAAGCCCGGCTGGCCGGTCGCGTCGGTCGCCGGCCTGGCCAGCACGAACGCCACCAGGTCGAAACCCTCCACCGGCGGGCGCACCCGGCCCCCGGTGAGGGTGTACGGCCGGACGACCGGCCCGGCCGCCCCGTCCAGCCACTCGTGCTGCGGTCCCGGCGACTCAGCCCGCATCGTCGGCCCCCGGCACCGTCCGGGCCGGGGCGCTGAGGTTCTCACCGACCCGGATCACGAGCATCGCCATCTCGTACGCCACCAGGCCGATGTCGGCGTCGGCGTCGCTCACCACCGCCAGGCAGGCCCCCTGCCCGGCAGCTGTCACGAACAGGTACGCGGACTCCATCTCCACCACGGTCTGCCGGACCGCGCCGCCGTTCACGTGGCGGGTGGTCCCCTTCGCCAGGCTGGAGAAGCCGGAGGCCAGGGCGCAGAGGTGCTCCGCGTCGTCCTGGTCGAGTTCGGCGGAGGCGCCGAGCAGCAGCCCGTCCGCCGACAGCACCACCGCCTGGCGAGCGGCCGGCACCCGCTCCACCAGGTCGTCGAGCAACCAGTCGAGATCGGCGTTCTGCCGCGTCGTGTGCACCACTAGGCGTCCCTCTCAGTCGCGGTCGGAGGTTCCGGAGCCGGCGCCGGCTCCGTCGGGGAGGACGTCGCGGCCCGGTCGCGGGCCGGGGCGGCGGGGTCGACGGCGGCGCGGGCACCGTCCCGGCGGCCGCGCGCGGTGCCGGCCTGGAGGGCGGACATGGCCCGGCGTGCCTCCTCCGGCGTACGGGGTGCGGGGGTGTCCGCGACGACCGGCCGGGGGCGGTTGGCCGGCCCGCGCCGCCGCACCCGACGCGGCAGGCCGTCCCCGTCGGCGGGGTCCTCCACGGCGGAGGTACGGCCCGAAGGCAGCGGCACCACCGCCGACTCGGGACGCTCCCGGCTCGGCCGGGCGGCACGCGACCGGGGCACCGTGCTCAGCCGGGTCACCTTGGCCATCCGGCGGTCGCCGGACGCCGCCCCCGGGCCGGTCGGCGCCAGTGCCGGTTCCTCGGTGACCAGGTCGGCCGGGACGAGCACCACGGCGGTGGACCCGGCCGGCCCGGCCGTCCGCAGCTCGACCCGGACGCCGTGCCGGGCAGCGAGCCGGGCGACCACGAAGTGACCCAGCCGGGCGCTGTCCGCCGGGTCGAACTCCGGCGCCCGGGACAGCTTGCGGTTGGCCTCCGCGAGAGCCGGCGGCGACATGCCCAGCCCACGGTCGGTGATCTCGACGGCGTACCCGCCGGGCACGGTCCGCCCGGTGACGTCCACCCGGCTGCCCGGCGGGGAGAAGGCTGCGGCGTTCTCGATCAGCTCGGCGAGCAGGTGGATGACGTCGCCGACGGCCCGGCCGAGCACCCCGGCCGGCTGCACCTCGCCCACGTCCACCCGGTCGTACGACTCCACCTCGGAGATCGCGCCGCGGATCACGTCGACGGCGGCGACCGGGTTGCGCCAGCCCCGGCCGGGGGCGGCGCCGGCGAGGATGACCAGGTCCTCGGCGTGCCGCCGGAGCCGGGTGGCCAGGTGGTCGACCTGGAACAGCCCGGCCAGCTCGTCCGGGTCCTCGGTCTGCCGCTCCAGCCGGTCCAGCAGGGCCAGTTGCCGGTGCACCAGGCCCTGACTGCGTCGGGCGATGTTGAGGAAGACCTCGTTGAGCCCGCGGCGGAGGGTGACCTCGTCGACGGCGGACTGGAGGGCGGTCCGGCGTACCTCGTTGAAGGCCCGCCCTACCTCGCCGATCTCGTCACCGGCGTGGTCCAGCTCGGGCGCCTCCCGGGTGACGTCCACCTCCTCGCCACGCCGCAGCCGGGCGACCACGTCCGGCAGCCGGTGCTCGGCCATCTCCAGCGCGGCGGTGCGGACCCCGGTGAGCCGGCGGGCGAGCGAGCGGCCGACCCGCAGCGCGATCAGCACGCAGATCACGATGGCGAGCATGCCGAGCAACCCGGCGGCGGCGAGCCGGACCAGGATGCCCACCGCCATCGGCACCGACCGCTCGGTCAGCCCGTCGGCGCCGCGCAGCTCGAAGTCGCGCAGCCCCTGCCAGGCCCCGGACTGGCTGGTCTCCCAACCCCGTACGTCCAGCCCCGTCGGCAGTCCGGGGCTGCGGATCAGGGCGTCCTGGAGGGCGCGCAGCCGGACGAAGTCCGCGCCCTCGGTGAGCCGCTGGTACGCGGCGCGTTCCGCCGCAGGCAGGTCGGCGACCGCGGTCTCGGCCAGGAACCGCTGGTTCTCGATGGTCCGGACGAGCTGCTCGTGCTCTCCCTCGGCGTACCGACCGGCGGTGATCGCACCGGCCAGCAGGGCGTCGGCCTGGCCGAGCAGCTCCCGGGACCGGCCCAGCGCGGTGAGCGCCAGCGCCTCCCGGTTGAGCTGGGTGTCGGGCATCGCGGCCATCGCGGAGAACGCCTGGAAGGCCGAGTTGATCATTCCACTGTAGAGGCCGATCGCCCCGGCGCGGTCCACCTTGCGGGCGTCGATGAAGCCTCGGCCCGCGGGCAGCGCGTCGAGTGCGGAGACCAGTTGGTCGAGGCGGGCGTCGAGCAGGTCGTCGGCGGCGTCGCGCAGGTCTTCCCCGTTGACCCGGCGCCGCAGCTCGCCGACCGCCCGGTCGGTCCGGGTCCGCTGCTCCACAAGGGCCGGGAGGGTGCTGTCCCCGGCGAGCTGGACGACCGACAGCCGGCGCTCCCGTTGCAACTCGGCGACCACCGTCTCACCGGGACGGCCCAGGTCGTAGAGGTAGGTGCGCGCGGCCAGCAGATCGAGGGCGGGCCCGAAGGTGAGCGTGGTGGCGAAGATCCAGAGCGCCAGCAGCGCGGTCACCGGGCCGATGACCAGCGCGGTCAGCTTGGCGCGGATCGGCCAGTCACGGGTGTTCATCAGACCTCGCCCGGAAGGTGTCGCAGGGGTGGCGCCGACACCGGGCCGGAAGCTGACCGGCCACGGACGCCGGGCCCCGGCTCGGGCGCCTTGGGCAGGATACGTAATCACCGGCCGATGCACTACCGGCCGTCTCGCCGGGCACTACCGTCCGGGATGTTCCGCTGTGGACGTCGTTCGACGGGGGCACCCGTCGGAACCGGCGGGCGGACCCGCCCGCCCCGGGTGGGATCGGACGGTGACCGGGAGGCCCCGCCCCTCGCGTACCGGCGGCCGTGGTCCTCGTCGCGCGCCCGCTTCAGCAGCTCTGAGCGCCGGGCGTCGCCCGAATCCGCTCTTTGGAACGAGTCAGGTTCCGGTGCCGAGGGCCGCTGGTGGAGCCCGGCGCGCCGTCCGGAGATTTCCGCGCGGAATCGCCGAGGAAAGTCCCCCGGATCGGGATTGGCGATCACGGCACAGAGGGAATACAGGCGGCGAAGGAGGAGCCATGTCGCCCACGCAGGTAGTCGTCTTAGTCATCGTCGTTCTCATCGTCGCGGCGCTGGCCGCGGTCGCCGTCGTGGCCAGCCGCCGGCGGGCCCTCAGGCAGCGCTTCGGCCCCGAGTACGACCGGGCCCTCGCCGAGCAGGACAGCCGGGGCGCAGCCGAGCGGGAGCTGCGCGAACGGGAGCGCCGCCACGCCGAACTGGAACTCACCCCGCTCAGCCCGGAGTCCCGGGCGAAGTACGCCGCGGCCTGGGAGGAACTCCAGGTCCGCTTCGTCGACTCCCCGGCCGAGACCGTGGGCGAGGCCGACGAGCTGGTCAGCCGACTGATCGCCGAGCGCGGGTACCCGACCGGCGAATTCTCCGAGCAGGCCGCCCACCTCTCCGTCGAGCACGCCCGCACCCTGGGCCACTACCGGGACGCGCACGAGATCCGGCTGCGCAACGAGCGCGGCGAGGCCGGCACGGAGGACCTCCGGCAGGCGCTCGTGCACTACCGGGCCCTCTTCGCCGACCTGCTCGGCGCGGACCCGGTCGGCGCCCAGCCGCCGGAGCAGCGCCACCCCGACCCCGAGCCCGAGCCCGAGCCCGACGCCACGAGCCGCTGAGGAGGCCCGCCGCCATGCGCCAGGAAGAGCAGCAGATCACCCAGGACCACCCCGACGCCGTCCGGTCCGAGCCGGTGCCGGTCCCTCCGCCCGGTGACGTCGCCGAGGCCGACGGGGACCGGCGTGACCGGGGCGACCGGGCCGACGTACCCGAGGACGCGCTGGACGACCGGGGCACCTTCGACGACCCGGCGGTGGTCGACGAGCGCGACGACCGCCGCGCCGACATCACGGACGAACGGGACGCGGAGCTGGACGAGACCCGGGCGTACGACGCACGGGACATCCGGGACGCGGAGGCCGCCGACGCCGACGGGGACGGCCGGGCCGAGTACCACGACCCCGCTCCGCTGCCGACGGCGTTCGGGGCGACCACGGTCGGCGACGCGGTGGCCGCGTCCGCGATGGCCAGCGGGCGGCCGCAGGACGAGCGCGACCCGCGCGGCGAGGAGACCGCCGTGCCGGGCGACGGCGCCCCGGGGCGGACCGACGCGTTCGACGACGAGCGGGCCGACCCGACGGCCGGCGACCGGCTGCACGACCCGGACCGCTGGGCGGCGGAGCACTCCGACGCGGCGCGCGACGACGCACCGGAGGCCGGTGCCACCGGGTACGGCAGCGCGGAGCCGGCGATGGTCGATCCGGACGCCAGCACCGCCGCGGCCGGCGCGGGTGTGGCCGGGGCGGCCGCGGGCGCGGGCGTGGCCGACGCGGCGGCCCCGGCGGCCCGGCCCACCCCGGGCGCGGTTCCGGCGGACGCCGCCACGCTCTTCGCCCCGGAGGCCGCGCAGGGCTTCCGGGACCGCTGGCGGGACGTGCAGCTGCGCTTCGTGGACGACCCGAAGGCCGCGGTCGGCGAGGCGCAGGCGCTGGTCGACGAGGCCATGGAGGCCCTCGCCGCCGCGTTGCGGGACCAGAAGAGCAAGCTGGGCGGCTGGCAGGAGTCCGGCTCTGCCGACACCGAGCAGCTCCGGGTGGCCGTGCGCGGCTACCGCGACTTCCTGGACCGCGTGCTGGGTCGCTGACCGGAGCATCCACCACCAGGCCCCGGCCGGATGTCCGGCCGGGGCCTCGCCCTGTGCGACGCATCGCACTCCATGCATGAAATTTCCGGATCTGGGTACCTGCGGGCGCAGCGTCGCACGGAGGGAGCGCGGAATGGGCGCAGACCTACGCCTGAACATGAACGCCTTGGACTATGTGATCCTGGCGCTCTACTTCGTCACGGTCCTCGGGGTGGGCTTCGCCGCCCGGCGCGCGATCCGCACCAGCGTCGACTTCTTCCTCTCCGGCCGGTCGCTTCCCGCGTGGGTGACCGGCCTGGCGTTCGTCTCGGCGAACCTGGGTGCGCTGGAGATCATCGGCATGGCCGCCAACGGCGCCCAGTACGGCGTGATGACGGTCCACTACTACTGGATCGGCGCCGTCCCGGCGATGGTCTTCCTCGGCATCGTGATGATGCCCTTCTACTACGGTTCCAAGGTCCGCAGCGTCCCCGAGTACCTGCGGCTGCGGTTCAACCGTCCGACCCACCTGCTCAACGCGCTCAGCTTCGCGGTCGCCCAGGTGCTCATCGCGGGCGTCAACCTGTACGCGCTCGCCCTGATCATGCAGCTGCTGCTCGGCTGGCCGCTCTGGGTCGCGATCGTGGTGGGCGCGCTCATCGTGCTGGCGTACATCACCGTCGGCGGTCTCTCCGGCGCGATCTACAACGAGGTGCTCCAGTTCTTCGTGATCATCGCTGGGCTGGTGCCGATCACGGTGATCGGCCTGATGAAGGTCGGCGGCGTCGCCGGCCTGATGGACGCGGTCAAGGGCTCCAAGCTGGGCGCGGGCGGCCTGCACGCCTGGCAGGGCACCGGCAGCACCGACAACCCGCTCGGCGCGCACTGGCTGGGCATCGTCTTCGGCCTCGGCTTCGTGCTCTCCTTCGGCTACTGGACCACCAACTTCGCCGAGGTGCAGCGCGCCCTCTCCGCCCGGAACATGAGCGCGGCCCGGCGTACGCCGATCATCGCCGCGTACCCCAAGCTGTTCATCCCGCTGGTCACCGTGATCCCCGGCCTGATCGCGCTGATCACGGTGAAGGGGCTGGGCGCCGACAAGGGCGACCTGGTCTACAACAACGCCATCCCGCTGCTCATGCGCGACCTGCTCCCCAACGGAGTCCTCGGCATCGCGGTGACCGGCCTGGTGGCCTCGTTCATGGCCGGCATGGCGGCCAACGTCAGCGGTTTCAACACCGTGTTCACGTACGACATCTGGCAGGCGTACTTCAAGCGGGACCGCTCGGACGAGTACTACGTCAGGGTGGGCCGGATCGCCACCGTCGCCGCCGTGCTGGCGGGCATCGGCACCGCGTTCATCGCGGCCGGGTTCAGCAACATCATGAACTACATCCAGGCCCTGTTCTCGCTCTTCAACGCCCCCCTCTTCGCCACCTTCATCATCGGCATGTTCTGGAAGCGGATGAGCGCGCTGGCCGGTTTCTGGTCGCTGCTGCTGGGCACCCTGGCCGCGCTGGCCACGTACCTGCTCTACAAGGGCGGCGTGGTGCACTTCAACTCGGACCTGGAGGAGAGCTTCTGGGGTGCCGGCATCGCCTTCGTCACGGTGGCGGTGGTCGCCCTGATCATCACCCCGCTGACCCGGCCGAAGCGCGACCACGAGCTGGAGGGGCTGGTCTACGGCATGGCGAACACCACCCTGACCGACGACTCGCTGGCCGGCGACGCCGCCTGGTACCGCTCTCCGGTGCTGCTCGGCGTGGTCGCCGTGATCCTGGCCGCCCTCTTCTACATCCCGGTCTTCTGAGAGGGGACGCACCATGTCCGACCACCGCGAGCACCACCACTACGACCGCGAGTCGTACGACCCGCTGGTCGAGGAGACCGAGGAGGAGCGGGACCGCTCCGCAGCCGCCCGGCTCTTCGACATCCGCCGGGTGATCGGCGGGCTGTTCGTCGTGTACGGGCTGATCGTGGGCCTGATCGGGCTCTTCGACTCGCAGGCGGAGATCGACAAGGCGCAGGGCATCCGGATCAACCTCTGGGCCGGCCTGGTCATGCTGGTCTTCGGGCTGGCGATGCTGGGCTGGCAGTGGGTCAGCCCCAGCCGCGCGCCGGAGCCGCACCACGGCGAGGAGCGCTGACCCGGACCACCCGGGCGGCCCGGTGCCGCCGACTTCCGCACGGCCCGGCGGCCCGCCGCCGGGCCGTGGGCATGGCCGGGCTGGCACGGGGTAACCCAGGTGGATCACGGAACTCCGACAGGAGGGCAGCAGCATGACGGATCGTGACCGCGGTGGCCGGCGGCCGCTGGAGGAGACCCCCGAGGTGGCCGCGGCGGTGGACGACGACAGCACGGTGCCGCAGCTGCGCAGCGGCGGCAGCGACCCGGACAATCCCGTCTTCACCGAGCCCGACGGCGCCGTGCCCGACACCGGCTCGCCGGACCTCCTCGGCGACCCGTACGCGGCCGGCACCGGCGCCACCGGCACCGGTACCGGGGCCGGCGGGGACAACATCCGCACCGGCGCCGAGCAGCCGTGGGAGCCGGAGGACCTGGTGATGGCCCGGGGCCAGGACCTCACCCCGGAGAACCTGGAACGGGCCCGCCGCGACCTGGCCGAGCTGGGCCGGGCGGCGATCGAGAAGACGGTCCCCTGACGCGCTGACGCATCCGGCGCGGGGTCGGCGGCGTCGCGGATCACGTCCGCCGTCGCCGGCCCCGCGCTCGTCCACGCCGGCCGGTGCCGCCGGGGTGTGCCCCGGTCGGCCGGGGGCCCCCGGCCGACGTGGGCGTCGACCAGGGGCCCGGGGAACCCACGCGGCGGTGCCTCACTCCCGCCGCCGTGGGTGGGCCGGCCGCCGGCTCAGGAGAGCGGCGGGTAGGCGTTCTGCATGAGCTCCTGGAACTGGGCCGGGAACCACGCACCGGAGATCGGCGCGTTGGGCAGGGCGCCGGTCAGGTTGTTGCCGTTGCGGGCGTTGCCGGTGTACGTCGGGTCGCACATCCGGTCGAAGCCCTTGCCCTCGTCGTTCGGGATGTACTCGCTGGAGCCGTCCGACTCGCCCGGGGGCTTCACCCAGACGTACGCGTCGATGCCCGACTCGGGGTTCGCCCGGGGACGCTCGCCGAGGCCGGCCCCGGCCTGGTTACACCAGTTGCCGGCGTGGATCCGGCGGTCGATGCGGCCCCCGTTGACGTACGTGTCGACGCTGGTGGTCGCGCCCGGGCCGGTGGGCCGGGCGGAGCCGCCCCAGCCGTTGCGGGAGGTGTCGATCAGCATGCCGATGTTGCTCTCGAAGCCGATCGAGACCAGCTTGTTGCGGAACGCCTGGGCGAAGGAGAGCTCGTCCACGTACTGGTTCCAGTCGATCCACTTGGACTGCCGTACGCTGGTGCCGTTCACCGTGTCGGTGATCTTGATGTACGGCTCCTTGAGCGCCGAGTAGTTCGCCGTGTTGACGATGAACCCGGTGACGTTGTGCACGGTGCTGCCGGAGGCGGTGGCCGCGGTCTTCAACATGTCCGCGGTCGGGCCGAAGTTGCTGTCCCAGCCGATCCAGCCGTGGTGCGCCGCGTCGATGTAGTTGTAGACGTTGCCGATCGCGCCCAGCTTGGCCAGCGCGTAGCCGACACCGTTCACGTACGCGCCGTTGGCCTTGACCGTGTCGCACATCGCGGTGCCGCCCGCGTTGCCCGACGTGTTGGTCACCAGGTTGGGCAGCGAGTCGATCTCGATGATGTTGACGATCCGCAGGCTGGCGTACTTCGGGTCGGCCTGGATCGCGGCGATCGGGTCGATGTACTCGGTCTTGTACCGGGGCAGCTCGTCCGGACCCAGCTCACCGTTGGAGGCGAGCGCGGCGCAGTCGCGGCCGGGCAGGTTGTAGATGACGAACTGGATGTAGCCGGCCCCCTGGGCGAGCGCGGCGTCCAGGTGGGCACGCACGCCCATCGACCCGTTGGAGCTGCTGTCGGAGGTGCCGTTGATGGCGGCGATCCGGTCCAGCCAGACCGCGGTCGGGTTGCTCGACACCCGGTTGCCGCCGGCCACCGACTCGGCCTTGGCCTTCCACTCCGGGTTCACGTACCCCTTGACCCCGGCGTAGGGGTTGTCGACGCGCTGACCGGGCGGAGGCGTGGTGGGCGGGGGCGTGGTGGGCGGGGGCGTGGTGGGCGGCGGGGTCGTCGGCGGCGGCGTGGTCGGGCTGCCGCCGTTGCAGACCGTGCCGTTCAGGGTGAACGAGGTCGGCTTCGGGTTGCTGCCGCTCCACGCGCCGTTGAAGCCGATGGTGGTGCTGGCGCCGCTGGCCAGGGTGCTGTTCCAGGATTCGTTGGTCGCGGTGACGTTCTGGCCGCTCTGCGACCACTTCGCGGACCAGCCGGAGACGACCTTCTGCGAGCTGTTCGGGAAGGTGAAGCCGAGGTTCCAGGCGCTCAGCGGGTCACCGATGTTCTTGATCGTCACGGTGGCGGTGAAGCCACCCTGCCAGTCACTGGTGACGTAGTCGACGCTGCACTGGGTCGCGGCCTGCGCCGCGGTGACCGGGATGGTCACCAGCCCGCCGGCGACCAGGACGCCGGCGCCGGTCAGCGCGAGCGTCCGGCTCCGGCCGGACAGCCTTCTCCACAGATTCATGCCACTGATCTCCTTGGGCGAGACCGGATCCGCGTACGGCCCGGCGAAATGGCCCTCGGGACGTCCGCCAGGGACGGCCGTCGGCGCCACGGGTGTCTTCGGGGGCGCCCGACCCGGACGGGCGTGTGGTGGTGTGGACGCGACCGGCACGAGCGGCCGGTCGACTCTCCGACGTCGTCCGGTCGACCCGGCTGCCCTCGACGCCTGAGCTCGCGGTGTGGCTCCCCGAACCGCGTGCAGCGATTCTTGCATGGGAGCGCTTCCATGGCAATGGTTCGATGCCATCGTCGCCGCACCACGGGTGCTGATCGTTCCGGATCGCGAGGGAGCGGGCGATCGGCGGGTTCTGTGCGGAAGCCGGCAGTTCCGTGGCGACTGACAGCCAGGGCACGACCGCGCCCGGACCGACCCAACCACGCCGCCGGGGCCCGACGCCGGCACGGAGCGTCAAGAGGCATCCGAGAAGGCCGCTAAAGCCGCGTACAGGCCCTATACGGAGCTTCTCCCTCAAACTCTTAAACGCGAATCTTCCCTCGGATAAGTCATGAAACGGTCTAACGTCGGTCGCAGTTCGGCTCTCGTCGAGCTCAGGACAAAGAGGGATGGAGTGACGCAGGTCATGGCTAAAAAGATGCTCGGGAAGGTCGTTGCGGGTGCCGCCCTCGGCGGTGCGGGCCTTCTGGTGTTCACCCCGGGTCTGGCCTGGGCGGCCGGGCACCAGGACGACGAGGGCAAGGTCATCGCCAAGCCGCACGTCGTCAAGGCCGGTGACGAGGTCAAGCTCCTCGAGATCTGCCCGGAGGCACAGGAGCACGCCTCTGTCTGGTCGAAGGTGACCGGCAAGGTGGACCTCCACTCGGTCCGGGACGACCGCGGCGACGAGCAGGGTGGCTGGCAGGGCCGCGACGAGGAGGATGCGGACCAGGGCCCCGACGGCAAGGACCGGCACGGCCGCGACGAGGAGGGTCGCGGAGACGAGCAGGGCCGCGACGACCACGACAAGGGCAAGGACGACAAGGGCAAGGACGACAAGGGCAAGGACGACAAGGGCAAGGACGACCACGGCAAGGGCCCGGACGGCCACGGCGACGAGACCGGCTGGCCGCAGCCGCCAGGGAACGGCACGGGCGGTGGCGTGGCTGTCGACCCCGGGGACCAGGGCAGCGGCTGGCAGGGCCACGACGAGTACGGCCAGGACGGGGAGTCCGACTACGGCAGCGGCGAGGACAGCTGGGAGCACGGGCAGGACTTCGTCTACCTCGGCGAGGCCACCATCTCCAAGGACGCCCGCCCGGGCAGGTACGAGCTGAGGGGCTCGTGCGGCGAGGGCGAGCTGGTGGTCCTGCCGAAGGGTCACGTCGACGGCGGTGACGGTGGCATGACCACCACCAGCACCGACCGGGGCATGGCCGCCGGTGGCGCGGGCATGATCGGTGCCGCCGCCCTGGGTGGCCTCGTCCTGCTGCGCCGGCGTCGGGCCAATGACCTCGTCTGACCGGACGGCGACAGGGGCCGGCGGCCGTGTCGGGAAACCGTGGCGCGCCGCCGGCGCCGCCGTCGTCGTCCTACTCGCCATGGTGGGCGCCGGCATGATCGGCGCGTCCTTCCGGACGGTGCCCCCGCCCCGCCCACCCCAGCCGCTCGCTCAGGCCGGGCCCGCCGAACCGACCACCGCCTCCGCCACCCCCGCCGACGGCACGGAGGCCAGCGACGACGCCCTCGTAGCGCCGGCCCCCGACCTCCAAGCGTCCCCGGACACGGCGAACCCCGACGGCGGCGCCGCCGCCCTGCCCCGGTCGACCCCGACGACCATCTCGATCCCCCGGATCGGGGTGCAGGCCGAGATCATGAGCCTCGACACCAACCCGGACGGCACGGTCCAGGTGCCCCCGCTGGACCAGGCCATGAAGGCCGGCTGGTACTCCCCCGGCGTCAGCCCGGGCGAGACCGGCAACGCCGTGATCGTCGGTCACGTCGACTCGGCCAAGCTCGGACCGGCGGTCTTCTTCAACCTCGGCTCGCTGATCAAGGGCGACACCATCAGCGTCGCCCGGGAGGACGGCTCCACCGCCACCTTCACCGTGGACGAGGTGAAGTCGTACCCGAAGACCGCGTTCCCCACCGAGCTGGTCTACGGCCCGAGCGACCGGCCCGGGCTGCGGGTCGTCACCTGCGGCGGCGCGTTCGACCAGAACGCCCGCAGCTACGCCGACAACGTCGTCGTCTTCGCCACCATGACTGCCTGACGACGGAACGGGCGCGGGGGGGGGGGGGGGGGGGGGGGGGGGGGGGGGGGGGGGGGGGGGGGGGGGGGGGGGGGGGGGGGGGGGGGGGGGGGGGGGGGGGGGGGG
>NZ_JBVJJA010000048.1:0-44100 GCF_055586005.1 Micromonospora sp. NPDC051924
GGCCTGCACAAGCTCACCACCGCCATCACCGCCGAGTACGCCACCGTCGTGGTCGAAGACCTCAACGTGGCCGGCATGCTCCGTAACCGCCGCCTGGCCCGCAAGATCGCCGACGCCGGGTTCGCTGAGATCCGCCGCCAGATCACCTACAAGACCGGCTGGGTCGGCGGCGAAACCGTCGTCGCCAACCGCTGGTACCCGTCGTCCAAAACCTGCTCGAACTGCCGCGTCGTGAAAGCCAAACTGCCGCTGCACGTCCGAGTCTTCGCCTGCGACGCCTGCGGCCTGGTCATCGACCGGGACGAGAACGCAGCCCGCAACCTCACCGCCCTCGCGACGGCCGTAACAACTGGTACCGGAGTGGCCGGAGACCAGGACGCGCAAGCGTCGAACCCGCGTGGAGCCGACCGCAAGACCCGCGCCACCACCCGCAGCCGCAAGGCCACGGGTGGGCGGGCAGGTGGCGCAATCCTGCTACACCAGCGGCAGGAGGAAACGCGAGACCGTCATCAGGACACCGAAGCCCTCACGCTTCGGTGACACCGTCACGGACCCTCCGAGTGGAAACACCCGGAATGCTGATATCCGACTAGAAGATCAGCAACGGTTCATCTCGTACGTGCCGGCGAGGGCGACGACCCGGTCCCAGACCCGGGCGGTGCGGCCGGCGTCCCGGACCGGGCGGCGGACGTGCGCGAGCGCCCAGGCCGCCTGCTCGTCGCTGGTGGCCGCCTTGCCGTGCAGCTCCGTGGCGTAGCCGGAGAAGTCCCGGACCAGCAGGTCGAAGATCTCGTCCAGCAGGTCGGCGTCGAGGCCGGTCGGCTCGGCCTGCTCGAGGATGAGTTGGCCGTAGACGACCAGCGCGAAGAGTTGGCCGAGGGTGAGCAGGAAGTCCAGGTCCCGCTGCTGGGCCTCGTCCGGGGCGTGCGCGGCGAGCAGCGCGCAGAGCCCGTCGGCCTGCCCCCGGAACCGGGCGACGTTCGGCAGGTGGGCGTGCGCGTCGTACGGCGTGCGCCAGTCGTGGAAGCGGATCGCGCCGAGGCCGCGGGCCGGACCCTGCCGGAACAGGAACTCGTCGTCGGTGGGGTCGTGCCGGGTCGGCACCGGCGGATGTTCGGCCGGCCGGAACAGGTAGTTCGGCATGAACTTGAGGATCAGCGCCAGGTTGACGTGCACCGTCCCCTCCAGCTTCGGCAGGCCGCGGATGTCCTTGGCGGCCTTGTCGAAGTAGGTGTCGGCCTCGAAGCCCTTGGCGGCGATGACGTCCCAGAGCAGGTCGATGACCCGCTCGCCCTCGGTCGTGACCTTCATCTTGGTCATCGGGTTGAACAGCAGGTAGCGCCGGTCGTCCGGGCCGGCCGAGCGGAAGTAGTCGACCGCCCGGTCGCTGAACGCCTTCATCGCCACGAGCCGGGCGTACGCGTCGGTGAGCTCGCGCCGCACGTGCGGAAAGTCGGTGACCCGCTTGCCGTAGAGGATCCGCTGGTGGGCGTGGGTGACCGCCTCGTACATGGCGTGTTCGCAGATGCCGATGGAGGCGGTGCACAGGTTGAACTTGCCGACGTTGACGGTGTTCAGCGCGGCGTCGAAGGCGGCCTGCCCGGTGTGCAGCACGTCCTCGGCGCGGACCGGGTAGTCCTCCAGCCGGAACTCGCTGACGTACATCTGCGCGTTGACCACGTTGCGGACCAGCCGGTACGCGGGGTGGCGGCTGTCGACGGCGAAGAAGACGTACCCCTCGGGGCCCTCGACGTCGGCGCGGCGGCCGAAGACGGAGACCAGCCCGGCGACGTTGCCGTTGCCGATGTAGTACTTGCCGCCGGTGGCCCGGAAGCCGCCGTCCCCGTCCGGGGTGAGCAGCATGTCGGTGGAGTAGATGTCGGCGCCGTGCGGGCGCTCGGATAGGCCGAAGGCCATCACGTGCCCCTCGTCGAGCAGCGCGGCGGCGCGGGCCCGGGCGGCGGCGTTGCCGCTCTGCCAGACCGGCCCGAGGCCGAGCACGGTGACTTGCCAGGTGTACCAGTAGCCGAGGCCGTAGAAGCCGAGGATCTCACTGAGCGCGGCGTTGCGCGCGGTGTCCCAGCGCTTGTCCGGGTCGCCGTCGGCGTCGGCCGCCGGGGTGAGGAAGGTGGCGAAGAGCCCCTCCTTCGCGGCGAAGTCGAGGAAGTCGCCGTACCACTCGCGGTGGTTGTAGCTGTCGACCAGGGCCTGCTTGCCACGCGTCTCGAACCAGTCGACGGTGGCGCGCAGCAGACGCCGGGAGGTCTCGTCGAGGTGGGCGGGGTCGTAGGTGGGCGGGTGGAACAGCAGCGGATCGGTCACGAGTCGGTCTTCCTTCCGGTGGCGGGGTCGAGGTCGCGGAGGGTGGCCAGGACGTCGTCGAGCCAGGCCAGCACCATCCGCTCGTACGCGATGCCGCCGCGCAGCACGACGTGCTGCAGCGATCCCCGGGCGTCCAGGGCGGCGGGTTCCGGGAAGTCGCGGCGCTCGCCGGCCACATAGCCGGCGAGGGTGGCCGCGTGGTCGGCGCGGTAGCGCTCGACCTCGGCGGCCAGAGCGGCGCGCCCGGCGGCGTCGTCGAACGCGGCGCCGCGGATCTTGACGGCCAGCTCGTGCCGGACCGCCTCCGGCTGCACCGGGGCACGCAGCCAGCTGACCAGGGCGGTGCGCCCGGCGGGGCCGACGGACCAGACCTTCTTGTCGGGAGCGCCGTCCTGGCCGACCTCCTCGGCGGTGATCCAGGCGTCGCTCTCCATCCGCTTGAGCACCCGGTAGATCTGCTGGTGGGTGGCGGTCCAGAAGCGGCCGATCGAGCGGTCGAAGCGCCGGGCGAGCTCGTAGCCGGAGGCGGGCTGCTCCAGCAGCGAGACGAGGATGGCGTGCTCCAGCGACATGCCGGCCATCTTGCTATGCAACTCGTTGCATAGCAAGAGTGGATCAGATGATGAAGTGGGTCCAGTACGTCAGCCAGACCGCGAACAGCGCGCCCTGCAGCAGCGCCAGACCGACGGTCAGCCAGGTGTCGCCGGGGGCGCGGCGGGCCCACCGGGCCAGCACCAACGCGACCGGGAACGCGGCCAGCAGGTAACGCAGCAGGCTCTTGTACACCGGCGGTCCCATCGACAGGGGCACCAGCACCACGATCAGCGTGTAGACCAGGTACGGCCACTCGGCCCGCCGGCGCAGCCCGACGGCCGCCACGACCAGCATCCCGACCGCGATCCAGACCCGGAACGCGTCGGCGGAGTTGCCGTCGGTCAGCGCGTGCCAGGCCACCCACAGGGGGTTCTGCACCTTGATCCCCCAGCCTTTCTCCTGGGCGTGCTGGTAGGCGAACCAGTCGCCGCTCTGCCAGCGGCAGAAGGCCATGAAGGTCAGCCAGCCGGCGGGGACGAGCAGCAGCGGCCAGCCCAGGCGCAGGTACCGCGGCAGGCTGCGGCCGTTCAGGCGCCAGCCGTGCTGACGCAGCAGCACCAGCGCGAGCGGGATCACCACCAGGAAACCGACCGAACGGCTCAACGCCAGGAGATACCCGACCACCCCGACCACGAGCCAGCGGCGCTGCTCGGCGTACCAGAAGGCGGCCAGGGCGAGACAGACGAAGAGGGATTCGGTCAGTGCCGCCTGGAACAGGAAGGCGGTCGGCAACAGCAGCAGGTAGCGGGTGAATCGGCGGCCGTGCCCCGGGTCGTCGCCGTCCGCGCCCAGCAGCCGTCCGCCGAGCCGGTACGCGTAGTAGAGCAGGAACACCAGCGCGACGTTGCTGACCAGCAACAGCGCCCAGGCGGTGTGCCCGCCGAGCAGCGGTGCGAGCGGCCGGGCCAGGAAGGGGTAGAGCAGCGGGAAGCCGAAGTCCTTCCACGGCTGGGTTAGCGGCAGCCGGGCCAGGTTGTCGTAGAGGAACGAGTCCCAGGCGAACCAGAGCGAGATCCAGCGGTGCGACGAGACGGCCGCCTGCTGGGTCCGCATCATCGTCTCGTCGGCGGGCGGCCCTCCGGTCGTCAGGTCCCAGGCGGTCAGCACCAGCACGCCGACCAGGGTGAGCAGGACCTTCGAGCCGACGAAGACGGCGAGCACGAACCCCCACGGGGTGGGGATCCGCGCGGCCAGGCTCGAACCGGCCGAGGCCAGCCGGTCCTTCCACCGCGCTCCGGCGCTCGCCGCCGGGGCGGCTCTCCGCTCGTCCGCCATCCCGCCCCCACCGATCACCCCGCGAGCCACCGGCCCACATTCCCGGTTCGTGCCGGTTTACACCTGTCGACCGGGCTGCGCTGGTTCATCCCTTCGAGTCGCGTCCGGCAGGTGAGTCGGGGCGCGGGACGGGTAAGGGCGCTGCCGCGATCGGCACGCTGGCGGCGGGGGGCACGGACGGCATGGACGGCGACAACGGCACCGTGGTCATCGGGGCGGGACCGGCGGGCCTGACCGCCGCGTACGAGCTGCTGCGGCACGGCGAACCGGTCCGGGTCTACGAGGCCGACGACGTGGTCGGCGGGATCAGCCGGACCGTGGAGCGGGACGGCTGGCGGTTCGACATCGGCGGGCACCGGTTCTTCACCAAGGTCTCCCGGGTGGAGGACTTCTGGCACGAGATCCTGCCGGACGAGGACTTCCTGCTCCGGCCGCGGATGAGCCGGATCTACTACCGGGGCGCCCTCTACGACTATCCGCTCAACGCCGGCAACGCGCTGCGCAACCTGGGTCTGCTGGAGGCGCTGCGCTGCGTCGGCTCGTACGGGCGGGCCCGGCTGCGCCCGCCGCGGGACCAGTCCCACTTCGAGGGCTGGGTCTCCGCCCGGTTCGGCTGGCGGCTCTACTCGATCTTCTTCAAGACGTACACCGAGAAGGTCTGGGGGATGCCGGCCGACCGGTTGCAGGCGGACTGGGCGGCCCAGCGGATCAAGAACCTCTCGCTGTCCACCGCGATGCTCAACGCCCTGCTGCCCCGGCGCAACCGCACGGACGTGACCAGCCTGATCGAGGAGTTCCAGTACCCGAAGCACGGCCCCGGGATGATGTGGGAGCGCTGCACCGAGGAGGTGGAGAAGCGGGGCGGCACGGTCCGGACGGGCAGTTGGGTCGGCGCGGTGCACCGGAGCCCGGCGGCCCGCCGGGCCACCGGGGTGACCGTGGTCGACGCGGACGGGGAGCGGATCGAGCCGGCCGACCACGTGATCTCCTCGATGCCGATCTCCGCGCTGGTGCACGCCATGCAGCCGGCGGCGCCGGCGGAGGTCCGGGCCGCCGCCGACGGCCTGCGCTACCGGGACTTCCTGACCGTGGCGCTGGTGGTGCCGGAGGAGTTCTCCTTCGCGGACAACTGGATCTACGTGCACGACCCGGCGGCGAAGGTGGGCCGGATCCAGAACTTCGGCTCCTGGTCACCCCATCTGGTGAAGGACGGGCGGACCTGCCTGGGGCTGGAGTACTTCGTCTTCGAGGACGACGAGATGTGGCGTACCCCGGACGCGGAGCTGGTCGCCTTCGCCACCGCCGAGCTGGAGCGGCTCGGGCTGGTCCGACCCGGCTGCGTGGAGACCGGCTACGTGGTCCGCATGCCGAAGGCCTATCCCGTGTACGACGAGCGCTACCAGCACAACCTCGACACGATCCGGGACTGGCTGGCCCGCGAGGTGCCGAACGTGCACCCGGTCGGCCGCAACGGCATGCACCGCTACAACAACCAGGACCACTCGATGCTCACCGCCATGCTCGCCGCCGAGAACATCGCGCACGGCGCGGACCACGACGTCTGGACGGTCAACGTCGAGCAGGACTACCACGAGAGCAGGAGCCCGTCCCGGCACGGCACCGGGCGGGACGCGCCGATCGTCCCGGCCCGCCGGTAAGGGTCGGCGCGTGAGGGTGGTCATAACCGCTGGACGCGCGGGGCGGGACTGCTGCTAGCCTTCTCGGCAGGTCATGAGCGCCAGCGCCAAGCCCCGGCTCGCTGGCCGGCAACCCTCCTCCGCGGTGGGGTGCCCCGGGTGAGGACCAGGCACCGGCAGCCGCCGGTGCAAGCGTGGCCTGGTACCCAGGTCAGCAACGACCAGGGAGAACCATGTCTGCTCACTTCCGCATCCCGCCCGTCGACGGCGTCGCCTACCCGGCCCGCTTCGCGCTGGTCAAGCGCCGGCACGTCGACCTGATGCGGGTGTGTAGCGACGCCTGTCGTCGCGCCGGCGCGCGCTGAGCGCCACTCCCCTTTTCCCTCGTTCCACCTTCACGGCTCCGCCCTGTCCGGCGGCGCCGTCGTCGGCGCGCGTCCCGCGCCGCGGTCCACTCTGGAGAAAATCGTGCGCATCCGTTCCGCCCTGACCCGCGTCGCCACGCTCGGCGCCGCCGCCGTGCTCGCCGCCACCGCCCTCACCGCCTGCGGCGACAGCGGCTCCACCAACGAGGCCGCCAACCCGTACGGGCTGCTCGAGCCCGGCGTGATCCGGACCGGCACGCTCACCGACGCGCCGCCGAACGTCTACCTGAAGGACGGCAAGTTCACCGGCTTCGACAACGACCTGCTCACCGCGGTCGCGGCCAAGGCGGACCTGAAGGTGGAGTTCGTCGGCACCGACTTCTCGGCCCTGCTGTCCCAGGTCAACAACCACAAGTTCGACGTGGGCAGCTCGTCCATCACCATCACCGAGGCACGGAAGAAGACCGTCGACTTCGGCAACGGCTACGACTTCGGCTACTTCGGGCTCGACGTGCCGGCCGGCTCGCCGATCACCGGCTTCGACCAGCTCGCCGGCAAGCGGGTGGTGGTCGTGCAGGGCACCGTCCAGGACGACTACGCCACCAAGCAGAACCTGAACCCGGTGCGCGTGCCCGACTACAACGGCGCGATCAACCAGCTCAAGGCCGGCACCGCCGACGCCTGGATCGCCCCCGCCGAGATCGGCGACAAGTCCGCCGCGGACAGCGCCGGCAAGATCAAGGTGGCCGCCAAGCAGCTCAGCCCGGCCCCGACCGCGTACGCGGTGGCGAAGGGGAACGACAAGCTGCGCGAGGCGCTGAACAAGGGCCTCGACGAGGTGATCGCCGACGGCACCTGGAGCCGGCTCCAGGCGCAGTACTACCCGGGCCGGCCGCTCCCGGCCGACTTCAAGCCGGGCAGCGGCAGCGTCGCGGTGCCGTCGGCCTCGGCGGCTTCCTGACCGGAGCGACGGAGACGAGCAGGGCGGACGGAGCCATGGATCCACTGAGCACCCTCTGGGAGACCTTCTTCGACTGGGCCTCGATGCGCGAGGCGCTGCCCGAGATGCTCACCGTCGGGCTGCCCAACACACTGATCCTGGCGGTCTCCGCCGCCCTGCTCGGCTCGGTGCTGGGCATGCTGCTGGCGATCGCGGGTATCTCGCGTACCCGGTGGTTGCGGTGGCCGGCCCGGGTCTACACCGACGTGTTCCGCGGCCTGCCGGCGGCGGCGACCATCCTGCTCATCGGCGTCGGCCTGGCGCCGCTGGGCATGCAGGTCTGGGGCCCCAACCCCTACCCGCTCGGCGTGCTGGCGCTGTCGCTGATCGCCGCCGCCTACATCGGGGAGATCTTCCGCTCCGGCATCCAGAGCGTGGAGGCCGCCCAGCTGGAGGGGGCCCGGGCGCTGGGCTTCTCCTGGGGCGAGGCGATGCGCCTGGTCATCGTCCCGCAGGGGGTACGCCGGGTGCTGCCCGCCTGGGTGAACCAGCTGATCGCCCTGATCAAGGACTCCAGCCTGGTCTACTTCCTCGGCCTGGTGGCCAGCCAGCGCGAGCTGTTCCGGATCGGCCAGGACTACGCGGCCACCACCGGCAACGAGTCCGCGCTGCTGCTGGCCGGCCTGTTCTACCTGGCGCTGACCGTGCCGCTGACCCACGTGGTCAACTGGATCGACCGCCGGCTGCGCCAGGGCCGGGCGGTCGCCGCCCCCGACCTCGACGCCGAGCTCGTGCCCGCCGACCCGACCGGGAAGGACCCGCGATGAGCACCGCCACCACCGCCACCGCCACCTCGGTCAGCCTCGCTGTCCGGGACGTGCACCTGGCCTTCGGCACGCACCGGGTGCTGCGCGGCGCCGATATGACGGTGGCCCGGGGCGCCACCGCCTGCGTGATCGGACCGTCCGGCTCCGGCAAGTCCACCCTGCTGCGGACCATCAACCGGCTGATCGAGCCGGACCGGGGCGACGTGCTGCTGGACGGGCGCAGCGTGCTGGGCGACGACCCGGACGCGCTGCGCCAGCGGATCGGCATGGTGTTCCAGCAGTTCAACCTCTTCCCGCACATGACCGTGCTGCGCAACATCACCCTCGCGCTGCGCAGGCTGAAGAAGCTCCCCGAGGACGAGTCGGTGCGGATCGCCCGGGAGCAGCTCGACCTGGTCGGGCTGGCCGGCAAGGCCGACTCCCGGCCGGCGCAACTCTCCGGCGGCCAGCAGCAGCGGGTGGCGATCGCCCGGGCGCTGGCCCTGCGGCCGCAGGTGATGCTCTTCGACGAGGCCACCTCGGCGCTCGACCCCGAGCTGGTCAAGGGCGTGCTAGGGGTGATGGCCGACCTGTCCGCCGCCGGCATGACCATGGTGGTGGTGACCCATGAGATGGGCTTCGCCCGCGAGGTCGCCGACACGGTGGCCTTCATGGACGCCGGCGTGGTCCTCGAGGCGGGTGAACCGGCCGCCGTCTTCGAGTCGCCGCAGCACCCGCGGCTGCGGCGCTTCCTGTCCCAGGTGCTCTGACCTCGGTACGCCACCGACCCGCCACCCCCGTCCTCCGGTGGCGGGGCCGGGGGCGTACGGCCGCCAACTGCGGGAACCGTCCGGTTAGGGCGATCAACTTGGCGGGTAGAAGGCGTTCCGGCCGGAACGGACGGTCCGTGGGTGCGCCGGTCCGTCGAGGGAAGGACGGGCGTCAGTGCGCGAGTGGGGGAAGGCCGCCGTGGGGCGGTTGCGGCAGGCATGGGTGCCGGTGGTCGAGGCCGCGCTCGCCGCGACCGTGGCCTGGCTGATCGCCGCCCGGCTGATCGGGCACCCCGACCCGTTCTTCGCGCCGAGCGCGGCGCTGATGGTGCTCGGCGAGTCCCGGGGACGGCGGGTACGGCAGACCGTCGAGCTGGTGCTCGGGGTCGCCGGCGGCGTACTCACCGCCGATCTGGTGATCCACGCGCTCGGCCCGGGCACCCTGACGATGCTGCTGGTCCTGCTGGTCACCCTGGGCGTCACCGTGGCGGCCGGGGCGAGCAGCACGCTGATCCTGCAGACCACCATCTCCGCCCTCTACCTGGTGGTGGTGGCCGCGCCGAAGGGCGACTTCCGGCCGTTCCGGTTCGTCGACGCGTTGATCGGCGGGGCCGTCGCCCTGGCCGCGAGCCAGCTCGTGGTCGCCCGGAACCCGCTCGCGCCGCTGGTCGCCGAGGCCCGGCAGACGTACGCCGACCTCGCCGACCTGCTCGACCGGGTGAACGCCGCGCTCGACCGCTGCGACGCCGAGGCCGCCCAGGCGGCGCTGGAAAGGGCCCGGGAACTGGACGGCTGCGTGGAGCGGCTGCGGGCCGCGGTGCAGGCCACCGCCGAGTCGCTGCGGCTGCGGGTCCGCCGCCGCCGGCACCTCGGCCAGCTCGACCAGGTCGAGGTCACCGCCCGGCAGCTCGACTACGCGGTACGCAACATCCGGGTGCTGGCCCGCAACGGGGCCGCCCTGACCCGGCTGCACACGGCCACCCCGCCCGAGCTGGGCGCGGCGCTGCGTTCCCTCACCGAGGCGGTACGCGCCGCCGGCGCGGCCCTGGCCACGGACCTGACCGGTGAGGACGCCGACGGGCACGCCGGCCGGGCCGACGAGGCCGCCCTGTCGGCGGTGCGGATCGCGGCCGAGCTGCTGGAGTCCGATCCACCGCTGCCCGTCGTCATGATCGTCGGCCAGATCCGGGCCACCGCGATCGACCTGCTGCGCGGGGTCGGCGAGGACGACGTGGCGGTGCTCAACCGGGTCGACGAGGCGCTGGGCCTGCCAAGTCCGGCGTCCTGACCGCCGGGCCCGCCCGCGCATGGCCGAGGTGGCGGCTTTCCGACGCCGCGGACCGCGCCACCTCGCCGACCTGGCGACGCCGGTCGGGCCGCGCCCGATCCTAGGCGTCGCAGCGGTCGGAGAGGGCGTAGCGGGTGAGCACCACGTCGCCGATCTGGCGCACCTCGACCGCGCGGGCACGGCGGCCCGGATGCCAGGGGAAGCGGCCGTCCCCGACGAAGCGCGGCGCCCGGCAGTCCCCGACGAAGAACGGCGCGACCACCAGGTGCAGCTCGTCGGCGAGGCCGGCGGTGAGGAACTGGCAGTGCAGGCTACCCCCGCCCTCCACCATCAACCGGCGCACACCCCGGGCGGCCAGGTCGTCGACCACCGCCTCCGGGGTGACCGGCTCACCGCCGTCGACCACGGTCGCCGCGTCGCCCACCTGCTCGCGGGTCTTCTCCACCGCGCCGGTCGGACAGTAGACCAGCTTCGCGCCGTCGCCGAAGGTGAAGAACCGGGCCGTCGGGTCGAGGTCGCCGCTGCCGGTGACGGTGACCTTCACCGGCGACGGGGGCAGGCCGCGCGCCACCCGGGCGGCGCGCCGCCGCTCGGCGCGCACCAGCAGCCGCGGGTCGTCCCGCCGGACGGTGGCCGCGCCGACCAGGATCGCGTCGCAGGCGGCCCGCACCTCGTCGACCCGGTCGAGGTCGGCGTCATTGGAGAGCAGCAGCCGCTCGGCGGACGCGTCGTCGATGTAGCCGTCGATCGACATCGCGCAGCTGAGCAGCACGTACGGCCGGGTGCTCACGGCACGAAGGGCAGGTCGAGGGCGTGGTCGGCGCGGGCCACCTTGGCCGCGAGGTAGCCCGCGTTGGTCGGGGACAGGTGCACCCCGGTGGACACCCGGTCGAGCACGGTCACGCCCAGCCGGTCGAGCTGGTCGGCCTTGTCCGGGTTGTTGCTGAGCAGGGCGACCCGGCGCACGCCCAGCGCGGCGAGCATCTGCGCGGCCACCGTGTAGTCCCGCTCGTCGGCGCCCCGGCCGAGCGCCAGGTTCGCCTCGTAGGTGTCCAGGCCCCCGTCCTGCAGCGCGTACGCGTCGAGCTTGGCGTACAGGCCGATGCCCCGGCCCTCCTGGCGCAGGTAGAGCAGGTATCCCCCGGCCCCGGCGATCCGCTCGACCGCCTCCCGCAGCTGTGGCCCGCAGTCGCAGCGCTGGCTGCCGAAGACGTCCCCGGTGAGGCACTCGCTGTGCGGCCGGACCAGCGGCGGGGGCAGGTCGGCGTCCGGCCGGTCGCCGGCGGCGCGGTCACCGAGCCCGAACGCGAGGTGCTCCCGGCCGTCGGCCAGACCGTGGAAGGAGTAGACCCGGGCGGTGGTGACGTATCCGTCGGGGAAGCGCAGCGGGACCGTGACCTGGGTCCGGACCGTAGCGGTGGGCAGCGTTTCGTCCATCGGTCTCCTCCGTCCGGGGCTGCCGGACGGGCCGGCAACGCACACCTCGCACCCTCACCGTAGGCCCGATCACCGACAGTCGCCGGGCAGCCGGGAAGCCGGCCGGCGCCACGCCAGCACCGCTGCGCCGGGCAGGCTGGCGACCAGCACCAACGCCCCGTACACGGTGGCGGCGGCGACCCCCTGGGCGGCGGTGAGGCCGGCGGCGGCGAACGCCCAGGCGGCCACCCCCTCGCGCGGGCCGAAGCCGGCCACGTTCGCCGGCAGTCCCATGGCGAGCAGGGCCAGCAGGGTCAACGGCAGCAGCCGGGACAGCGGAGCGTCCGCGCCCGCGGTCCGGGCCGCGACCACGAAGGTGGCCAGGTGTCCGGCGACCACCACGGCGGAGGCGGTCAGCACGCCCAGCCAGGTGCGGCGGGCGAGCAGCCCGGCGCGGACGTCGGCCACCGCGGTCCGGGCCGCCCGGGCCCAGCGGGAGGCCCCGGAGCGGGGCACCGCCCGGGCGGCCAGCGCCAGCCCGGCCGCGCCGACGGCCAGCGCGGTGACCAGCGCCGGCAGGTACGGCCGGACGGGCGAGGGCAGCGCCGCCAGCACCAGCACGGCGATGACCAGCTGGACGAGCTGGCCGGCGGTCCGCTCCCAGACCACGGCCCGCACGGCCCGGGCGACGTCCCCGGTGTCCCGGCCGTGCCGGACCGCCCGGTGCACGTCGCCGAGCACCCCGCCCGGCAGGGTGGAGTTGAGGAACACCGCCCGGTAGCAGTGCGCGACGGCCTCGCCCAGCGGCAGCCGTACGCCGAGAGCGCCGGACACCAGGGACCAGCGCCAGGCGCAGCAGACGGTGGTGAGTGCGCCGATGGCGAGCGCGGCGGCGAGGGCCGGCGCGTCGATCAGCCGCAGCCCGGCGAGGAACGGGCCGGTGCCCACCCACCAGACCAGGGCGGCGAGGAGGCCCAGGCCGCCGAGGGTGCGTACCCACGCCCAGGGCGACCGGGCCGGCGCGTCGCCGGCCGACGGCGGTGCCGGGACGCGCGCGGCCGCCGTGACCGGGCGGACGGGCAGGGCCGGGGCGACGAGCCGCGGGCCGGCGGCGGGCGCCGCGACGGTGGCGTGTGACAAGCGGTCCTCCCTGGGTCCACCCGATGTCACGTGCCAGGACGCCGCGCGGTTCACCCGGCCAGCAGATCGGCGTGGTGCAGCACCACCCGCAGCCGGCCGGCCGCCGCCTCCACCAGCCGCCGCTGCCGGTACGCCCCGGCCATCCCGGCCAGCTCCGGTCGCTCCTCGACGGCCGCGTCGAGCCAGCCGACCAGCCAGTCGGCGGTGAGCGTCGCCTGCTCCGGGCCGAGCCGCCACGGGCTGGGCCGGACCTGGACCGGCACGCCCCGGCGGCGGAAGGCCGCCACGGTGGCGGCCACCGCGTCCGGGCCGAGCAGCCCCCGTCCGGCGACGGTGCGGCGCTGGTGGCTGTTGAACGCGTCCTCGAACCCGGCGTCGAGCGGGTCGGCCGGGGTGAACTCGGCCCGGCCGAGTACCGAGATCGCGAAGAGCGTGGGGTGGCCAGCGCAGGCGGCGACCATCCGCTCGACCTCCTCGGCGGTGAGCATGTCCAGCAGTGCGGACGCGGTGACCAGGTGGGCGTCGGCGAGGTCGGCGGCGGTGAGCCGGGTGATGTCCGAGCCGCGGGTCTCGACGGTGACCGGGCTGCCGTCGGCGGCGCGCACCGGCTCGGCCTCGGCGAGCCGCCGCAGGTCGGCGTCCCGCTCGTGCAGCACCCAGCGCTGCGGGCCGGGTAGCCGCGGGGCGAGCCAGCGGGCCATGGCGCCGGTGCCGCTGCCCAGGTCGTGCACGACCAGGGGCCGGTCCGCGGGGAGCCGGCGGCGGACCGCGTCGACCAGCTCGGCCGAGCGGGCGGCCGCGTCGACCGGTTCGCGCAGCCGCAGCCAGTCGGCGAAGTCGGGGGGTAGCTGGGTGGTCATGCCGTCGCCTCCTCGAGGGCCGCCGCCAGCCGGTCCGCGGTGACCGTCCAGTCGGTGAGGGTGTCTCGCCGCTGCCGGGCGGCGTGCCGCAGCTGGGCCCGCAGCTGCGGCCGGGTCAGCCAGCGGCGCAGCGCGCCGGCCAGCGCGTCCGGGTCCCCGGGCGGGGCCAGCAGCCCGGGTCGGGTGCCGTCCGGGGCGTGCCCCAGGGTGTCGGGCAGACCGCCGGTGTCGCTGCCCAGCACGGGCAGGCCCCGGGACAGGGCCTCGGTCACCACCATCCCGTACGTCTCCAGCCGGGACGGCAGGACGACCAGGTCGGCGGCGGCGTACGCGGCGTCCAGCGCCGCCCCGACCAGCGGGCCGGGCAGGCGTACCCGGTCGGCCAGGCCGGCGTCGGCGAGCTGCCGGCGCAGCCGGTCGACGAAGGCCGGGTCCCGGGTGAGCGCGCCGACGCAGTCGCAGGTCCAGCCGAGGTCGGCGACCGAGGTCAGGGCGGCGGCGAGCACGTCGTGGCCCTTGAGCGGGGTGACCGCGGCGACGCAGAGCAGCCGGGCGCCGGTCGGCGTGCCGGGGGCGAGCGGTGCCCCGCTCACGCCGGGCGCGGCGACGGACACCCGTTCGGGGGGCAGCGGGTACCGGTCGAGCAGCCACTGCCGGGTCCACTCGCTGGTGCACACCACGCCCGCCGCCACCGCCAGGGCCCGCGCCTCGACCTCGTCGTCGAGCGGCAGGTGCACCAGCACCACCAGGCGCAGCCGCCGGGCGTACGGGGTGAGCACCTCCGGCACCGTCGAGGCAACCAGGCCGTCCAGCAGGACGAGGGCGCCGTCGGGCAGCGCGGCGAGGACCGCGGCGAGGGCGGCCCGCTCCCCCGCCGCCGGGCGCGGCCAGCCGCCGGGCACCGGGTGCTCGCGCACGGTCCAGCCGAGCGCGGCCAGGCCCCGGCAGACCCGCCGGTCGTAGCCGTTGCCGCCGCTGGGGCTGGCCGGGTCGTCGATGTCACCCGGCAGCACCACGTGGACGACGCTCATCGCCGGTGTCCGGGTCCGGCGCGGCCGGGCACGGTCCTGTGGAGCATGACCTAGAGGGAACGCTCGTAGCTGGCCCAGGCGACGTGCGACTCGTGCAGGGTGACGGTGATCCCGGCGAGGCCGCGTGCGCCCTCGCCGAGGCGCCCGGCGTGGACCGCCTCGGCGAGCCGGTCGGCCACCGTCCGGGCCAGCACCTCGGTGGTGGTGTTCACCCCGGCGAAGGCCGGCTCGTCGTCCAGGTTGCGGTAGGTCAGCTCGCCGAGGACGGCCTTGAGCTGTTCGGTGGCCAGGCCGATGTCGACCACCATCCCGTCGGCGTCGAGGTCGGGCCGGCGGAAGGTGGCGTCGACGACGAAGGTGGCGCCGTGCAGCCGCTGGGCAGGGCCGAACACCTCGCCGTGGAAGCTGTGGGCGACCATCATGTGGTCCCGGACGGTCACGCTGAACACGATCACTCCTCGGCGTAGGTGATGAGGTGGCAGAGCGCGGGCAGCCGGCCGGAGGCGAGCCGGTCCAGCACGTCGGGCAGCTCGTCGAACCGGGACCGGCCGGTGAGCAGCGCGTCGAACCTCGGGTCGGCGAGCAGGTCCAGGGCCAGCGCCAGCCGGTCGGTGTAGCTGCGGTCGGCCCGCCGGGGCGAGACGGTGCCGACCTGGCTGCTGCGGATGCCGAGCCGCCGGCTGTGGAACGCCCCGCCCAGGGCGAGGGTGACCGGCCGGTCGCCGTACCAGCTCAGCTCCAGCACGGTGCCCTCCGGGCGGAGCAGGTCCAGGCCCCGTTGCAGCCCGGCGGCGGTGGCGCTGGCGTGCACCACCAGGTCCCGCCCCCCGGCCGCGTCGGCCGGGAGGGCGAAGTCGACCCCGAGCGCGGCAGCCACCGCCGCCCGCGCCGGGTCCGCGTCGACCAGTTCCACGCGTACGCCGGGGAAACGGGCCAGCAGGGCGGCGACCGAGCAGCCGACCATCCCGCCGCCGATCACGGTCACCCGGTCGCCGACCAGCGGCGCGGCGTCCCAGAGGGCGTTCACCGCGGTCTCCACCGTGCCCGCGAGCACCGCCCGGGCCGCGGGCACCCCCTCCGGTACGACCAGCACCGCGTCGGCCGGGACGACGTACGCGGTCTGGTGCGGGTGCAGGCAGAAGACGGTCCGGCCGCGCAGCGCCTCCGGTCCCGCCTCGACCGTGCCGACGCTGAGGTAGCCGTACTTCACGGGGGCGGGAAAGTCGCCCTCCTGGAACGGGGCGCGCATGGTGGCGTGCTGGTCGGCGGGGACCTGTCCGGTGAAGACCAGGGTCTCGGTGCCCCGGCTGACCCCGGAGAACCGGGTCCGGACCAGCACCTCGTCGGGGCCGGGAGGGTGCAGGTCGACCGGGCGCAGTTCGCCTTCGCCGGGGGCGCGGAGCCAGAAGGCGCGGGCGGCGCGGATCACGAATTCTCCTCTTCCGGCGCTTCGGGCCGAACCGAACGGGCACTTTCCCCGTAGTTGGTGGCAGGGTTGTCGATCATAGACACGGAGGCCAGGTGTCCACGGTTCGAAATGGCCCATTGGTCGGGCTGGCCGTCCAGGTCGTCCTGCTCACCGGGCTCGCCGCCACGGTGGGCCTCGGCGTGGCGGGCTGGCTCGCCGGCCTGGCGTACGCGGTGGTGCTCTGCGGCCTGCTGCGGCGCGGCCTGCGGGCGGCCGGCGCAGACCGGCTGGGCCCGGCGGACCGGGTGACCCTGGCCCGGGCGCTGCTGGTCGGCGGGGTGCTGGCCCTGGTCGTGGCCGCCGGCACCGGGCCGGCGCCGGAGGCGGTGCTGGTCCCGCTCACCGCGGTGGCGCTCATGCTGGACGCGGTCGACGGCCGGGTGGCCCGGCGCACCGGCACGGCCAGCCCGCTGGGCGCGCGCTTCGACATGGAGGTCGACGCGTTCCTGATCCTGGTGCTGAGCGTGCACCTGGCGCCGGCGGTCGGCGGCTGGGTCCTGGCCATCGGCGGGATGCGGTACGCCTTCGTCGCCGCGAGCTGGGTGCTGGCCTGGATGCGACACCCGCTGCCGCCGCGCTACTGGCGCAAGGTCGTCGCCGCCACCCAGGGCGTGCTGCTGACCGTCGCAGCGAGCGGGCTGCTGCCGCCGGTGATCACGACCGCGGTGGTGGCGGGCGCGCTGGTGCTGCTGGTCGAGTCGTTCGGCCGCGACGTGGCCTGGCTGTGGCGGCACCGTCCCGGCAGGGCCGCGGTGCCGGTCGCCGCGCGGGCGGTTGGCCGCACCGCCCGGCCGGTGGTCGTCGGCGGGCGACCGGCCGGCGACGCCTCCGGGACGGTGGTCATCGGCGTACACCCGGTCGGCGGCGTCGCGTCCGGCGCGCAGCGGCCCACCCGGATCGTCCTCGAGCCCACCACCCGGGCCGCTCGCCCGGCCGGCCCGGCAGCACGTCCGGTGCCGCTGGCCGTCCGGATCCCCGCCCACCAGCCCGTCTGACGCCGGTTCGCCCGGCTCCCCCACCCCCGCCCCCGCCCCCGCCCGCCGAAGGATGCCCCCGTGTCACTCCTCGCCCGCCTCCGCCGATCGGCCGGGAACGCCCCGACCAGCGAGCCCGCCAGCCCCGGCCCGACCACACCGCCGACCCCCTCGGCGGGGCCGCCGGCCGAGGGCACCGCCACCCTGCCGGACGGGGTGCCCGCGCCGTCCCGGGGTCGACGGATCGCCGCTGCGGTCGTCACCGGGCTCGCCGCGCTGCTGGTGGGGGCCGCACTCGTGCTCCCCGACGAGCTGGACCGGATCGGGCCCGCGGCCGTGCTGCGGATCCCGGTGGAGGCGCTCATCGCGGTGGCGCTGCTGCTCGTCCTCCCGGCCCGGGCGCGCCGGCCTGTCGCCGCCCTCGCCGGGCTGCTGCTCGGCCTGCTCGCCGTGTTGAAGCTGCTGGACATGGGCTTCTTCCTGGCCCGGGACCGACCGTTCGACGTACTGCTCGACTGGGGGCTGTTCGACGATGCGTTCGGTTACCTCACCGACTCGGCCGGACGGGTCACCGCGCTCGCGGCGGCGGCCGGGGCGCTGCTGCTCGCCGTAGGCCTGCTGGTGCTGGTGACCATGGCGGTGCTGCGGCTGACCCGGCCGCTCGCCCGGCACCGGGCCGCGTCGGCGCGGGTGGTCGCGGCCCTCGCCGTGCTCTGGCTGGGCTGCGCCCTGTTCGGGGTACGGCTCACCGCCGGGGTGCCGGTGGCCGACCGGGAGGCGGCCGCCCTGCTGGCCGCGCACGCCGGGCAGATCCGCGCCGGGCTGCGCGACCGGGAGGTGTTCGCCGGGGAGACCGCCGCCGACGCGTACCGGGACGTACCGGGCGACCGGTTGCTGACCGGGCTGCGCGGCAAGGACGTGCTGGTCGCGTTCGTGGAGAGCTACGGGCGGGACGCCGTGGAGGATCCCGAGCTCTCGCCGGGCGTGACCGCGGTGCTCGACGACGGCTACCGGCGACTGCGCGCCGCCGGGTACGACGCCCGCAGCGGCTTCCTCACCTCGCCCACCTTCGGCGGCGGCAGCTGGCTGGCCCACGCCACCCTGCTCTCCGGGCTGTGGATCGACAACGACCAGCGCCACCGGGACCTGCTGGCCGGGGACCGGCTCACCCTCAACGGCGCGTTCCACCGGGCCGGCTGGCAGACCGTCGGCGTGCTGCCGGCGGCCACCCAGCCGTGGCCGGAGGGCAGGTTCTTCGGTTACGACCGCTACTACGACGCCGAGCGGCTCGGCTACCGCGGCCCGAAGTTCAGCTACGCGCCGATGCCGGACCAGTACACCCTGGCCACCTTCCAACGTCTGGAGCGGGCGCGGGCGCACGCCCCGCTGATGGCGGAGATTCCGCTGGTCTCCAGCCACTCCCCCTGGTCGGCCATCCCGAAGCCGGTGCCGTGGGACGCCGTCGGCGACGGGTCGATCTTCGACGAGGCGTCCACCCGCACCGGCGGCGGCCGGGACGTGGTGCAGCGGGACAGCGGCCAGATCCGCGCCGACTACGCGAACTCCATCCGGTACACGCTGGGCACCCTGGTGTCGTACGTGCTGACGTACGGCGGGGACGACCTGGTGCTGGTCTTCCTCGGCGACCACCAACCGGCCGCCACGGTCACCGGCGAGGGCGCCGGCCGGGACGTGCCGATCACGATCGTGGCGAAGGATCCGAAGGTGCTGGACCGGATCGCCGCCTGGGCCTGGCAGCCCGGTCTGCGCCCGGGCCCGCAGGCCCCGGTCTGGCGGATGGACACCTTCCGGGACCGCTTCCTCACCGCCTTCGGTCCCACCCCCGACCACTGACCCGGCGCCGCTCGCGTCGCCAAGATCCGCCCATCTTCCCGGAAAGTGCTGCCTCGCCGCGCCGGGAGGCAGCACTTTCCCCGAAGTTGTGCGAGCCTGCCACCTGCGGGGCGGGGCGGGGGGCGGGGGTGGGTTAGGCGGCCTTGCGGCGGCGGGAGCGGGGGCGCGGGGTCGAGGCGTCGCGGGCGGGGGCGGGGTCTTCGGCCGGGGCGTCGGCGCGGGCCAGGCTCATCGCGCGGCGGGCGTCGACCAGGGTGTCGCAGGGCGCGGGCTGGCCGCCGCAGAGCAGGCTGGGGCAGCGGCCCGTCTCGTCGGGCTGGTGCGCGGCGGCCACGTCGTAGGCCGCCCGCCAGAGCAGCGGGTCGGTCACGTCGTCAGGCAACGCGACCTCGTGGCTGGACCGGATGTGAGTCGTGTCGGGCACCCCGTTCCCCTCTCCTCGTTGCTCCCCTGTTCACTGACCGGGCGGAGCCAGGTCAAACCTTTCTCACGTATCAACGAGCGTCCAGAGGTGTCCGTCACGCCGGATACGAACGCGTTTCGGCTGCCTTCACCGCCGCCCAGACGGGCTGGCCGGGGCGCAGCCCCAGATGGGCGGCCGCGGCAGGGGTGACGTCGGCGGCGACGGGGACCGGCCCGTCGAGCTGCACGCGCAGGTTGTCGCCGTGCCGCTGCACGCCGGTCACGGTGGCCGGCCAGACGTTGCGCGGGCTGCCGTCGGGGCGGGTCGGGTGCAGCGCGACGGCGGCTGGCGGGAAGGCGACGAAGGCCTCCCCGTGCACGGTGTCCGCCGTGGTGAGGGTGAGCCCGCCGACGGTGACGGCATGCCCGTCGGCGCGCCCCCGGTGCAGGTTGAGGCCGACCAGCCGGGCCACGTAGTCGGTGCGCGGCCGGGCGGTGACGGTGGCCGCGTCACCCTCCTGGACCACCCGGCCGTGCTCGACGATGACCAGCCGGTCGGCGAGCACCAGGGCGTCCAGCGGGTCGTGGGTGACCAGCAGGGTGGCGCCGGCGTGTTCGGCCAGGTGCCGCTGGAGTTCGGCGCGGGTGTCCAGCCGGGTGCGGGCGTCGAGCGCGGCGAGGGGCTCGTCCAGCAGCAGCAGGGTGGGTTCGACGGCGAGGGCCCGGGCCAGGGCGACCCGCTGGGCCTGGCCGCCGGAGAGCTGCCGGGGCTTGTCCCGGGCGCGGCCGCCCAGACCCACCCGGTCCAGCCAGTCCTGCGCCCGGGCCCCGGCGGCCCGGCGGCCGGCGCCCCGCCGGCGCGGCCCGAAGGCGACATTGTCCAGCGCGCTCAGGTGCGGAAAGAGCAGGTAGTCCTGGAAGACCACACCGACCGGCCGCCGTTCCGGCGGGATCCACACCCGGCGGTCGGGGCGGTCCAGGTCCGTCCCGCCGAGGGTGAGGTGGCCGGCGGTGAGCGGGTGCAGCCCGGCCAGGGCACGCAGGGCGGTGGTCTTGCCGGCCCCGTTCGGCCCGAGCAGCGCGACCACCTCCCCGACGGCGATCCGCAGCCGGATGTCGAGGTGGAAGGCGCCCCGGTCGGCGACCAGGTGCGCGTCGAGCAGCGGCGGGGCGGTCACCGCGTACCGATCCAGCGGTCGCGCAGGCCGGCGAGGATGGCGACCGAGACGGTGAGCAGGATGAGGCTGAGCACGATCGCGGCCTGCAGGTCGCTCTCGAGGGCCAGGTAGACGGCGAGCGGCATGGTCTGGGTCCGGCCGGGATAGTTGCCGGCGAAGGTGATGGTCGCCCCGAACTCGCCTAACGCCCGGGCCCAGCAGAGCACCGCGCCCGCGGCGACGCCCGGGGCGACCAGCGGCAGGGTGACGTGGGTGAAGGTGGTCCAGCGCCCGGCACCGAGGGTGGCGGCCGCCTCCTCGTACCGCCGGTCGGCGCCGCGCAGCGCCCCTTCGACGGCGATGACCAGGAACGGCATGGCCACGAACGCCTCGGCGAGCACCACCCCGGCGGTGGTGAACGGCAGGGTCACCCCGAAGGTGGCGTCCAGCCACGAGCCGAGCAGCCCGCGCCGGCCGAAGACCAGCAGCAGCGCCACCCCGCCGACCACCGGGGGCAGCACCAGCGGCACGGTGACCAGGGCACGTACCAGCCGCCGGCCGGGGAACTCGACCCGGGCGAGCAGCCAGGCCAGGGGTACGCCGAGGGCGACGCAGAGCAGCGTGGCGAGGGTGGCGGTCTCCAACGACAGCCGCAGCGCGGTGCGCACGCCCGGCTCGGCCAGCCGCCGGGGCAGGGTGGTCCACGGCGCGCGGACGAGCAGTCCGAGCAGCGGCAGGACGAGGAAGAGCAGTCCGAGGCCGGCGGGGATCAGCAGGGCGAGCGGCACCCGCTGCCGGAGGCGTACGCTCACCGGTTCGGTGGCGCCTGGAACCCGGCGGCGGTGAGCACGGCGAGGCCCGCGTCGGAGCGGACGTAGTCGACGAAGGCCCGGGCGCCGTCCGGGTTGCCGGCGTGCTTCAGCACCACGATCGGGTAGTCGTTGACCGCCCGCGCGGATTCGGAAAACTCGACGGCGTCCAGCTCGCCGGCGGCGGCCCGGACGTCGGTGCGGTAGACCAGGGCGGCGTCGACCTCGCCGAGCCTCACCTTGGCCAGCGCGCCCTTGACGTCCTGTTCCAGGGTGGCCGGGGTGAGCCGGATGCCGGCCGCGGCGAGGGCCGTCTTCGCCGCGGCCCCGCACGGGACCTGCTCGGCGCAGAGGGCCACCTTCACCCCGGGGCGGGCCAGGTCGGCGAGCGCGGCGACCTTGCCGGGGTTGCCCTTGGGCACGGCGATGACGAGCTGGTTGCGGACCAGGGTGGCCGGCGCGCCGGCGGCGTCGCCCGCGTCGGTGACGGTCTTCATGGTGGCCGGCGAGGCGGCGGCGAAGACGTCGGCCGGGGCGCCCTGGGTGATCTGGGTGGCGAGCGCGGAGCTGCCGGCGAAGTTGACGGTGACGGTGGTGCCGCGGTGCGTCGCCTCGAAGTCCTTGCCCAGTTTGGTGAAGGACTCGGTGAGCGAGGCGGCCGCGAACACGGTCACCCGGCCGCCGCCGTCGCGGACGGCCGGGTCGTCGTCGGTGCCGCCGCAGCCGGTCAGGCCCAGCGCCAGCGCGGCCGCCCCGGCGAGGGCGGCGCGGATCCACCGTACGGTCACGGGCTGGTCCTTCCCTTCGAGGCGGCGGCGCGTTCGACCACGACGGTGGTCGACTTGATCACGGCGACGGCCACCGCGCCGACCTGGAGGTCGAGTTCGTCGACCGCCTCGCGGCTCATCAGCGAGACGATCCGGAACGGCCCCGCCTGGATGTCGACCTGGGCCATCACGGTGTCCTTGACGACGGCGGTGACGATGCCGCGCAGCCGGTTACGCGCGGACGACAGCTCCGGATGCCCCGGGGCGCGGACGAACGCGGCCAGATCCACCCCGTCGATCACCCGGTGGCCGTGTTCGTCGCGGGTCGCCGGCAGCCGCCCGGCGTCGATCCAGCGGCGGACCGTGTCCGCGCTGACCCCGAGCAGTTCGGCGGCCTCGCCGATCCGGAACACCGTCACCCGGCCACCCTAGCGGCCCGCAGATGCGAAGGGGAAGAGCATTATGGCCTCGCATCGACGGGTCGAACGGTGGGCCGGATGTCGCACCTGCGGTCGCGTCGCCGGCTCACCGCGCCTGTTCGGCCCGCCGCCAGGCCCGGGCGCTCAGCAGGCGCAGCCCGTTGAGGCCGACGATGACAGTCGAGCCCTCGTGGCCGGCCACGCCGAGCGGCAGCGGCAGGTGTCCGACCAGGTCCCAGGTGACCAGCACCGCGATGAAGGTCGCCGCGACGATCAGGTTGGCGACCACCAGGCGACGGGCCCGGCGGGCCAGCCCGACCAGCGCGGGGAGCGCGGCGAGGTCGTCGCGGACCAGGACCGCGTCGGCCGTGCGCAGGGCCAGGTCGGAGCCCTGGCGCCCCATGGCCACGCCGGTGTCCGCCGCGGCGAGCGCCGGGGCGTCGTTGATCCCGTCACCGACCAGCAGCACCCGCCGGCCGTCGCGCTGGTGGGCCCGCACCCGGTCCACCTTGTCCTCGGGCAGCAGGCCGGCGTGCACCTCGGCGATGCCGGTGTCGGCGGCGAGCCGGCCGGCCGCGCCGGCGTTGTCGCCGGTGAGCAGCGCGGGCCGGGTCCCGGTCAGCGCGGTGAGCGCGGTGACGGTCTCGGCCGCGCCGGGCCGCGCCCGGTCCGCCAGACCCAGGACCCCGGCCGGCGCGCCGTCCACCACCACCACGACCGCGGTACGCCCGGCCGCCTGTTCCGCGTAGACCAGCCGGGACGCGGCGGTCGAGGCGAACCCGTCGAGGAGCGCCGGGCTGCCGACCAGGACCCGCCGGCCCTCGACGGTGGCCGCGACGCCCCGGCCGGGGGTGGCGGTGAAGTCGGCGACGGGCGGCAGGGTGAGGCCGCGCTCGCCGGCGGCGGCCAGCAGCGCCCCGGCGAGCGGGTGCTCGCTCGGGTGCTCGGCGGCGGCGGCCAGCCGCAGCATCGTGTCGCCGTCCGGGCCGCCGGGCAGCGGGTGGACCTCGGCGACCCGGGGCGTGCCCTCGGTCAGCGTGCCGGTCTTGTCGAAGACCACCAGGTCGGTGTCGGCCAGCCGCTCGACCGCCACGGCGGACTTCACCAGCACGCCGTGCCGCCCCGCCAGGGCGATGGCGGACAGGAGTGGCGGCATGGTCGCCAGCACCACCGCGCAGGGCGACGCGACGATCATGAAGGTCATCGCCCGCAACAGCGTCGGTTGCAGCGCCGCCCCGAAGGCCAGCGGCACGGCGAACAGCGCCAGGGTGGCCACCACGACTCCGACCGAGTACCGCCGCTCCACCTTCTCGATGAACAACTGGGTGCGCGCCTTGGTGGCCGACGCCTCCTCGACCAGCGCGACGATCCGGGCCACCACCGACTCGGCCGCCGGCCGGTGCACCCGGGCCAGCAGGGTGCCCGCCCCGTTGACGGTGCCGGCGTAGACCTCGTCGCCCGGGTGCTTCGGCGCGGGCAGCGGTTCACCGGTGACACCGGCCTGGTCGACGTCGCTGGCCCCGTCGACCACCACCGCGTCGGCGCCGATCCGCTCACCGGGGCGGACCCGGATCACGTCGCCGACGTCCAGGTCGGCGCTGGCCACCACCTCCTCGACGCCGTCGGCCCGGACCCGGGCGGCCCGCTCCGGGGCGAGGTCGAGCAGGGCCCGGACGGAGTCGGCGGTACGGGCGGTGGCGAACGCCTCGAGGGCACCCGAGGTGGCGAAGATGACGATCAGCAGCGCCCCGTCGAGCACCTGACCGATCCCGGCGGCCCCGAGCGCGGCGACGATCATCAGCAGGTCGACGTCGAGGGTCCGCTCGCGCAGCGCCCGCAGCCCGGCGAGCGCCGGCTCCCAGCCACCGGCCGCGTAGCAGGCGAGGTAGAGCGTCCACCAGAGCGGGGCGGGCGCGTCGGCGAGCTGCGCCAGGCCACCCAGCGCGAAGAGCAGGGTGGCCGCCGCCGCCCAGCGCACCTCCGTCAGCGCCCAGAGGCGCGCCGCCAGGCTCCGGCTACGGAGGGCGGGAGCGGGGGTCGGCGCGGTACGCCGGGGATCGGTCGTCAGGGTCACGCGACGCCACATTACCTGCATCAGTTCGCAGGTATTCAAGCAGCCAGCCAACCGAGCACCGTTACGCTGGTCGGGTGCACACCTCGCTCCCGGACTTCCGGATGCCCGACGACGAGCAGGTCCACCTCGCCGCCGAGAGCTTCCGGATGCTCGCCGACCCCACCCGCATCAAGATCCTCTGGGCGCTGCTCCAGGGCGAGTCCTCGGTCGCCTGCCTGGCCGAGCTGGTCGGGGCGGCCCCCACGGCGGTGAGCCAGCACCTGGCCAAGCTGCGCCTGGCGGGGCTGGTACGCGGCCGCCGTGAAGGCACCTTCGTCTACTACTCGGCGGCCGACGTGCACGTCCGGGCGCTGCTGGACGAGGCGCTGTTCCACGCCGACCACACCGACCGCGACCTGCCCGACCACGCCCGCGGCGACCTGGCCGCACACGCCCCGACGGGCTGAGCGGCGGTCAGCCGGCCGCCGCGGCCTCGCCTACCGGGCCCGACCGCTTTGTCCGGACACCGGCGGCCGGACCGGGTTAGCCTCGGGGACACGGCCGGCGGCGGGGAGCGGGATGAGCGAGCAGACGACGCGGACGACGATGCCGGCGGCGTTCTTCGGGCACGGCAACCCGATGAACGCCCTGGAGGTCAACCGCTACACCTCGGCCTGGCGGGAGTTCGGCCGTGCGGTGCCCCGGCCCCGCGCGATCCTGGTGGTCTCCGCGCACTGGTACATCGGCGCCACCGCGGTCACCGCCATGCCGCGGCCCCGCACCATCCACGACTTCTACGGCTTCCCGCAGCCGTTGTTCGACGTCCGCTACCCCGCGCCCGGCCTGCCCGAACTGGCCGAGGAGATCAGCGACGTGGTGCACCCCACCTGGGTCGGCGCCGACCTGGACTCCTGGGGCATCGACCACGGCACCTGGTCGGTGCTCACCCACGCCTTCCCCGACGCGGACATCCCGGTGGTGCAGCTGAGCGTCAACGCGTTCAAGCCACTGGACTACCACCTCGACCTCGGTGCCCGGCTCGCCCCGCTGCGCGAGCGCGGGGTGCTCGTGGTGGCCAGCGGCAACGTGGTGCACAACCTGGGCGGAGTGGATCCGCGCCTGGCCGACGAGGGTTTCGACTGGGCCCGCCGCTTCGACGACGCCGCCCGGGAGATCGTGCTGGACGCTCCCACCGAGGCGGCCCAGCTGGACGGGCACCGCGACTACGATCTGGCCGTGCCCACCCCGGACCACTTCATCCCGCTGCTCTACCTGGCCGGGCTCGCCGGCGCCGCCGAGGGCCGGCCCGAGGTGCTGGTCGACGGGTACGCGTACGGGTCGCTGTCGATGACCGCGTACACCCTCGGGCTGCGCTGCCGGCGGGAGGCGCCGTCGGCCGGCGCGCCCGCGCTGCCGGCCGACGTCCCGGCCGACTCGGCCAACATCTGACCGGACCACAGTGGAGCTCGGCGGCGGGCCCGCTGGGCTGGCCGGGGCGGCTTCCGGAGCTGGGCCGCCGGACGGCGCGCGCCGGTACCGCCGCGCCGGTGGCTCGCCCCGCTGTACGCGGTGGCCCGCCCGCTCGCCCATCCACCGCTGCGGCTGCGCCGCGCCGTGGCCGGCCGGCCGTAGTTTTCCCCGGCGGCGCGCCGGGCAATGCACCAGGTCCGCCGGCCCGGCGGTGCGCGGTGTCGGCAGGCCGACCTGCGCCCACCGGCCGGTCCGTTAGATTGGCCTGCTCACACAGGTGTCCGAGGGGGTGTGGATGAGCGAGGCGTCGAACGTCCGATGGTCGGACGCCCTGCACCGGCTCTGGTCCGGCGCGGCGGCGGTCTCCGACCGGGCGGGCCTCGACGCCGCCGTCCTCACCGCCCTCCTCGCCCTGCCCGCGGCGGCCGCCGGCGTGGTCTGGCACGACCGCGCCGGCCGCGTCCTCGCCCGGCGCTGGCACGGGCTGGCCGAACCGCCCGCCGAACTACCGCCGCTGCTCACCGCCGACCACGGGTCGCCGGTCGACCTGGACGCGTCGGACGCCGCGTGGGGCGCGCTCGGCCCGGCGCTGGCCGCGCGGGGTGCCCGGCGGGTGCTGCTCGCCGGGTTCGACGGCGGCGCGAACGGCCACGCCGTCCTGCTCACGGCGCTCGCCGACGGGCTGGACGGCCCGGCGCCACACCGGCTGGCGCAGGTGACCGACGTCGGACGGCAGACCGTCGAGCGGCTGGCCCGGGAGCGGGCCGACGAGGACACCCGGAGCCGGGACGCGCTGCTCGCCGAGGCGTCGTTGCAGATGGACGCCGTGCTGGACGCGGCGCACACGCTGCACCGGGTGGCCCGGATGACCGTGCCGGCGATCGCCGAGGGCTGCCTGGTCTATCTGTGCGATCGCGGCCGGGCGGCGCCGCACACCGGGGTGCACGTCGACGTGCGCCGGCAGTCCGCGCTGACCGGCGACAGCCCCGCGATGGGCTGGCTGAACCGCCTCGCCGGCGAGGTGATCGCCGACGGGAAGGGGCCCGCCACGGCGCCCGTGCCGGCCACGCTGGCACCGGTGCTCGGCGCGCGTACCGCCAGCGTCCACGTGCTGCGGGCCCGGGGCCGCACGCTCGGCGCGCTGGCCTTCCTGTTCGACCGGCCCGGCGTGGAGGACGAGTCGGAGTTCCTCGCCGACCTGACCCGGCGGGCGGCGCTCGCCATCGACAACACACAGCTGTACGAGCAGCGGCGCAGCGAGGTGGTCACCCTCCAACGTCATCTGCTGCCGGCGCGGCTGCCCGACGTCGACGGCGTCGAGCTGGCCGCCGCGTACGCGGTCGGCGACCTGCGGCTGGACGTGGGCGGCGACTTCTACGACGTGCTGCCCCGGGACGGCGGCGCGGCGGCGGTGATCGGCGACGTCTGCGGCCGGGGCGCCGAGGCGGCCGCGCTCACCGGCATGGCCCGGCACACCCTCGGCACCCTCCTGCAGGAGGGGGTCTCCCCCGCCCGGGCGCTGGGCCGGCTGAACACGGCGCTGCGCCAGACCGGGTCGTGGCGGTTCGTCACCGCGGCGGTGGCGACCTTCCGTCCCGTCGCGGACGGGCTCGACGCCCAGGTGGTCTCCGCCGGCCATCCCGCGCCGGCGGTGGTCCGCCGCGCCGGCCCGCCGCTGGCCGGTCGCGGTGGCGGGGTGGTCCTCGGCGTACGCGACGAGGTGTCGCTGCGTCGCTCCCGGCTGCGCCTGGCCGCCGGGGACACGATGGTCCTGTTCACCGACGGGCTCTCCGAGGCCAGGGACGCGCTCGGCGGGATGTTCGAGGAGTCGGCGCTGACCGCCGTGCTGGAGCGGCTGCGCGCCGCCCCGGTGGAGGTGCTGGTGCACGAACTGGTCCGGGAGGCGGTGGACTTCCGGGGCAGCGGGTTGGACGACATGGCGGTGCTGGGGGTCCGCGCCCCGGGCGTCGTCCGGGGGCGGACCCGGGTGTCCGGCGACGCGCGCGGGCTCGGCGGGGCCGTCGCCGCCGAGCTGGGCGAGGACGCGGGCCGGCTCGTCGTCGCCCTCGCCGCGACGGCGCCGGCCGGCCCGGCGCACTGGGACGTCACCGTCACCGAGCTGGCCGGACGGTGCCGCGTCGAGGTGGCGGTGGAGCGGCCCGGCGGCTCGGGGCCGGGCTGGTGGTCGGACGGGCGGCGCAGCGTCGGATGGCGGGAGGAGGATGGGAATGGCTGAGGAGTTGATCCTGGTCGTGGAGGACTCCGACGAGGACGTCGAGGCGATCGAACGGGCCCTGGGCCGCGCCTTCCCGGACATCGAGCTGGAGTTCCTGCGCTCGGGCGCCGAGGTGCTCCCCCGGCTCACCGACCCGAAGGGCCGGACGCCGGACCTCGTCCTGCTCGACCTCAACATGCCCGGCGAGGGCGGGCTGGCCGTCCTGGGCCAGGTACGGACCCGCACCGAACTCGCGGGCCTGCCGATCGTGGTGTTCACCTCGTCGACCGAGCCGGCCGAGGCGGAGGCGTGCTACGCCGCCGGCGCGGACAGCTACATCTACAAGCCGATCAACTTTGCGCTCTTCCAGACCGTGCTGCGCGGCACCGTCGACTACTGGCGTTCCCGCTCGGCGGGTGGCTCCGCCGGGAACGTGCACCAGATCGTCGTCCCGCCGCCGTCGGGCTCGGTCAGCCAGACCTGACCGCCGTGGCGTTCCACGATCCGGCGGACCACCGCGAGGCCGACCCCGGACCCGCCGCCGAGGGCGCCCTGCGGGTGCAGCCGCCGGAACAGCTCGAACGCCTCGTTCCGCAGGTGGGTCGGAATACCGATGCCGTTGTCGATGACGTACACCCCCGGCACCGGATCGACGGCACCGGGTGGGACGACCGGGCCACCGCCGACGGCGACCCGCCGGGGCCGCTCGGGGCGGACGTACTTGGCGGCGTTGACCAGTAGGTTCACCAACACCTCGTCGAGGCGGTCCGGGTCGGCGTTGACCAGCACGGCGCCCGGCTCGGGCCGGCCCAGCTCCACTCCCGCCTCGACGAGCCGGGGCCCGGCCACCTCCAACGCGCGGTCGACGGCCACCCGCAGGTCGACGATCTCCCGGCGCAGCCCGGCCCGGCCCAGCCGGGAGAAGTAGAGCAGCGAGTTGAGCAGCTCGTCCATCCGGGTGGCCAGGCGCTGGATGGACCCCAGCCGCCGGGCCGTCGTGGGGTCCAGCTCGGCCCCGGTGTCCTCGACGATGAACGCCGCGTTGTTCGCGATCCCCCGCAGCGGCTCCTTCAGGTCGTGCGCGGCGGCGTGCGCGAACGACTCCAGGTCGACATTGCTGCGGCTGAGCTGGCTGTTCAGCGCGGAGACCGCGTGGGCGTGGGCGAGCGCCACCTCGACCACCGCGCGGCCCAGCTCAGCGGCCATCACCAGGTCGGTCGGCGACCAGGGCACGCTCTGCCCGCTCACCGTCGCCAGGAAGACCGCGGTCGAGCCGCGCGGGGTCAGCCGGCGACCGTTCGGGCCGAGCCGGACCGGCTGCTCCGGGTCGGTGGCCCAGCGACGCTGCGTCGCGCGCTCCCGCCGTAACCAGGCGATGCAGTCACCGGCGCCGCCCAGCGGCAGCACCAGCGCGCCGGCCAGGTCGGCCGCGTACGGGGCCAGGTCGGGCAACGTCTCGCCCACCCGGTCGCTGTGCCACAGCTCCCCGGCCTTGAGCGGGGGCAGCGCCGCCCAGAACGCGTGCAGCGCCGCGTCCCCCGGGTCGGCGCCGTGCACCACCACCCGGGCGCCGAGCCGGACCGCCACCGCGTCGCACGCCATCAGCCGGTCCAGTCCGGCGGGGCCGTCCGCCCAACCCGTCGGCAGGTCGTCGGTCATGGTCTCCAGCAGCCGGGCGATGACCGTCCGGGCACGTTCCCGGGCCGCCGTCTCGTCGCGCTCGCGCAGCGCCGCGAGGTGCAGGGAGAGGGCGACGCCGAAGAACTCGCAGGCGGCCCGGAGCTCCGGGCCGAGCGGGTTCGGGGCGCGCCCGTGGCAGGCGATCAGACCCCACAGCCGGCCGCCGGCCAGCAACGACACCGACATCGAGGAGGTCACCCCGATGTTGCGCAGGTACTCCAGATGGAACGGCGAGACCGTACGCAGCACCGAGAGCGACAGGTCCAGCGGCTCGCCGGTGCCGGGCAGCGTCTCCGGCACCAGGCGGACCGTCGGATCGTCGACGTCGGCGATCACCCGGATCCAGTTCTTCTCGTACAGCCGGCGGGCCTGCGGCGGAATGTCGGTGGCCGGGAACCACAGGCCCAGCCACGGCTCCCACTCGTCGATCACGTCCTCGGCGATCACCTCGCCCGGCCCGTCCGCCGACTCGAACCGGTACGCCACCACCCGGTCGAAGCCGGTGATCGCGCGGACCTCCCGGACCGCGGCCTCGCACGCTTCGCGGACCGTGCCGGCCTGCTGGAGCCGGATCAACGCCTGCCGGATCGGGGCGTAGAAGCCGGCGAAGGAGTGGACCGCGGCGGCGAGAGCCGGCTCGAACTCCAGCACCAGCAGGCCGTCCGACCGGTGCACGGTCAGGTCGAACCGCCGGTCGCCGACCGTGACCGGCAGCATCGCCGTCTCACCGGTGTCCGCATCGGCCAGCGCCTCGACCGCGGTCACCTGCTCACCGGCCAGGACGCGGGAGATCGGGGCGCCCAGCAGGTCGGCGACGCCGAGGGTCGGCTCGGCGTTGCCGCTGGCCACCGCGATCATGCCGCCCGACGCACCGAGCAGCGCCCCGTGGGACTGGATGCCCCCGAGCCGATGGATCGGCTCCCGGACGCAGTCGGTGAGGTCGAACGGGGTGCCCACGACCCGCTCCGCGGCCACCTCACGTTCGGACAGCCAACCCGGTCCTCGATTCGTCACCGCGCGACTGTATCCGGCGCCCGGCCCACCCGCCCGGCGACGACCTGCGGGTTCGCCCCGTTCAGTCGTGGTCGTAGACGGTGACGGGATGTCCCGCGCGCAGAGCGTGGCGGTGATCAGCGGCTCGACCCGTGACCACCGGCCTCCGGCCAGGCCACAGCCGATCCGCGGCATCTGCACCGAGGCGCCGCCCAGCCCCTCGATCTGCTCGGCGAGGGCCGCGAGGCAGCGTTCGAGGGCGTCGTAGCGGATCGGCGGCCCGGCACTGCCCGGCCGGGTGCCGCGCTGGGCCCGGCCAGCGCCGGGAGATCGCCAGCACGAAGCCCTTGCCCCAGCCGCCCAGGTCGTTGCAGACGTGCGCGACCACCTTGCGGCCCTTCGCCTGCGGGCTGGTCGCGTCGCCCTTGATGATCCGCAGCGGCGTCACGGTCGGCATTCTCCCCGGCCGGGTACGACCAACGCCGCCGGTTTATCGCGGTGCGGCCCCCACGCTCGGGCCGACGGTCGGCCCCTTGCCCTGCCACGGCCAGCGTCCGTCGAGCTCCACCTCGAGCGAGAAGCTGAGGAAGGTCCGGACCAGCACGATCAGGGCGAGCACCCCGACGCTGGTGAAGGTGGGCGAGACCGCCACGGTACGGATGATGTCCCCGCCGACCAGGAACTCCAGCCCGAGCAGGATGGCCCGGCCGACGCCCTGCCGGTACGCCCGGTAGTGGTCGACCAACTGCCGGGTGCGCCACCAGCGCAGCAGGAACACCACCGTGGCGACGCCCACGCCCAGGGCGATGACCAGCACTCCGGCCAGATCCAGCAGCGCCCCGATCCGCTGGATGATCTCCTTGGTCGGCACCCGTCACCTCCCTGCCCACGATCCCGCATTCCCGCCGCCGTTCGGGCGGTTTCGGCGGTTCCGCGAGCGGCGGCGAACGCCTGCGCAGTCGCTGCGCGCCTGCCTAGGGTGGGTACGACCGGCCCACCGGGATCTCCGGCGGTGACCAGACGGCGACGGCGATTGACGAGGAGCCCGACGTGACGGAGCCCGAGGAGCAGCAGGAGAAGAGCCGCAAGACCGACGACGTGCTCTTCTCCACGGACGGGGACCCGCATCACAGGATCGCGCAGGCCCCGCAGCCCGACGAGCACCTGGCCGCCCAGTTCCAGCACGACGGCGAGACGGAGACCGTCGGCGACGAGTGAACCCGCGGCCGGCAGCCGCTCTCCTACCGGGGCGGCGGCAGGGCCGCCAGTTCGCGGTCGTGCCACCGGCTGAGCAGGACGAGTGCGGTGATGGCGCCGATCAGGGCGAGGAACATGTCCCACTGGGTGTCCCAGACGTCGCCCTGGGTGGCCAGGAAGTCGTCCGCGGCCGAACCGCCGGCCAGGGCGGCCCACCACTCGATCAGCTCGAAGAAGGCGCTGAACGCCAGGCACGCGCAGACCACCAGCGGGCCGAGCCAGCGGCTGCCGCGCAGCGGTGAGCGGCGGACCAGGATCTCCCGGACCAGGATGGCCGGCACGAAGCCCTGGGCGAAGTGGCCGAGCCGGTCGTACGGGTTGCGGGACAGGTCGAACAGGTCCCGCACCCAATCGCCGAGCGGGGTGCGCGCGTAGCTCCAGTGGCCGCCGGCGATGAGGATCAGCGCGTGCAGCGCCAGCAGGCAGCACAGCAGCGTGGTGAGCGGGAACCGGCGCCAGGTGAGCAGCAGCACCGGCACGCCGACGATCACCCAGACCGTCTCCAGCAGCCAGGTGAGCCGGTCGTACGGCCGGAGACCGGAGACGACCAGCGCGACGAGCACGAAGCCGAGCAGCACCGGCGGGAGGACGTTGCGTACTCGGGCCACCGGTGACCGCCTGTTCCTGACTGGACGGCCGGTCCGCCGCCGGCCGGACGCCGACGATAGCAGCGGGGTCGACGATTAGGGGTGGTGCGGCGTCCCGGGGCCTCGTTACGGTCGGCCCGGGCCCGTCGGGCTCCGGGCCGGCCGGGTCACCGGCCGCGCCCCGCGCTGCACGGAAGGCTGCCACGTGGCCCTGCTGACGGCACTGTCGCACGCGCCGGACGAGCGTCCCGACGCGGTCCGGGTCGCCGGGCGGGCGCTCCCCGGCACCCGCCTGCTGGAGTGCGCGTCGGCGGTGGCCGACCGGATCCGCGGGCTGGACCGAGTGGCGGTGGCGGCGACCGCCACGCTGGAGACGGTGGTGGGGATCGTCGGGGCGCTGCTGGCGGACGTGACGGTGGTGCCGGTGCCGCCGGACGCGGGCCCGATGGAACGGGCGCACATCCTGCGGGATTCCGCCGTGGCAGCGGTGCTGGCCCCGGAGGGGGCCGACGTCGACGCGGGCGACCTGCCGGTGGTGCCGGTGTCACCACGGGACCGCTCGGCGAGCCGCCATCCGGAGCCGGCCGGCGACCGGGCGGCGTTGATCCTCTACACCAGCGGGACGACCGGGCTGCCGAAGGGCGTGCTGCTGTCCCGGCGGGCGATCGCCGCCTGCCTCGACGGTCTCGCGGACGCCTGGGCCTGGACGCCGGACGACCGGCTGGTGCACGGGCTGCCGCTGTTCCACGTGCACGGGCTGGTGCTGGGCGTGCTGGGGCCGCTGCGCCTCGGCGGCCGGCTCGACCACGTGGGGCGGCCCCGACCGGAGCGGTACGCGGCGGCCGGCGGCTCGCTGCTGTTCGGGGTGCCGACGGTCTGGTCGCGGGTCTGTGCCGACCCGTCCGCCGCCCGGGCGTTGCGTGGGGCGCGGCTGCTGGTGTCGGGGAGCGCGCCGCTGTCCGCCACGGTCTTCGACGGGCTGCACGCGCTCACCGGGCACCGGGTGGTGGAGCGGTACGGCATGACCGAGACGCTGATCACGGTGAGCGCGCGGGCGGACCGGTCCCGGCTGGCGGGCACGGTGGGCTGGCCGCTGCCCGGGGTGGAGACCCGGCTGGTCGACGAACGCCTCGGGGCGGTGCCCGCCGACGGCGTGGCGATGGGTGAGCTGCTGGTCCGCGGGCCGACGCTGTGCGACGGCTACCTGGGCCGGCCGGACGCCGACGCGGCGGTGCGGCTGGCCGGCGGCTGGTTCCGGACCGGGGACGTGGCGACGATCGACCCGGACGGGCGGCACCGGATCGTGGGGCGGGCCGCCACCGACCTGATCAAGAGCGGCGGGTTCCGGATCGGCGCCGGGGAGGTGGAGGAGGCGTTGCTGGCCCACCCCGCCGTACGCGAGGCGGCGGTGGTCGGCGTCCCGGACGACGAGCTCGGGCAGCGGGTGACGGCGTACGTGGTGGCCGACGGCGCCGCCGAGCCGGAGCTGATCGACTTCGTGGCGCGGCAGCTCGCCGTCCACAAGCGTCCCCGGCGGATCCACTTTCTGGACGCCCTGCCCCGCAACGCGCTCGGCAAGGTGCAGAAGTCCCGGTTGGGCTGAGCCGCTGCGGCGCACCGGCTCGACCGCGACCGGTCAGTCAATGGTCCAGGTGTCGCCGCTGGCGAGGAGTCCGGCGAGTTGCTGTTCGGGGGTTTCGTCGACGTTGGTTTTGGCGGTGGTCGCCTGTTTCTGCACGACGGTGTCGTAGGCGGGGCGGGTGACGTTGCGGAACACGCCGATGGGGGTGTTGCGCAGGTCGGGTCCGGGCAGGCGGGACAGGGCGAAGGCGTAGGCGGGGTCGGTGACGGTTGCGTCGTGTACCACGATGTCGTCGGCTGGGGTGGCCGTCGTGTCGCGGACTTCGAGGCCGAACCCGCCGGGTGGGTGGACGACGCAGTATTGGCCGTGGGCGCCGAATGTGATCGGTTGGCCGTGTTCCAGCCGGATGAGGTAGTCGTCCCGGGTGGCGGGTTCTTTGAGTTGGTCGAAGGCGCCGTCGTTGAAGATGTTGCAGTTCTGGTAGATCTCCACGAACGCTGAGCCTTCGTGCTGCGCGGCGGCGCGCAGCACGGACTGGAGGTGTTTGCGGTCGGAGTCGATGGTGCGGCCGACGAAGGTGGCTTCCGCGCCCAGCGCCAGGGACAGGGGGTTGAACGGGGCGTCCGCTGAGCCCACCGGGGTCGACTTGGTGATCTTGCCGATTTCTGAGGTGGGGGAGTACTGGCCCTTGGTCAGGCCGTAGATCCGGTTGTTGAACAGCAGGATCTTCAGGTTGACGTTGCGGCGCAGCGCGTGGATGAGGTGGTTGCCGCCGATGGACAGGGCGTCACCGTCGCCGGTGACCACCCAGACCGACAGGTCGGGGCGGGTCACGGACAGGCCGGTGGCGATGGCGGGGGCGCGGCCGTGGATGGAGTGCATTCCGTAGGTGTTCATGTAGTAGGGGAAGCGCGACGAGCAGCCGATCCCGGAGATGAACACGATGTTCTCCCGGGGGATGCCCAGTTCGGGCATGAACTGTTGGACGGCGGCGAGGATGGCGTAGTCGCCGCAGCCGGGGCACCAGCGCACTTCCTGGTCGGACTTGAAGTCCTTCGCGGTCAGCTTGACCGGGGTGGGGTTAGACATTCTTGACGACCTCTTCCAGCATGGTCTGCAGCTCGGCGGCGGTGAACGGCAGGCCGCGGACCTGGTTGTAGCCGATCGCGTCGACCAGGAACCGGGCGCGGATCACGTGGGCGAGCTGGCCGAGGTTCATCTCCGGGATCACCACCCGGTCGTAGGCACGCAGCACCTCACCGAGGTTGGCGGGCATCGGCGCCAGGTGCCGCAGGTGCGCCTGCGCGACCTTCAGGCCGCGTTGGCGCAGGCCGCGGCAGGCCGCCCCGATCGGCCCGTAGGTCGAGCCCCAGCCCAACACGAGGACGCGGGCGTCGCCGTCGGGGTCCTCCACCTCCACCTGCGGTACCAGGATCGTCTCGATGCGGGCGGCGCGGGTGCGGACCATGAAGTCGTGGTTGGCCGGGTCATAGGAGATGTCCCCGGTCTTGTCGGCCTTCTCCAGGCCGCCGATGCGGTGTTCCAGCCCGGGTGTGCCGGGGATCGCCCACGGCCGGGCCAAGGTCTGCGGGTCCCGCAGATACGGCAGGAACGTGGTGCCGTCCTCGGCGTTAGGGGCGGTCGCGAACTGCACCCGCAGGTCCGGCAGCGACTCCACGTCGGGGAGCAGCCAGGGTTCGGAGCCGTTGGCGACGTAGTTGTCCGACAACAGGATCACCGGCGTGCGATACGTCAACGCGATCCGGGCGGCCTCGATGGCCGCGTGGAAACAGTCCGCCGGCGACTTCGGCGCGATCACCGCCACCGGGGCCTCACCGTGTCGGCCGTACAACGCCATGTTCAGGTCGGCCTGCTCGGTCTTGGTCGGCATCCCCGTGGACGGCCCGGCCCGCTGCACATCCACGATCACCAGCGGAAGTTCGAGGGCCACGGCCAGGGAGATGGTTTCGCTCTTCAACGCGACACCCGGGCCGCTGGTGGTGGTCACACCCAGCGAGCCGCCGTAGGAAGCCCCGAGGGCGGCGCCGACCGCGGCGATCTCGTCCTCGGCCTGCACGGTGACCACACCGAACCGCTTGTGCTTGGACAACTCGTGCAGAATGTCCGACGCCGGGGTGATCGGATACGCCCCCAAGAACACCGGCAACCCCGACCGCACCCCGGCGGCCACCAGACCCAGCGACAGGGCCTGGTTGCCGGTGATGTTGCGGTAGGTGCCCGCCAGCATCTTCGCCGGCTTCACCTCGTACCGGACGGAGAAGTCCTCGGTGGTCTCCCCGAAGTTCCAGCCGGCCCGGAAGGCGGCCACGTTCGCCGCGACCAGCTCGGGACGGGCGGCGAACTTACGCTCCAGGAACCGCAACGTCGACTCGTACGGCCGCGAATACATCCACGACAACAGGCCGAGGGCGAACATGTTCTTGGCCCGCTCGGCGTCCTTCTTGGACACGTCCTGCTCGGCCAGCGCGCCGACCGTCATCGAGGTCAGCGCCACCGGGTGCACGACGTAGCCGGCGAGCGAGTCGTCGTCCAGCGGACTGACCGTGTAACCCACCTTGGCCAGGTTGCGCCGGGTGAACTCATCGGTGTTCACGATGATGTCCGCACCCCGCGGCAGATCCGTCAGGTTCGCCTTCAACGCCGCCGGGTTCATCGCCACCAGAACATTCGGCGCATCCCCCGGCGTCAAGATGTCGTAATCAGCGAAATGCACCTGGAACGACGACACCCCCGGCAGCGTCCCCGCAGGCGCCCGAATCTCCGCCGGGAAATTCGGCAACGTCGAAATATCATTCCCCAACTGCGCCGTCTCCGACGTGAACCGATCACCCGTGAGCTGCATCCCATCACCGGAATCACCAGCGAACCGGATCACCACCCGGTCCAGTCGACGGGTTCGCTTCCCATTGCTCGCGGCCAGGGTCATGACGGTCCTCCACCGGGTACGGCCGGACTTGCCGGCGTCGCGGCCGGCGCGGCGCGCCCGATCAGGGGGCGGCCACGGTGGACCGCCCCGGTCCGCGTGCTGTCCTGCCGGGCGGAGGTCCGCCTGCGCGCGAACGGGCGCCGAGGACAGCGAAGCGCGTACGCGGCGATTGGGCAACCCCTAGCTGAGCATGTGGATTTCCCTCTCGACGGCACCGGATCCGGGGTGGCCTAGGGGTTCAGCGGCGCGCGAGATCGTCGTTAGCGTGAGCCACACGCCCTCACAACTCAGCCCGCGCTGCGGAGGTCCACCATGACGGTCACACTCACCGCACCCCGCGCCGACGAGGCGGTCCGCACCGACGACCGGCACCCGGCCACCCGCCTGGGCCGGCTGCTGGACCCGGGCAGCCTGCTGCCGATGCACCCGGCCGACGACAGCGGCGTGACCGCGGTCCGGGGGCGGATCGGCGGCTTCCCGGTGGTCGCGTACTGCACCGACGCGGGCAGGATGGGCGGGGCGCTCGGCGCGGCCGGCGCGGACCACATCATCGAGGCGATCCGGCTGGCGCTGTGGAAGCACTGGCCGGTGATCGGGCTGTGGCACTCGGGTGGCGCCAAGCTGGCCGACGGTGTCGAGGCGATGGACGGCGTCGGCCGGATGTTCGCCATGATGACCAAGGCGTCCGGGCGGATCCCGCAGATCTCGGTCGTGCTCGGCCCGGCTGCGGGGGCCGCCGCGTACGGTCCGGCACTCACCGACCTGGTGATCATGTCGGACGCGGCGCGGGTCTTCGTCACCGGCCCGAACGTCGTGCAGAGCGTCACCGGCGAGCAGGTCGACATGGAGTCGCTGGGCGGCCCGTCGGTGCACGCCCGCCGGTCCGGGGTGGCGCACGTGACGGCCGGATCGGAGGCGGAGGCGTACACCCGCGCCCGCCGGATCACCGAGCTGCTCGCCCGGCCCGGTCACATCGACCTGGGCGCGGCGGCCGGCGGCCCGGACCTGCGGGCGCTGCTGCCGGAGTCCAGCCGGCGGGCGTACGACGTGCGGCCGCTGGTGCGGCACCTGCTCGACCGGGACGACGACGGGCCCACCTTCGCGGAGCTCCAGCCGGGCTGGGCCCGGAACATGGTGGTCGGGCTGGGCCGGCTCGCCGGGCGGACGGTCGGGGTGCTGGCCAACAACCCGCTGCGCAAGGGCGGCTGCCTCGACTCGCAGAGCGCCGAGAAGGCGGCCCGGTTCGTGCGGATGTGCAACGCGCTCGGCGTACCCCTGCTGGTGCTGGTCGACGTCCCCGGCTATCTGCCCGGGGTCGGGCAGGAGTGGGAGGGGGTGGTCCGGCGCGGCGCCAAACTGCTGCACGCCTTCGCCGAGGCCGAGGTCGCCCGGATCACGCTGATCACCCGCAAGTCCTACGGCGGGGCGTACATCGCGATGAACTCCCGCTCGCTCGGGGCGACCCGGGTCTTCGCGTGGCCGGAGGCGCAGGTGGCGGTGATGGGCGCGGAGGCCGCGGTGGGGGTGCTGCACCGGCGGGAGCTGGCGGCGGCGCCGCCGGAGGAGGTGGACGCGCTGCGCGCCCGCCTGGTGGAGGAGCACCGCCGGGAGTCCGGCGGGGTGCGCCGGGGACTCGCGCTCGGCGTGATCGACGAGGTGATCGACCCGGCGGACACCCGCCGGCGGCTGGCCGAGGCGTTCGCCGCCGCCCGGCACCGTCGCGGCCGGCACGGCAACATCCCCCTCTAACACCCCTTTCCGGGTACGCACACCGCCGCCCCGCGTCGCCCGGCGACGCGGGGCGGACCGGTCAGCGGCGGACGGGGGTGAGCACCTCGGTCACCACCCCGAGGACGTCCTCGGGCCGCTCGGTGAGATAGAAGTGGCCGCCCGGAAAGTAGCGGACGTCGGTAGGGCCGGTGGTGTGCGCCCGCCACGCCTCCGCCTCGTCCGGGGTGACCAGCGGGTCGGCGGTGCCGACCAGGACCGTCAGTGGGCAGCGGAGGCGGGTGTCGGGGCGCGCCCGGTAGGTCTCGATGGCCCGGTAGTCGGACCGGAGCGCCGGCAGGATCATGCGCAGCAGCTCCTGGTCGGCCAGCAGCCGGTCGTCGGTGGCGCTGTGCCGCCGCAGCTCGGCGACGATCGCGTCGTCACCCCGCCGGTGCAGGTCCTCGACGCGTACCCGGGCGGGCGCCCGCCGCCCGGAGGCGAACAGATGCAGCACCGACCGGCCCCGGTCACGCTCGAGCCGGTGGGCCACCTCGAAGGCGACGGTCGCCCCCATGCTGTGTCCGAAGAAGGCGGTCGGGCGGCCGTCGTCGAGCGGCAGCACCTCGGCGATCCGGTCGGCCAGTTCGTGGATGCAGTCCACCGCCGCCTCGCGGCGCCGTTCCTGGCGGCCCGGATACTGCACGGCCAGCACCTCGAGACGCGGTGCGAGCGCCCGGGAGACCGGGAAGTAGAAGCTGGCCGATCCGCCGGCGTGCGGGAAGCAGACCAGCCGCACCGCGTCCGGGCCCGCATCATGGTAGCGGCGGGTCCAGACGTCCTGGGAAAAAGCCGTCGTCACCTGCATTCACCGTCCTGGGAAATGAGGGCCGGCGCGTCCGGCCGGGCCGGGAACGGCGGCTGGCGTGGCGCGCGCGATACCGCCTCGGGTGATTGTATTTGCCGCCGCATGCGTCACCGGCCGCCGGCGCCCCTATTTTCGCAGGCCCCACCGGAGGATAGGGGTGCATTACGGGTGCACAATCGCAGATCCGCCAGCGATGATGAAAGCAGTCAATTCGCAAACATATCCCGCAGGATGGGGGCAGCGATGACCAGTTCGCCCGAAAACGTCGTCGAAAACATGGTCGAGGCGATTCTCGTCGGCGGACCGAGCGACCTGCCGGCAACCGTCCGCAGCCAGCGGCTGCCATCCGACGGACAGAAGGTGAAGATTCACCACCGGGGCGGCTACGAGCACTTCGAGCGGGAGCCGGCCGGCGTAGCGTCGTCCCCGGATCCGGTGGTCTTCCGGTGGACCACGCGGACCCGGGTGGCGGAGTGACATTCACCGTCCAAATGCGACAGAAGGCGCGGATCTCGACAACGGTCCATTTCCTCGCCTGTCGGGCTCGGTGTCGCTAGCCGGGAACCACCTGTTTTGGCCACTCAACGAACTTGCCCGGTCACTCAGCGCCAGGATTGCGGTACCATCTTGGCGCGATACGGGTTCTTCTTCCTGTTTCGCAACGGTGGAGCACGCCTTCCCGGAACTGCCGTCAGCCTGGCCTCGCATAACAGTGATCTGTGCGCGTTCTGGCAGCGGATGACAGGAGACTCCCCGTTGGGAGACCGATTATTGCGGGGGGCGACGGTGAAAGACGGCATCCGGCAAGCCATTGACGCAATCCGGGATCGGTACGAGGAGCCACTGAGCCTCGACGACCTGGCCCGGTCCGCGATGATAAGCAAATTCCACTTTCTGCGGACCTTCCGCCGGGTCACCGGCGTGACACCGGGCCGGTTCCTCTCCGCCGTACGCATCAGCGAGGCGAAGCATCTGCTCTCCACCACCACGCTGAGCGTGGCCGAGATCAGCGTCCAGGTCGGCTACGGCAGCCTCGGCACCTTCACCCGCCGGTTCACCGAGTGCGTCGGCCTCTCCCCCACCGCCTACCGTCGCGTGGCCCAGGGTGAGCCGCTCCCCGAGGACGGCGAGCCGCGATCGCCGCGGGACCGTCCGGCCGGCATCCTCTCCGGCACCATCCGGGCGGTGCCGCGGGCCGATTCCCCGGTCCTGGTGGGCGTCTTCGACAGCCCCGTCCCCCGGGGGCGTCCGGTCATCTCCGAGCTGGTCCAGGAGCCGGGGCCGTACCGGCTGGACCCGGTGCCGGTCGGCCGGTGGTACCTGCTCGCGGCCGCGATCGGGCCGGCGACGGACGACCGACACCCGCCGTCGCTGTTGGTTGCCATGTCGGACGAGCTTCGGGTCTGTGCCGGGCGGCAGCTGCGGGTCGACCTGACCATCCGGCCGCCGGACTGGCGATACCCGCCGTTGCTGTCGGTGCTGCCCGGCATCGAGCGGCTCCGCGTGACGGTCTGACGAGTGGTCCGCCCCCGGGCGGGCCGGAGGTGCGGCCCGCCCCGGGGCGGTGAGGAGGTCAGCGCCGGTCGCAGCGGGCGGTGCCCACCGGGAAGAGCTGGTCCGGAGTGGACTCCATCGCCATGGAGACGTCGTTGTAGAGCTTGTCGGGCGCCGGCGAGTACAGGTCGTCCCGGCCGATGTGGCGGAACCCGTTGAACAGGTAGGTGCCGGTGAAGACGGCGTGCCCGGTGGTGACCTGCGGGGCGCTGCCGGTGCCCTGCCCCTCCGCGTCGTCGAAGTAGTAGGTGGTGAACTGCTGCGCCGCCGGGTCCCAGCCGTAGACCTGCCGGGCGACGACCCGCTGCGGGTTCGAGGTGCTGGGCAGTTGGAGCGAGCGCAGCTCGTACCAGTGGCCGCCGAGAATGGACCGCACCGAGAGATAGGTGGTGTTGGTCATCGCCGGCTGGCCGTGCATCTGCGTGGTGACCAGGCACTTCCAGTCGCCGAGCAGGAAGTCGAGCTGGCTCATCTGGGCGGGCGCGGCGGTGGCGGAGCGGTTGACCGCGGCCAGGTCGTCGCCGAGCGCCGGGAAACTCTCCGGCGCGGCGTTGCCGGGCGGCGCCGAGCCGAGGGCCAGGGCACCGAGCACCGCCGTCGCGCCGAGCGCCAGCCCGCGGCGCAGCCGCGACCCGGCGCCGGCGCGTACCGCCGTTTTCCGAGAATTCATTCTTCCTCCCGATCGGTGGGGAACGGACGCCGGCGCCGTCGCAATTCCGGACCGTGCGGGAACGTACGGCCGGGAACGCCGGCGACGTCCGTTCGCCACGATCGGGGGTGAGCAACGGGGAGATTCGGCCGGCACGAAAATGTGTCGAACGGGAACGTAATGGGAGCCGATCCGGCGAGTCAAGCCGCCCGGCGACGGATGGCCGACACCCCTTGCGAATCCGGGAACGGGCTGCGGGTACGGTCGCGCGAAATGCCTGCGGAACAGGGGTGAGCAGGGGTTGTGCACCGGCGTCGCGGGGTCGAAGTAGGGGCGCTAGGGGCTATCCGGGCTGATTGCCGCTACCTATCCTTGTCGACTGGACAGAGAATTGTCGGCGCCGACCTCCGTCATTGTCGAGACAGTCCGGTTCCGTCGCTGTCCCTCACAAATGTGGAAATGCGTATCCGGGATGGCGTGCCACTGTCGCCGACCCTCCACCACACAAGGAACGGAAGATGAGGGAAGGCACATGACCCGACCTGACACCGCGCCTGGAGAGGGATGTGGTCGGCCGTACCCGGTGGCGGTGGTGGGGCTGGCGTGCCGGCTGCCCGGCGCGGCGGAGCCGGGGGCCTTCTGGCGGCTGTTGCGCGCCGGGGCCAGCGCGGCCGGCGAGGTGCCCGCGGACCGGTGGGGTGCCGACGGGACGGTGCGGCACGGGGCCTTCCTCGACGACGTCGGTGGCTTCGACGCCGACTTCTTCGGTGTCTCGCCGCGCGAGGCGGCCGCGATGGATCCGCAGCAACGGTTGATGCTGGAGCTGGCCTGGGAGGCGGTCGAGGACGGCGGGACCACGCCGACCGCGCTGGCCGGCACCGCGACCGGCGTGTTCGTGGGCGCGATCTGGGACGACTACGCCCACCTCACGTACCGGGACGGCGCGGAGCGGATCACCCCGCACACCGTGACCGGCCTGCACCGCAGCATCCTCGCCAACCGGATCTCCTACCTGTTCGACCTGCGCGGGCCGAGCCTGGCGGTGGACACCGGGCAGTCGTCCTCGCTGGTCGCCGTCCACCTGGCGTGCGAAAGCCTGCGCTCCGGCGAGTCCACGGTGGCCCTGGCCGGCGGCGTGAACCTCAACCTGCTGCGGGAGAGCGCGGTCGGCGCCGAGCGGTTCGGCGGTCTCTCCCCCGACGGCCGGTGTTTCACCTTCGACGCGCGGGCGAACGGCTACGTGCGGGGCGAGGGCGGGGCGCTGGTGCTGCTCAAGCCCCTGGCGGACGCGGTCGCCGCCGGGGATCGCGTCTACTGCGTGATCGACGGCTCGGCGGTGGGCAACGACGGGGCGACGGAGGGGCTGACCGTGCCCGGCCGCGAGGGTCAGCAGCAGGTGCTCGCCGCGGCGTACCGCCGGGCCGGGGTGGACCCGACCGAGGTGCAGTACGTGGAGCTGCACGGCACCGGCACGCGGGTCGGCGACCCGGTGGAGGCGGCCGCGCTCGGCGCCGTCGTCGGCCGGGGACGGGGCGGGATCGGCCCGGTGCGGGTGGGTTCGGCCAAGACCAACGTGGGGCACCTGGAGGCCGCCGCCGGCATCGTCGGCCTGGTCAAGCTGGCGCTCTGCGTACGGCACCGGGAGCTGCCGCCCAGCCTGAACTTCGTCACCGCCCACCCGGACATCCCGCTGGACGACCTGGGCCTGACGGTGCAGCGGGAGCTGACCGGCTGGCCCCGGCCGGGCCGGCCGCTGCGCGGTGGGGTGTCGTCGTTCGGCATGGGCGGGACGACCTGCCACGTGGTGGTCCGCGACGCCCCGGTGGACACCGCCGGGGCGGCCGGGGACGGGTGGGTGTCATGGGTGCTGTCCGCGCGGACCGAGCCGGCGCTGCGCGCGTACGCCCGGCGGCTGGGGACGTGGCTGACCGCGCAGGCGGACGTGGCGCCGGCGGCGGTCGGGGACGCGCTCGCCCGGCGCACCCGGTTCCCGTACCGGGCGGTGGTCACCGCAGCCGGCCGCGACGAGTTCGTCGCCGCGCTCGGCGCGCTCGCCGACGGGCGGCCGCATCCGCTCGCCGCCACCGGGGCCGCGACCGACGTCCGGCGCACCGCCTTCTGTTTCACCGGTCAGGGCAGCCAGTACCCGGGCATGGGCGCCGACCTCTACACCACCAACCCCGTCTACCGGGACACCTTCGACCAGACCTGCGAGGCGTTGAACGCGCACCTGGACCACCGGCT
>NZ_JBVJJA010000049.1:0-43145 GCF_055586005.1 Micromonospora sp. NPDC051924
GCACCGCCAGTACCCCTTACCCCAGGGCCCAGGGGACAACAGAATGTTGCGGGGGTCTCCCGGGGACACACCTTACGGCGACACCGGGGGGGGGGGGGGGGGCCCCCCCCCCCCCTCCCCCCCCCCCCCCTTCCGGATGGTGCGTCAGAGCCCCAGCTCGGCCTCGAAGTTGCCGGCCTCCAGCCGCTCCTTGACCGCGACGAGGAAGCGGGCCGCGTCCGCGCCGTCGATCAGCCGGTGGTCGTACGACAGGGCCAGGTAGACCATCGACCGGACCGCGACGACCTCGCCCAGCTCCGGGTCGTTGACCACGACCGGACGCTTCACCACGGCACCCGTACCGAGCATCGCCGACTGCGGCGACGGCACGATCGGGGTGTCGAAGAGCGCGCCCCGGCTGCCGGTGTTGGTCAGCGTGAAGGTCGCGCCGGCGATTTCGTCCGGGCTGATCTTGTTGGTCCGGGTGCGCTCGGCCAGGTCGGCGACCCGCTTGGCGATGCCGCCGAGGTTGAGGTCACCCGCGTTGTGGATGACCGGCACCAGCAGGCCCCGCTCGGTGTCCACGGCGATGCCGAGGTGCTCCGCGTCCGGGTAGGTGATCGTCCCGCCCGCCAGGTCCATCCGAGCGTTGACGATCGGGTAGGTCTGGAGCGCCTCGACGGCGGCCAGGGCGAAGAACGGCAGGAAGGACAGCTTCACGCCGTGCCGCTGCTGGAAGGAGTCCTTGGCCTGGGCCCGCAGCTTGGCGATCCGGGTGACGTCCACCTCGATCACCGTGGTCAGCTGCGCCATCTCGTGCAGCGACTCCTGCATCCGCTTGGCGATCGCCGCGCGGATCCGCGGCAGCTTCTCGGTGCTGCCCCGCTTCGCGCTCGGCTGCGGCTTCGCCGCCGGCTTGGCCGGGGCCGCTGCCGCGGCGGCGGGAGCCGGCTGCGCGGCCGGCGCGGCCTGGGCCGCCTTCGCCTTCTCGGCCGCCTCCAGCACGTCCTGCTTGCGGATCCGGCCGCCGACGCCGGTGCCGTTGACCGAGGAGAGGCTCACACCGTGCTCCGCGGCCAGCTTGCGCACCAGCGGGGTCACGTACCCGGCGGCCTCCTCGCCACCGCCCTGCACGGGGGTGGTCGGGCGCTGCGGCGTCGGGGTCGGGGCGGCCGGCTGCGCGGCCTGCTCGGCCTTGGCCGGCTGGGCGGCCTGCTCCGCCTCGGCGGCGGGCTCGTTGTACGCCGCGCCCGGGGTCGGCTCCTCGACCTTGGGCTCCGGGGCCGGAGCCGGGGCCGGCTTCGGCTCGGGCTTCGCCTCGGCCTTGGGCTCCGGCTTGGGCTCCGGCTTCGGCTGGGCCGGCGCGGCGCGGGCCGCACCGACGATCGCCAGCACCCCGCCGACCTCGGCGGTCTCGTCCTCGGCGACCTTGATCTCCAGCAGCGTGCCGGCGACCGGCGACGGGATCTCGGTGTCCACCTTGTCGGTGGAGACCTCCAGCAGCGGCTCGTCCACCTCGACGCTCTCGCCGACCTGCTTGAGCCAGCGGGTCACCGTACCCTCGGTGACGCTCTCGCCCAGGGCCGGCATCTTGACCTCGGTGCCCTGGCCCGCCGGCGCCGCGGCCGGGGCCGGCTCCTGCACGGCCGGCTGCTCCGCCTCGGCCTGCGGCTCGGCGGCGGCCTCCTCGGCCTGCTCGGCCGGCGCCTCCTGCTGCGGGGCGGCCCCACCGGCCTCCTCGCCCTCACCGGCGATGATCGCCAGCTCGCTGCCGACCTCGGCGGTCTCGTCCTCGCCGACCACGATCCGGCTCAGCACGCCCGCCGCGGGCGACGGGATCTCGGTGTCCACCTTGTCGGTCGACACCTCGAGCAGCGGCTCGTCGACCTCGACGGTCTCGCCCTCCTGCTTGAGCCAGCGCGTGACGGTGCCCTCGGTGACGCTCTCGCCGAGCCGGGGCATGGTGACCGATACCGGCATGTTCTCCAGACTCCTTCATTCCCCTGGTGGGATCATCGCCCGTCGCCGGACGCCGCGGTTGTCGTGTCAGGCGTGCGCGTGCAGCGGCTTGCCGGCGAGGGCCAGGTGCGCCTCGCCCAGGGCCTCGTTCTGCGTCGGGTGGGCGTGCACGAGCTGCGCCACCTCGGCCGGGTACGCCTCCCAGTTGTAGATGAGCTGCGCCTCGCCGATCAGCTCGCCGACCCGGGCACCGACCATGTGCACGCCGACCACCGGGCCGTCCTCGACCCGGACCAGCTTCACGTGGCCGGCGGTCTTGAGGATCTGGCTCTTGCCGTTGCCACCCAGGTTGTAGTTGTAGGTCTTGATCTTGTCGGCGCCGTACTGCTCCTTGGCCTTGGCCTCGGTCAGGCCGACCGACGCCAGCTCCGGGTCGCAGTAGGTGACCCGCGGGATGCCGGCCTCGTCGATCACGGCCGGGTTCTGGCCGGCGATCTCCTCGGCGACGAAGATGCCCTGCTGGAAGCCGCGGTGCGCGAGCTGCAGGCCGGGCACGATGTCGCCGACCGCGTAAACGTTCGGCACGCTGGTACGCAGCCGCTCGTCGGTCAGCACGAAGCCGCGGTCCATCTTGACGCCCTGCTCCTCGTAGCCGAGGTTGGCGGTGTTCGGGCCCCGGCCGACGGCGACCAGCAGCAGCTCGGCCTCGACGGTGTCGCCGCCCTGGATGGTCAGCTTGACGCCGTTCTCGGTCTTCTCGACCTTCTCGAACGGCTTGCCGACCTTGAAGTTGATCTTCCGCTTGCGGAAGGCCCGCTCCAGCGCCTTCGACGACTCCTCGTCCTCGGCGGCGACCAGGCGGGGCAGCGCCTCGACGATGGTCACGTCCACCCCGAAGGACTTCCACACGCTGGCGAACTCGACGCCGATCACGCCGCCGCCGAGCACGATCGCCGAGGACGGGACCCGGTCCAGGACCAGGGCGTGGTCGCTGGTGATGATCCGCTCGCCGTCGACCTCCAGGCCGGGCAGGCTCCTGGCGTACGAGCCGGAGGCCAGGACGATGTTGCGCCCGGTGTAGCGCTTGCCGTCCACCTCGACGGCGTTCGGCGCGACCAGCTTGCCGTGGCCCTCGACGATGGTGATCGCCTTGTTGCTCTTGAGCATCCCCTGGAGGCCCTTGTACAGGCGGGCGATCACGCCGTCCTTGTACGAGTTGACCGCCGCCATGTCGATGCCGACCAGCTCGGCCTTGACGCCGAACTGCTCCGACTCGCGGGTCTGGTCGGCGATCTCGGCGGCGTGCAGCAGGGCCTTGGTCGGGATGCAGCCGTTGTGCAGGCAGGTCCCGCCGAGCTTGCCCTTCTCGATCAGCGCGACCGTCAGGCCGAGCTGTACGGCGCGCAGGGCGGTCGCGTAGCCGCCGCTACCACCTCCGAGGATGACGATGTCGAAGGTCGAATCGTTCGGCTGGCTCACATCCAACTCCCAGGTCGCGTCACTGCATCGGGGGTTACGGCGGAGTAACAGGCACACCCCACCTCGGTCATCTTGTCACCACCGGGAGCGGAGCGCGTAGTGAGGTGCCCAACGACACGTCACCGACACGTACGCTTGGCACCGTCTTCGATGACGTACGGGGGAGGAGTGGATCCGGTGGGGCTGTTCCGACGACGCAAGCGGGCCGGCACGGTGAGCCGCGACCGGGCCGCCGACCGCGCCGATCTGGACCACCTTGAGAACTTCGTCCGGACCCGGCGCGGGGTCGAGGCGTACCTGGAACCCCGGACCACCGTCACCGAGACCACGGTCATGCTGATCGCCGACGACGGCGAGTGGACCCGCCGGCGGATCGGCAGCCCGGACCAGGGCCGCCGGTGGGCCCACAAGCTCGCCATCCCGATCTACGACGTCCGCCTGATGGGCTACCCCCAGCGCATGCGCGACTACAACGAACGCCGCAAGCGCCGCCCGGAACTCTTCTGACCGCGTCCCGGAAGCAACTTCGGGGAAGTTGCTGTCTCTCGGCGTGCCGAGGCAGCAACTTCCCCGAAGTTGGGTGGATCTTCAGGCGTCAGCCGTTGGCGGCTACGTCGTCGATCAGGTGGAGCAGGGTGCGGACGGGGACGCCGGTGCCGCCCTTGGTCCAGTAGCCGGTCGCCTCGCCCGAGTGGTAGCCGGGGCCGGCGATGTCGATGTGCGCCCAGGCCACGTCGTCGGTGACGAACTCGCGCAGGAAGACGCCGCCCTGAAGCATGTGACCGGCCCGGTCCATCACCGCGTTGACCTGCGAGATGTCCGCGACGTCGCTGTCCATGCCCTTGCGCACGTCGTCCGGCAGCGGCATCGGCCAGGCCGGCTCGCCGGTCGCCTCACCGGCCGCCTTCACCCGCTCGCACAGCTCCGGGGAGCCCATCACGCCGGCGATCCGCTTGCCCAGCGCGATCACCTGGCCACCGGTCAGCGTGGAGGTCTCGAACAGGTAGTCCGCGCCATCCTCGCAGGCCCGGGCGATGCCGTCGGCCAGGATCATCCGGCCCTCGGCGTCGGTGTTGAGCACCTCGACCTTCTTGCCGCTGTACATGCTGATCACGTCGCCCGGCCGGTAGCTGGTGCCCGACGGCATGTTCTCCGCCATCGGCAGGTAGCCGGTGACCGCGACGGACGGCTTGAGCGCCGCGACCGCCAGCATGGCCGCGCCGACCGCCGCCGCGCCGGCCATGTCGGACTTCATCTCCCACATGCCCTGGGCCGGCTTGATCGAGATGCCGCCGGTGTCGAAGGTGATGCCCTTGCCGACCAGCGCCACCCGCTTGCCGTTGCCGCCGCCCTCCGGCGTGTAGGTGAGCTTGACCAGCCGCGGCGGGGCCTCGGAGCCCTGGCCGACGGCGAGGATGCCGCCGTACCCGCCGGCCTTCAGCGCCTCCTCGTCGAGCACCTCGACGCCGAGCCCGGCATCCCGGGCGGCGGCGGCCACGGCCTCGGCGAACGCCGGCGGACGCAGCTCGTTCGGGGCGGTGTTCACCCAGTCCCGGCTGGTCAGCACCGCGCCGGCGACCGCCTGGGCCCGGGTGATCTCCGCCCGTGCGGTGGCGTCGCCCGCGTCCGGGACGGCGACCAGCACCTCGGCCACCGGCTCACGCCGGGCCGGCTGCGGCTTGGTCTTGTAACCGGCGAACCGGTAGCCGCCGAGCAGCGCGCCCTCGGCGACCGCGCGCAGCGCGGCCGGGGCGTCGGCGTCGTCGGGCAGCGGCAGGGCGAGCGCGACGCGCGGCGCGCCGGCCAGGGAACGGACCGCCGCGCCGGCGGCCCGGCGCAGGGTCTCCGGCGCCGGGGCGGCGCCGGTCGGCTCCGGACCGAGGCCGACGGCGGCGACCACGGGCGCGGTGACCGTGCCCAGCGTGGCCAGCTTGATCACCTCGCCGGCGCCGCCGGTCGCGCCGAGCAGGGCCAGCGTCTCGGTCAGCTTGCCGTCGAACGCGGCGGCGATGCTCTCCGCGCCGCTGGCCAGCAGCAGGGTGCCGGCGGGTGAGCCGGACTTCTGCTCGGCGGTCTGGCTGTGCACGCCGATCACGATCGCGTCGACGGCGAGTTCGGCGGGGTCGGTGTCGACCAGGCTGAGGGTGGTGCGGGGCGATGTCACGAAAGCTACTCCGGGCGGGCCGGGCCGGCCGCTGCGTCGCGTACCGGCGATGAAGGTCTCCGGCGGCAACCTACCCGCCGGACGCGTTGCTGTCCCGCCGATGCGCTCCGACGGGGTCCCGCCGATGCTAACCAGGCGTCCAGGTGACGGTAAGTTGCCACCCATGACCGAGGTGACCTCCGACGCCGCCGCGACCCGGCTGCGTCGTTCCCCCCTGCACGAGCGGCACACCGCGCTCGGCGCCAAGTTCGCCCCGTTCGGGGGTTGGGAGATGCCGCTGGAGTACGCCGGCGGCGGCGTGCTCAAGGAGCACACGGCGGTCCGTACCGGGGTGGGCGTGTTCGACGTCTCGCACCTGGGCAAGGCCCGGATCACCGGGCCGGGCGCCGCGGACTTCGTCAACGCCTGCCTCAGCAACGACCTCGGCCGGATTGGGCCGGGCAAGGCGCAGTACACGCTCTGCTGCGACGACGCCACCGGCGGCGTGGTCGACGACATCATCGCCTACCTGCACGCCGACGACCACGTCTTCCTCATCCCGAACGCGGCGAACACCGCCGAGGTGGTCCGCCGCCTGCGCGCCGCCGCGCCCGCCGGGATGGTGATCACCGACGAGCACGAGGCGTACGCGGTGCTCGCGGTGCAGGGGCCGCGCTCGGCGGAGCTGCTCGGCGCGCTCGGCCTGCCTACCGACCACGGCTACATGAGCTTCTCGACCGCCACCCTCGACGGCGTGGGGCTGACCGTGTGCCGCACCGGCTATACCGGCGAGCTGGGGTACGAGCTGGTCGTCCCGGCCGAGCACGCGCTCGCCGTGTGGGACGCGCTCTTCGCCGCCGGCGAGGCGTACGAGCTGCGGGCCTGCGGCCTGGCCGCGCGGGACACCCTGCGCACCGAGATGGGCTACCCGCTGCACGGGCAGGACCTCTCGCTGGAGATCACCCCGGTGCAGGCCCGCTCCGGCTGGGCGGTGGGCTGGGACAAGCCGGCCTTCTGGGGCCGGGACGTCCTGCTCGCCGAGAAGGCCGCGGGCCCCCGGCGTACGCTGCGCGGCCTGGCGGCGGTGGACCGGGCGATCCCGCGCCCCGGCATGGCCGTGTACGTCGGCGACCAGCAGGTCGGCACGATCACCAGCGGCACGTTCAGCCCGACGCTGAAGCAGGGCATCGCCCTCGCCCTCATCGACACCGACCCCGACCTCCCCGACGGCGAGGTGCTGGAGGTCGACATCCGAGGCCGCCGCGCCCAGATGCGCCTCACCCGTCCCCCCTTCGTCCAGCCCTCCGTCCGCTGAGTTCTCGTTGATCAAGGAGTTTGCGTCTCCGGCGGGCCGGATCCTGACGCAAACTCCTTGATCAACCGGGCGGGTCACGGGTCGGTGGTGACCTCGGTGGGGGTGTAGTGGCGCATTTCCTCGATGTCGTGGACGTAGGGGCGGATCTCGCGGAAGAAGGCGGGAAAGTGCGGGCCGGTGCGGAAGCCGTGCAGGTGATCCTGCGCCGACGTCCAGCGGATGCGCAGGACGTACGCGGCCGGGTCCTCGACGCAGCGGCTCAGCTCGTAGCCGAGGCACTCCGGCGCGGCGTCCAGCGCCCGCGCGGCCCGGGCGTACGCCGGGACGAACTCCGCCTGCCGTTCGGCCGGTACCCGGTACCTGATGTACTCGACGATCATGCCCACCAGCCCACACCGGGACCGGTGCGCGGACAAGTACGCACTTTCCGGTAAGGAGGGGGACCGGATGCCCCGGCGCTACCACTGCGCGGTGGAGGTGGCCGTCGACGTGGTCGGCGGCCGGTGGCGGCCGGTGATCCTCGCCCACCTCAAGGAGGGCGTGCACCGCTACGGCGAGCTGCGCCGCCGGATGCCGGACGTCAGCGAGAAGATGCTCGTCCAGCGGCTGCGCGAGCTGGAGGCGGAGGGCCTGGTCGCCCGGCGCGACCTCGGCACGCCGAAGGCCCTGCACGTCGAGTACCACCTCACCGCGGAGGGTCGCAGCCTCGTGCCGGTGCTGGAGGCGCTGCACGCCTGGGGCCTGGCCCGGGCCGCCCGGACCGGCACGCCGATCGAGCCCTGAGCGCGGCTCAGTCGGCGGTGGGCGGCTCGCCGGCGTCCAGCACGGCCTGGGTCCAGCCGCCCTCGATCACGCCGCTCGTGTCCAGCACGGCCCAGTCGACGACGTCGGACGCCTCCACCACCACCGGGGAGCCGATCCGCACGGTCGGGTCGCTGTTGGCGTCGCTGGCGCTGGCGCCGACGATCCGCTCCGGGCTCTCCCACGAGGTCACCCCGGCCCAGACGAACTCGGGACCGTCGTCGCCGGGCAGCCCGTACTTGACCACGAGCTGGGTCTCGGCGGGCAGCTGACCGGCGAGGAAGCGGGCCCGGATGTCGCCCAGCCCGGCCCGGGCGGTGGCGATCGCCCGGCTCATCGCGTCGCCCGGGCGCGCGTACCGGACGTCCGGCTGGATGCCGTTGAACAGGGTGGCGCAGGCGGCGGCGAAGTAGCGGCCGGGCGGCCCCGGGTGCCCGGGCGGCGGGCGGAGGGTGAGGAACGAGTCGGCGTCCGGATCGGTCGCCGGGTCCAGCTCCAGCGCCAGCAGCACCGGCGCCGTCGCCCCGTGCTGCTCCGGGTTCCCGTACGCCACCGCGATGTCGTGCCCGGTCACCGTGGCCAGCATCGGGAGCTGCACGAACGCCGGTACCTCCTCGCCGGCCAGTCCCTCGGTCCACTCCCGCAGCAGCCGCCGCGCGGCCCCGGTCATCACCGCGCCCCAGGCCCGGGTGAGATGGTCCGGCACCCCCTGGGCCTGGAGTTCCAGCAGCCCGAACCGGCGCAGCCCCTTGGTGGTGAACCAGAGCCCGTCGGCGTCCGACGAGTACGGCACCAGCACCCAGTCGACCAACCGGATCCGGCCCTGCTCGTCGGGGAGCGAGCGCAGCGCGGCCGCCGGGTCGAGGAACTGCAGGCCGAAGACGTCCACCACGTCCCCGTCGACCGTCTCGGCGACCGCCGCGGCCACCGCCCGGGCCGCCCACTCGTGCGCCGGCGGCCAGCCCGGCCGGTACTCGGCCTGCACCACCACCAGGTGGGTGGCGGCGGCCAGCCGGGCCAACTGCTCCTCGGTGGCCCCGAACGCGGTGAGCAGGTCCGGCGGCAGCTCGGGGAACTCGCTGATCGGCCGGGTGTCCACGGTCATCAGCGGGCTGTCCAGCATCTGCTTCGCCAGCCCGTGCACCGGCTCGGCGAGCCGCCCGGCGAGGCCCGCCACCGCGGTCTTCGGGCTGACCTTCGGCAGCCCGGCGATGGGCACCAGGTAGGTCGCGTCCAGTGACTCCGGGACCGGTACGGGCAGGAAGTCGTCCGTGATGAGCATGCCGTCCCCCTCGACACCGCCGGTGCTGTCGTTTGAGAACGCTACCCGCCCGGACGGGTGACGCTCAGCCGGACAGCACCAGTCCCAGGTAGGACAGCGTGGTGACGATCTCCACGGTGGCCCCGAGCACGTCGCCGGTGATCCCGCCGAGCCGGCGTACCACATGCCGCAGCAGCCCCGCCGCGACGGCGAGCGCGGCGAGGACGGCGAGCGGGCCCTGCCACGGTCGGCCCGGCACCGCCGGCACGGCCAGCAGCGCGACGGCCGCCGCGCCGACGACCAGCGCGACCGGCCCGACCGTGCCGGCCACCAGCGCGCCCAGCCCCTCCGGGCGGGCCGCCGGTACCCCGCGCCGGCAGGCCAGGCCGACGCCCAGCCGCCCGGCCGCCGTCGCGGTGACCACCGCCGCGAGCGCCGCCGGCCACGACCGGCCGGCCAGCTCCGCGAGCACCGCCGCCTGGAGCAGGAGTACGACCACCAGCGCGACCACGCCGAACGGCCCGACGTCCGGCTTCTTCATGATCTCCAGCGCCGCCGCCCCGCGCCGGTACGACCCCAGCGCGTCCACGGTGTCGGCCAGCCCGTCCAGGTGCAGCCCCCGGGTCAGCAGCGCGCCCGCCCCGACGGTGACCCCGGCCGCGACCAGCGGAGGAGCGAGCGCGGCGGTCAGCAGCAGCACCGCCGCGAGCAGCGCGCCGAGCACCGCCCCGACCGCCGGGGCGAGGGCCATCGCGACGCCCGCCACGTCCCGGTCGATCCGGCCGGCGACGGCTCCAGGTCGCGGCGCGGCGACAGACGCGCCGCGCTGGAGCTGTCGGGGCACCGGCAGCGTGGTGAAGGTGGTGACCGCCAGCCGGAGGCCGGCGGCGAGGCGTGTGTCAGTCGGCACGTCGGCCGGGGGAGACCGGCTCGTCCGGGCCGGTCGTGGTGGGCCCGGGGCCGGCCGGCTCGGGCTCGGCGAACTCCGGCTCCGGCTCGGGCTCGGTGGTGGCCGGCCCGGGACCGGCCGGCTCCGGCTCGGTGAAGTCCTCGTCGTCCTCGCCGCGCAGCGACGGGTGCGTCGGCAGGCCGGCGGCGAGCGCCAGCGCCGAGCGCAGCAGCGGCAGGGTGGCCAGCGCGGTCGCCCCCTCGCCCAGGTCCAGCCGCAGGTCCACCAGCGGGGTCAGGCCGAGCACGTCGGCGGCGAGCCGCACCGCCGGCTGGCCACCGTGGTCCGGCAGCAGGCACCAGTGCCGGGCCTGGCCGGCGAGGTCCCGGCTGACCATGCCGGCGGCGACGCCGACCGGGCCGTCCAGCAGCACCGGGACCCGCCGGGCGGTCGCGCCGAGCAGCACGCCGGTGGCCACCGCGACGTCGCCACCACCCAGCTCCGCCAGGATGTCCTTGGCGTCCCGGGGGGAGCGCCGGGTGCGGTGCAGCGCGTCCCGGACCGCCGCGCAGCGGACCATCCAGGCCGCGTCGTCGTACTGGCCGTGCTCGGTGAGCACCCGGCCCAGCACCGCCGGGGGTTCCGCCCCGGCCGTGGCCGCCAGCACCGCCGCGGCGGCCGCCTCGGTGCCGGCGCCGCACGCCGCCAGCACCAGCAGTTGTACGCCCGCGTCGGCGGCCTGCTCGGCCAGCCGCCAGCCGTACCGCAGGGCCGATTCGACCTGCTCGGCGCTGAGCGCCGGCCCGTCCTCGATGGCCGCCGAGGTGGGCGCCTCGACCACCTGGAGGCCGGCCCCACTCTCGGCGGCCAGCCGGGCGAGGACCCCCTTGCCGGCGCGCGCCTGCCGGGCGCGGCGCAGCGACTCACCGGGCACCGCGCCGGCCGACGCGCCACCGGCGTGGTCGCCGTGCAGCAGCAGCACCCGGACCGAGCCCCACGGCGTGGGGTTCGGGGTGCCCTGGGTGGCGGCGGCGAAGCCGACCACCCGCTCCAGCACCCCCAGACCGCCACCGGCCAGGTCCAGGGTGGCGAGCCGGTCGACCGCCTGCGGGCCGGCGTAGTCGTCGGGCATGGGCAGTTCCATGCCGGGCTGGATGACCAGCCCGGTGGCGATCATCGGCAGCGCCATGGTGGGAGCGGCCCAGTCGCCGCCGGTCGCCGCGGGCGCCGGGGCGGGGGCGGCCGGCGCGGCCGGGGTCAGCACCTCGGGCAGGCTCTCCTCCGGCGCCGCCCCGTTCACCGTCCCGAGCGCGGCGGCCGGGGCGCCCGCCTGGCCGGGTCCGGCCTGCGCGGGCACGGCGGGGTGCTGCGGCTGCGGGCCGGTCGGCTTCAGCCACGCGGGCTGGCCGGCCACCACGAGGACCACCGCGTCGCAGGCGTCGGCGACCGCCCGGTTGGTCGCGCCGAGCGCGTCGGTGAAGGCCCGGCCCAGCGGGGTGGTCGGCACCAGGGAGAGCCCCACCTCGGGGCTGACCAGCACCAGCCGGGCGGCGCTCGCCCGGACCGCGTCGGCGAGCTCGGCGATGGTGGCCGTGTCGTCGGCGGGCTGGTGGGCGGGGTCGAGCAGCACGGTCACCCAGCCGCCCAGGTCGTCGACGATCAGCGTCTCGTTCGGCTCGGCCCCGGCGATCACGTCGGCCAGCCGGCGCGGGTCCGCCGCGGTCTCCTCGGTCGTCCAGCTCCCCGGCCGGCGGGCGCGGTGCGCCGCCAGGCGGGTCGCCCATTCGGTGTCCTCCGGGTCCCCCTCGGGGGCGGTGGCCACGTACCGGACCGTGGGGGCGTCGGCGACCAGCGATTCCGCGAACTCGGACTTGCCGGACCGGATACCGCCGAGCACCAGGAGCGTGTTCCACCCGTCAACGGACATGCCCGTACCTTAAAGCCGTCGTGCGGGTCGCCGCCCGCCGGCCCGGACGCGGACCGGCGGGTGGACGGGTGGGCTCAGGCGCAGTGCTCGAACGGGCTGCCGTAACTGGCCCCGCCGGTCGACCCGCCCCACTTCACGCAGACCCCGGGAGCGGTGGCCCGCACCGGCCCGGCGTAGTAGCTGTACGCCCCGCTCTCGGTCTGCCGGGTCTTCCCCTGCACCTCCAGGTACGCCGACGCGGTCGTGGGCCGGCCGACGTCGGTGTCCTTGAGGGTGACCACGCAGTTCGTCCCGCTGCCGCTGTTGTAGAGCAGGTACACCCGGCCCTTGCGGACCCCGTCCGCGGTCAGCGTGGCCGAGTCGATCACCTGGTAGCCGCTGCCGCACACCTGCTTGGCCGTGTACGGCTGCTGCTGGGCGGCGGGGGAGCTGGTCGACGGCCCCGGCGCCGGCGCGCCGGTGTCGCCCGGGGTCGGCTGCGCCCCGCCCGACGGGGTGCCCGCCGCCGAGCGGCTCGGGGTGGCCTTCGGCGACCGGCTGGGCCGGCCGGTCCGGCTCGGCGTCGTCCCGGGCGTCGCCACGGTGGCGGACGGGTCGGTGCCGGCGGGGTCGGGCAGCGCGGACTCCCCGGCCAGCGTGGCCGGCCGCGGAGCCGGGTCGTCCGGCGACCGCAGCACCGCCACGGCCACCGCGGTCAGCACCGCGACGAGGACGACTCCGGCCGCCCCCGCCAGGGCGAGCACCCGGCCGCGTCCCCGCCGCTCGCCGGTCGACTCCTCCAAGGTCGGCGGCACTCCGGAGCCGGCGTTCCGCTCCTGCGGCGGCCCGTACCCGCCGGGGCGCGGGCCGGTGGCGCCGACCGACCAGGCCGGACCGGGTGGCCCGGCGGGGCGCGGCGCGGCCTGGGCGTACCCGGGTTGGCCGCCGGACCCGCTCCCGGCGTCGGTCGCGGCGGCGCGGCCCGGTGCGAAACCCGGCGGCGTGGCGGCAGCCGGGCCGGATCCCTGCGGGGCGGTGCCGGCCGGGGCTGCCGGGGACTCGGCGGGGGGCTGGCCGCCGGTCGGCGCACCCCCGGACGGCGCCGGGGTGTGCGGGCCGGCAGCGGCCGGCGTGGGCAGCACGGCGGGCCCGGGGACGGCCGGACCGGCCACCGCCCACGGCGGGCGGGGCGGGGCGGGGAGCCGGGCCAGGGTGGAGTCCCGGGCGTCCTGGGCCGCCTCGGCCAGGGCGAGCGCGCTCGGGTGCCGGTCCCGGGGGCGCTTCGCCAGCGCCTGGCGGACCACCTCGATCACCGCCGGGGGCGTGTCCGAGGGCAGCGGCGGCGGCTCGTCCTGGGCGTGCCGCATGGCCACCTGGAGCGGGTTGTCGCCCTCGAAGGGCGGCCGGCCGGCGAGGCAGAAGTACGCGACCGCGCCGAGCGCGTACACGTCGGTGACGGCCGAGACGGGCTGGCCGACGGCCTGCTCCGGCGACATGAACGAGGCGGTGCCGAGCACCATGTGCGCGGCGGTGATGCCCGCCGTGGCGCTGGCCCGGGCGATCCCGAAGTCGACCAGCACCACTGTGCCGTCCCGCTTCACCAGCAGGTTGCCCGGCTTGACGTCCCGGTGCACGATCCCGGCCAGGTGGGCGGCGTGCAGCGCGTGGGCGGCCTGCGCCACCACCGACATGGTCGACGCCGGGTCGAGCCGGCCGGCCCGGCGGATCCAGGTCACCAGCGGCTCGCCGTCGACGTACTCCATCACCAGATAGCTGACCTGGCCGCCGTCGGCGAGCGCGGCGGAGCCGAAGTCGTGCACCTGCACGATGCCGGGGTGGCGCAGCGCGGCCAGCATCCGGGCCTCGGCGTGGAAGCGGGTGGTGAACTCCGGGTCGGCGACCAGCGACGGCAGCAGCACCTTCACCGCGACCTCCCGGCCGAGCAGGGTGTCGGTGCACTTCCAGACGGCGCCCATGCCGCCGGTCGCGATGCGTTCACTCAGCCGATACCGGTCGCTGAGCACCACTCCTTGAGTCAGCACCGGGTCACCGTACCGGCCCGCCCGGACGCATGATCCATGTGGCGGGGGGCCGTTCCACGTCCGGCCGACTACGCTTGCGGAGGTTTGGCGTCCCAGGGGACGACGGCGGCGAGGGGAGACGCGGCATGGCGTGGAGCTGGCGGTACGAGGGCACGAACGGCGACCAGGTCGACGGACCGAGCGAGTCGTTCGGCAACCAGGCGGACGCCGAGTCGTGGATCGGCCAGACCTGGCGGGAGCTCGCGGCGTCCGGCGTCACCTCGGTCGCGCTCGTCGAGGACGACCGGTTGGAATACCGGATGAGCCTGCTGCCGACGGCGGAGTGATGGCGTACGACCGCCCGGGCGACCCGCTGGTGCTCGGCGTGCCCCGGGCGGCGTTCCGCCCCAGCCCGGTCTTCCTCGCCCTGGCGGCGCTCTTCGTGGCCAGCGGGGTGATGACCTGGCTGGGGTTCGGCAACGTCCGGTTCGACGTCTTCCTCTTCGTCGTCACCGGCTGGCTGGTCTCGCTCTGCCTGCACGAGTACGCCCACGCGGTGGTCGCGTACCGGGCCGGCGACCGGGACATCGCCCACCGGGGCTACCTGACGCTCAACCCGCTCAAGTACACCAACCCGCTGCTGTCCATCGTGCTGCCGGTGGTCGTGGTGCTGCTCGGCGGGATCGGCCTGCCCGGCGGCGCGGTCTGGGTGGACCGGCACGCCATCCCGGGCCGGCTGCGGCACACCCTGGTCAGCCTGGCCGGCCCGGCCACCAACGTGCTGTTCACCCTGCTGCTGGTGGTGGCGCTGCGGATCGGCCTGGAAATCGGCGGGCCGATCGAGTTCTGGGCCGGATTGGCCCTGCTGGCGTTCCTCCAGCTCACCGCCAGCGTGCTCAACCTGCTGCCGGTGCCCGGCCTGGACGGCGGCAACATGATCCAGCCCTGGCTGAGCCCGCAGTACCGCCGGATGTACGACCTGTTCGCCCCGTTCGGGTTCATCCTGCTCTTCGCGTTGCTGTGGAACCCGCGGATCGGCGGCGCCTTCTTCGGCGCGATCTTCACCGTCTCCGACCTGATCGGTCTGCCCCCGGAGCTGTACAGCGCCGGGCTGCACCTGATCCGGTTCTGGCAGGGCTGAGCCCGGCCCGGCCGGCGGGGACGCGCCGGCCGGACCGGGACCGGCTCACGGGCGCTGGGCCGGGCTCTCGGTCTTCGCCGGGTCCCGCTCGGTGACCGGCTCGACGATCTCGTCGATCGCCTTGAGCAGATCGGCGTCGAGCTTCACGCCGGCCGCCTTGACGTTGTCGTGCACCTGCTCCGGCCGGGACGCCCCCACGATCGCCGAGGAGACGTTCGGGTTCTGCAACACCCAGGCGACGGCGAGCTGCGCCATGCTCAGCCCGGCCTGCTCGGCGAGAGGCTTGAGCCGCTGCACCCGGTTGAGCACCTCGTCGGTCATGAACCGGGCGATGAAGTTGGCGCCGGACTTCTCGTCCGTGGCCCGCGAGCCGGCCGGCGGCGGCTGGCCCGGCAGGTACTTGCCGGAGAGCACGCCCTGGGCCATCGGCGACCAGACGATCTGGCCGACGCCCAGCTCCTCGCTGGTCGGGATCACCTCGGCCTCGATGACCCGCCACAGCATCGAGTACTGCGGCTGGTTGGAGATCAGCGGGATACGCAGCTCGCGGGCGAGGGCGTGCGCCTCCCGGATCTGCGACGCCTTCCACTCGGAGACCCCGATGTAGTGCGCCTTGCCGGAGTGCACGACGTCGGCGAACGCCTCCATCGTCTCCTCCAGCGGGGTGCTGTAGTCGTACCGGTGGGCCTGGTAGAGGTCCACGTAGTCGGTCTGCAGCCGGCGCAGCGAGCCGTTGATCGACTCCATGATGTGCTTGCGGGACAGCCCCCGGTCGTTCCGGCCCGGGCCGGTCGGCCAGTAGACCTTGGTGAAGATCTCCAGCCCCTCGCGCCGCTCACCCTTCAGCGCGCGACCGAGCACCTCCTCGGCCTTCGTGCCGGCGTACACGTCGGCGGTGTCGAAGGTGGTGATGCCGGTGTCCAGGGCGGCCCGCACGCACGCGGTCGCCGCCTCCTCCTCGACCTGTGAGCCGTGGGTGATCCAGTTGCCGTACGAGATCTCGCTGACCATCAGGCCCGAGCGGCCTAGGTGTCGGAATTCCATGCCCCGACCCTAGTCCCGCCGCCCGGCGGCCCCGCCGGCGGCGCGTCAGCGTCGCGGGGTGCGGATCAGAGCACCGGGCTGGTGTCGGCGAGCAGCTGGTCGATCTCGGCGACCACGGCGGCACGGCTCGGGTGCACCGGGTCGATCAGCTGCTGGCCCCGCCGGTCCCGCGCTCCCCAGCGGCCCGTCTCGTCGCCCACCAGGAAGGCGACCGGGTGCACCACCAGCGCCGCGTACACCGGCGCGACCAGCACCCGGCCGGTCCGGTCCACCACGCCCCGGCGCCCGGCCAGCGCCACGCCGGCCAGCCCGTCCTCGGTGAAGCCCTCCACCTGTCGGCCGTCGGCCAGGGCGGTGCTGAGGTTGTGGTACCGGGTCGGCACGACGACCTGCCCGGAGCGGTCCACCGCGCCCCAGCCGCCGTTCTGCCGGACCGCCGCCAGGCCGGCGCGGAACGGCCGCGCCTCCTCGTACCCGGGCGGGATCTTCACGATGTTGGTCGGGTCCACCGCCATCCACCGGCCCTGGCCATCCATCGACACCCAGGCCAGTCCCTCGGAGAACGAGCCCACCGCCCGGTAGCCGTTGTTCGCCTCGATCAGCGCCGCGCCGGTCGTGTCGATCAACGCCCAGCGGGACGCCTCGGGGCGGCGCACCCAGGCCAGTCCCTCCTCGAACGGCTGCACCTCGGCGTACCGGTGCTCGACCACGAGGTTGCCGTGGGCGTCCGCGTACCCCCAGAGCTCCTGCTCCTCGTCGAAGGTGGGCACCGGGTGGCGCTCGCGGCCGAGGATCGCCTCCCGGCTGCGCGGCTTCGGCCCGAAGCCGTCCGCCGCGGCCCGCTCGGCGACCGCGTCCAGCGCCACTGCGGTACGGGCGCCCAACTCCTCGTCCTCGCCCTGGCGCAGGTCCATCGCGCGCTCGAAGTGCAGGCACGCCTCGGTGAGTCGGCCCTGGTCGTAGCAGCACCGGCCGGCGTGCTCGTGCAGCGCCGCGCGCAGCCGGTCGGGCAGCTCCGACGAGTTCGCCTCGGCGAAGAGCCGGTCGGCCTCCGGGTACTCGCCCCGCCAGCGCAGCACCTCGGCGAGCCGGGCCCGGGCCAGCGCGGTCCGCCGCAGCTCGCCGGTGGCGTCGGCGTAGGTGAGGGCGAGCCGCGCGTCGGCGAGGGCGTCGTCCAGGTCACCGAGGATCCGGGAGGCCACCGACCGCAGGCTCAGCAGCCGGGCCCGGCTGCGGTTGTCCAGCGCGCTGCCCAGCTTGGCGGTGAGGCCGTCCCGGACCTCGCGCAGCGCCGCCGGATCGGGGGCCTCCTCGCGCAGGGTCTCCGGGTGCAGGCGCCAGCGGAACGCGGCCAGCGCCTGCTCCGGGTCTGCCGGGCGTACCTCCGGTCGCTCGTCGCCGGCGGTCTCCTCGGCCTGGTCGGCGGGTGGCGTCAGGCCCTCGTCGGGGGTGGAAACCTCGGCCGGCAGCGGCTCCGACGTGGCCTCCGGCTCCGGCGTCGCGGGCGCGACCCCGGCGGGACGTTCGGCCGCCGACGGAGATGCGGCCCCCGCGCCGTCGGCGGCGGCGGGCCGGGTGTCCGCCGTACCGGCTCCCGCGTCGGGCTCCGCCGGGGCGGGCGCCTCCGCTGCTCCCGCGGACGGTGCGGCGCGGTCCGCCGGACTGTCGCCCGTCGGCGTGGCCGCGGAGCCCGGGGTGGCTCCGGTGCCGGGCGTGACCCCGGCCGCGGGCTGCGCGGGCCGGTCGGTCGTCGCTTCCGGGACCGCTCGGGTGTCCGGCGTGCTCGGCTCGGCGCCGGAACGGTCGGGCGACCAGGCCGGCGGGACCGATGCCGGCGCGGGCGGCGGCGGAGCCGACACGGCCGCCGCGACCGGCGGGCCGACCGCCGGTCCCGCCCCCGGGCCGACCCGGTCGCCGGGCGGTACGGGCTCGTCCGGGCGGGCCGGCGCGGGGTCCGCCACGGGCGCCGGCTCCGGTGCGGGGTGGCTCGGTCGGAACCAGGCCTCGACCTCGCCGGCCGCCCCGTCCGGGGTGCCCGCGTCGGCAGGCCGGCCCGGTCGCGTCGCGTCGGGGTGCCCGCGGTCCGCCTCGACCGTGGCGGGCGTCGGGTTCGCGGTGACGAGCCGGTCGGTCGGACCCGCCACGGGCGGGGCACTCGCCGGGGCCGGGCGGGGGTCCGGCTGCCCGGCGGCTGCCGGTGGCAGGGGACGTTCCGGCTCGCCCGCCCGGGCCCCCGGGTACGCCGGCGGCGCCGGTAGCGGTCCGGTCGCCCGGGCCGGCACCGGTCCGGCGGTCGGTGTGGACACCGGTCCGGCCGGCGGCGCCGAGACCGGCGCGTGGGCGGCACCGGTGGGCGCGGGCGCGCCGGAGACCGGCCGTGCCGGTGGCGCGGAGACCGAACCGGCTGGTGGTGGGGAGGTCGGTGGTACCGGCGGGGTGGCCGCCGTGGAGGAAGCGGGCCGGGCGGGCGGCCCGGAGACCGGCCGACCCCTGCCCTCGACCGCCTCGTCGCCGCGCGCCGACGGCTCGCCCCGGTCGACCGGGCGCGGCCCGTCCCGGCCGGGAGTCGAGGGCGTGCCCGGGCCGGGCGCCGACGGCCTGGCGGGGCCGTGTGCCGATGGGGTGGCGTCCGCGGGCGTCGGCGAGGTGGCAGGGCCGGGCAGGAACTCGACGCGCAGGTCGGCGGCCGGCGGCGCGGAGGTGGGCGCCTCGGGTGCCGGAGGCCGCTCCGAGCGGTCGACCGGCGGATGTCCGGGGCCGTCCGAGACCGGTCGGCCGGCCACCGGGGCACCGGCCACCGGAGCGCCGGAGGCCGGCGAACCCGAGACCGGCGTGCCGGGTCCCGGCATACCGGGAGCCGGCGTGCCGGAGACCGGCGTGCCGGGCCGGGCGGTGCCGGAGACGGGCGCGCCCGACACCGGAGCGCCCGAGGTCGGCGCGATCGGCCGCGGATCGGGCCGGCCCACGGGCGGGCGCCGTCCCTCGTCCAACTGCTTCGGGGCGGCCGCCATCGGGGCCGGACGCGGCTCGTCCGGCCAGCCCGGTGGCGTCGGGCGCGGTCGCGGGTCGTCCGCGCGGGGCGCGGTCGTCGGCCGGTCCGGCCGGCTTTCCGCGTGGACCGGCGCGGTCGGCCGGGGCCCCTCGCGCACCTCGTCGGGTCGGGCCGGGGGCATCGCCCGCGGGTCGTCGGGCCGCGTCGGCGCGGGCGACGTCGGCCGGTCGCGCAGTTCCTCGGGCCGGGCCCGGGCGGCCGGTTCGACCGGTGCCCGCCGGTCGTCCGCGGGACGCATCGGGCCGGGCTCGGCCGGCCGGCCCGCCCGCTCGTCCGGACGCGGCCGGAACTCCGGCCGGGCCGACTCGGGGCGCGGGCCGACGGACTCGGGGCGCGGGCCGACCGACTCGGGGCGCGGGCCGCCGGACTCGGGGCGCGGACGGCTCGGGTCGGGCCGGGGAACGTCGTACCGGGGGCCGGTGGTCCCGGGACGCGGGCCGTCGTGCCGGGGGTCGGCCGGGTCGGGGCGGCGACCGTCGTACCGGGTGCCCGGCTCGTCCGCCGGCCGGGCCGGCCGCCCGTCGGGGCCGAGCGGTGGGCGGTGCCGCTCGTCGGGGCGCTGGCTGGCCGGCTCGGTGCGGGGCCGCCGCTCGATGACCGGCCACTCCTCGGCGCGCGGGCGGACGGCCTCGCCCGGGGGACGCTGGCCCTCCCACCGCTCGTCGGGCCGGAAGGCGGCCGGGCGCGGTCCCTCGTACCGGCCGGACTCGGGGCGGTGCGCGTCCACCGGCCGGCGCGGGCCGTCGGGCGCGTCCCGGTACGTCTCGGCCCGCGCGGCGGCCTCCCGGCGCGGGTCCGCCTCGCGTCGCGGCGCGCCGTCGAAGCCCCGCTCGGTGGGCCGTCCGTAGCCCGGGTCCCGCCCGTCGGTCGGCCGGGCGAAGCCGGGTTCACGCCGGTCGCCACGTCCGTCGAAGCCCGGGTCGCGCCGGTCCGGCCGCCGTTCGGCACCGGGATCACGGCGGTCGCCCCGGCGGTCGAAGTCGGGCTCGTGCCGGTCGGGCCGACGGTCGAAGTCGGACTCCTGCCGATCGGGCTGACCGTCGAAGCGCCGGTCCGCCGGATGCTCGAAGCCGTGGTCGCGCCGGTCCGCCCGGCGCTCGAAACCGGGCTCGGGCCGACCGTTGCGGGTCGGCTCGGCCCGCTCGACGGGGGCGTCGAAGCCCTGCTCGCGCCGCCGGGTGCGTCCGTCGGGCGCGCTCCAGCGCTGCTCGGGCCGGCCGGAACGCGGCTGGGCGCGGTGCGGGAACTCGTCGGGCTCCGGCAGCCAGCCGGACTCGGGCGCGGGGGAGACCGGGCGGTGCGGTGCGCCGTCGCGCGGGCGTACCCACCGCTGGTCGGGCCGATCGTCCCGCCACGCGGCGGGCTGCTCGCGCTCCGGCGTCCCCGGGCCGCGCGGGTCGTACCGGTCGTCGGGGTGCGGGCCGCGCCGGTCCGACCACGACCGCCGCCCGTCACCGCGGGGCTCCTCGCGCCCGTTCCGATCCGGGTACGCGCGCCGCTCGGCCGGGCGCCGGTCATCCGGGGCCGGGCTGACCGGGTACCCGCCGCGCCGCCCGTCCGGTCCGGCCGGGCTGACCGGGTACGCGTCCTCCACCGGCGCCGGGCTGACCGGCTGGACCTCGGCCCGGCCGACCACGGCGGCCCGGCCGCGCGGCGCGGGCGGGGCGAGGTGCTCGATGCCGATGTCACCCGGGTAGCGCTGCCCCGGGAACTGCGGCCGCCACTCGTGGGTCGGCTCGGCGGCCCACGAGGGTTCGGCCGGCTCGCGCCAGCGGTCGTAGCCGCTCATCGGGGGACCCTGTCGCCGCCCGCGCGGCGCGGCCCCGTGGCCGGCTCGCGTCGCTCGCTCACGGCGATGTCACCTCGTTGGAAATTGTCGCGCTGGGCACCGGACGTGCCGGTAGAGTCGCCCGGTCCGGCACGTCTGGCTGCGGAAGGAGGGTAGCGGCGTGGGCTCTGTCACCGCCACTGTGGCGCCGCCCACGAACTCAAACGTTACCCTATCGATTCGGACATTCGGCGCGATAGCCCGGTCCGGCTTCCGGCGATACGCCACCTACCGACAGGCCGCCGTGGCGGGCGTGGTCACCAACACCGTGTTCGGCTTCCTGCGCTACTACATCTTCCTCGCCGCGGCGGGCGCCGCCGGCCGGGTCGCCGGCTACGACCGGGAGCAGCTCGCCACCTTCGTCTGGGTCGGGCAGGGCCTGCTGTCGGTCATCGCGATCTGGGGCTGGACCGAGCTGGCCGACCGGATCCGCACCGGCGAGATCGCCGCCGACCTGCTCCGTCCGGTGCACCCGGTGACCAGCTACCTCGCCACCGACCTGGGCCGGGCCGGGTACGCCGCGCTGTCCCGGCTGGTGCCGCCGGTGCTGGTCGGACTGTTCCTCTTCGACGTGTACCTGCCGCACCGCGCGGCGACCCTGCCGCTGTCCGTGCTCTCCGTGCTGCTCGCCGTGGTGGTCTGCTTCGCCTGCCGCTACCTGGTCAACGCCACCGCGTACTGGTTGCAGGACGTCCGGGGACCGCTGATCCTCTGGACCCTCTGCTCCGGCGTGCTCGCCGGGCTCTACTTCCCGTTGGGCTTCCTGCCCGGCTGGCTGGAGGCCGTGCTCCGCTACGGCACCCCGTTCCCGAGCCTGCTCCAGATCCCGCTCGACGTGCTGGTCGAGCGGGAGCCCGCGGCGACGCAGCTCGGCCTGGTCGGGGTGCAGGCCGGCTGGGCCGTGGTGCTGCTCGCCCTCTGCCGGCTGGTGCAGCGCCGGGCCGAGCGTCGGCTGGTGGTGCAGGGTGGCTGAGCCGGGCACGCTGACCGGCTCGACCCCGGTGACCGCGTCCCCCGGGGGCGGACCGGAGCCGGCGGGCCGTACGCCGGGTGCGCTCGGCGCGTACCGGGCGCTGCTCGGCGCGCAGGCGCGGTCGCAGGCCGCGTACCGGACGTCGTTCGTGGTGGACCTGGTCGGCAACGTCGGCGCCACGGTGTTCGACGTCGTCACCGTCCTGGTGCTCTTCGGGGTCACCCGCGAGCTGGGCGGCTTCACGCTGCGCGAGACGCTGGTGATCGTCGGCCTGTCGTCGTTCGCGTTCGCCGCCGCGGACCTGCTGGTCGGCAACATCGAGCGGCTACCCCGGTACGTCCGCACCGGCCTGTTCGACGCGGTGCTGGTCCGCCCGCTGGCCGCGCTGCCCCAGCTGCTGCTGATGGACCTGCCGGTGCGCAAGGTGTCCCGGGTGGTGTTCGGACTGGCCGTGCTGGTGGCCTCGGTCGGTTCGGCGGGCATCCACTGGACCGCCGGCCGGGTGGCACTGGTGGTGGTCGCCCCGCTCGCCGGGATGGTCTTCTTCGGCTCGGTCTTCGTCACCACCGCCACCGTCTCGTTCTACTGGATCGACTCGGGCGAGCTGGCCAACTCGGTCACCTACGGCGGGCGCGACTTCACGTCGTACCCGGTCACCGTCTACGGCGGCTGGTTCCGGGCGCTCTTCGCGTACGGGCTGGGGTTCGCCTTCGTCAGCTACCACCCGGCGCTGGCGCTGCTCGGCCGGGCCGACCCGCTGGGCCTGCCCGCCTGGGTGGGCTGGGTCGCCCCCGGCGTCGCGCTGGTCGCCGCGGCGATCGCCGCCCTGGCCTGGCGCGTCGGGATCCGTCACTACCGGAGCACGGGGTCATGAGCGTCATCGAGATGAGCGGACTGCGCAAGGAGTTCACCGTCCGGGTGAAGGCCGGCCGGCTGCGCCGGGAGAAGCGGACGGTCACCGCAGTCGACGGGATCGACCTGCGGGTGGAGCGCGGCGAGATGCTCGGCTACATCGGCCCGAACGGCGCGGGCAAGTCGACAACCCTGAAGATGCTGACCGGTGTCCTCATGCCCTCGGCGGGGGAGGCCCGGGTCTGCGGGCTGCGCCCGGTGGCCGAGCGGACCCGGCTGGCGATGCGGATCGGCGTGGTGTTCGGGCAGCGCTCCCAGCTCTGGTGGGACCTGCCGCTGCGCGACTCGTTCGAGCTGCTCCGGCACGTCTACCGGGTGCCGGCGGGCGAGCACGCGGCGCGGCTGACCCGCTGCCGTGGCCTGCTCGACCTCGACGAGTTCCTGGACACCCCGGTCCGGCAGCTCTCCCTCGGCCAGCGGATGCGCGGCGAGCTGACCGCCGCCCTGCTGCACGGCCCGGAGGTGCTCTTCCTCGACGAGCCGACCATCGGGCTGGACGTGGTGAGCAAGCAGGCCGTCCGGGGCTTCCTGGCGGAGCTGGGCCGGTCCGGCGACACCACCCTGGTGCTGACCACCCACGACCTGGCCGACATCGAGCGGCTCTGCCACCGCCTGGTGGTGATCGACCACGGCCGGGTGGTGCACGACGGGTCGATCGCCGCCCTGCACAGCCGCTACGGCTCCCGCCGGATGGTCGTCGCGGAACTGGACGCGGTGCTGCCGGCAGTGCCGGAGCTGCCCGGCGCGCCGCTGCAGCGGGTGGAGGCGGACGGGCACCGGCTGGTCTTCGCGCTCGAGTCGGCGACCGTCGCCGAGGTGGTCGCCGGCCTGGCCGGGCTGGCCACCCTGCGGGACATCTCGATCGTGGAGCCGGACATCGAGGAGGTCGTGGCCCGGCTCTACCGCGCCCCGGACGCGGTCGGCGGAGCCGCCGTCACGGGTGCTCCATGACCAGCACCGCGAAGGTCCCCGGGGTCAGCGCCTCGTACCGGTGCGGGATGTCGCCGGGGAACGTCGCGTAGTCGCCCGGCCCCAGCTCGACCGGGTCGGACTCCGGGCCGACCCGCATCCGTCCGGCCGCGACCACGACGTGTTCGACGCTGCGCGGGGTGTGCGCCTCGGCGAGCCGGACCGCGCCGGGCTCCAGCTCCATCACGTAGACGTCCCGCCGGGTGTGCGGCGAGCCGGCGGCGAGCAGGGTGGCGGAGAAGTCGGCGTGCTCGGAGCGGATCCGTGGCCCCTCGCCGGCCCGGACCACCCGGACGGCGGCCGTCGGCGGCTCGACCAGGCGGCTGAACGGGACGCCCAGCGCGACACCGAGCGCCCACAGCGTCTCGACGCTCGGATTGCCGGCCCCCGACTCCAGCTGGGACAGGGTGGACTTGGCGATGCCGGCCCGCCGGGCCAGCTCGGTCAGCGACAGGCCGGCCCGGTCGCGCTCGCGCCGCAGGGCGGCCGCGATGGTCGCCAGCGGGGGAGCGGGGTCGATCGCCATGTGTTCGCTCCATCGGTCTATTTGTTCGGTTTGACGAACGGGGCCGTTCATGTTCAGGATAATGGACCATGCGTACGGCATATCGAACGGGCGACGCGGCGGTGCTCCGCGACGTCGCCGCCATCGGCGCGGCGATGATCGCCGTCGGCGCGTCGTTCGGCGCGGTGGCGATGGCCGCCGGCCTGCCCGCCTGGGCCACCCTCGCCATGTCCGTCCTCGTCTACGCCGGCGGGGCCCAGTTCATGGCGGTCGGCCTGGTCGCCGCCGGCAGCCCGCTCGCCGCGGTCCTCGCCGGCCTGCTGCTCAACGCCCGGCACCTGCCGTTCGGCCTGACGCTGGGCGGCAGCCTCGGCCCCGGCCGCTGGCGGCGACTGCTCGGCAGCCACCTGATGACCGACGAGGCGACCGCCTTCGCGCTGGCCCGGCCGGCCGGGCCGGGACGACGGCGCGCGTTCTGGCTCGCCGGGATCCTGCTCTTCCTGGCCTGGAACGCCGGCACCGCGCTCGGCGTGCTGGCCGGCGGCGCGGTCGGTGACCCGGCCGCCCTGGGCCTCGACGCCGCCTTCCCGGCCGGGCTGGCCGCCCTGCTGCTGCCCAGCCTGCGCGACCGGGACACCCGCCGGGTGGCGCTGGCCGGAGCGGGGTTGGCCGTGCTGGCCACCCCGCTGCTGCCCGCCGGACTGCCGGTGCTGCTCGCGCTCGCCGCCCTGGTCGTGCCGGCGCTCCGCCTCCGCCGGAGCGCGGACGTGCGGGAGACGCCGGCCGCCGGACCGGACGGCGTCGACGGGCTGGAGCGCGTGGGGCGGACCGGGGAGGCGTCGTGCTGATCGCCGTGATCCTCGCCCTGGCCGTCGGCACGTACGCCTTCCGGGCCTCCGGCGTGCTGCTGCGCGACCGGCTGGAGCTGCCCGAGTGGTCCCGGCGGCTGCTGCCGGTCGGCGCCGCCGCGCTGCTGGCCGCCCTGGTGGCGACCGCCGCGCTGACCGAGGCGGGCGGCTTCGCCGGCTACGCCCGGCCCGCCGGGGTGCTGGCCGGGGTGCTGCTCGCCTGGCGGCGGGCGCCGTTCGTCCTGGTCGTGGTCGCCGCCGCCGGCACCACCGCGCTGCTACGCCTGCTCGGGGTGGCCTGAACACGACCCGGCCCCTCCCCGCGACGGCGGGAAGGGGCCGGAGCAGCCTGGATCAGATCTTGTCGCCGATGTTCACCCGGGGCGCGGGGGCGCGCATCCGGCGGAACGTGATCGACCGCATGATCGCGTAGAAGTAGAGCGAGCCGAGCTTCTCGGTGCTCTTCGGGCAGCGCTCGCGCACCAGCTTCTTGATCTTGCGCGAGATCAGCACCGAGTCGACCACCACGCCGAGCGCCAGCAGGCCCCACAGCACGTTGGAGAGCAGCCGGACGACCGGCGGCATGGCCTGGTTGGAGCCGACCAGCACGATCAGCGCGCCGCCGAAGAACCAGGTGCCGACGGTACGCCGGGAGTCGACCACGTTGCGGGCCAGTTGCCGCTCCGGGCCCCGGTCGCGGGGACCGCCCTCGCGCCGGAACTCGGCCGCCGCCTCGGCACGGGCCGACCGGCGCTGCTCCCGGGCCTCCTCCTTGGTCAGCGGCTTGCTCGGCGCGCCACCGGCGCGCCGACCGGCGCCGGGCCGCTTCGGGGTGACCTGCCCCAGCTCCTTCTTGCTCGGGGTGTAACCCCGGGAGCGGGCAGCGGTGGACTCCTCGTCGGGCGTCACCGGGGTGACGGAGTCCTCGACCAGGTCGGTGGGCTTACGGCGAAACAGCGACGGCACGCGGCAAGGGTAGCCAAACGGCCGCGCCCGGTGCACATCGCGGGTGCACCGGGCGCGAAAGAGGCGGTGTGACGTTACGGACGCTCGACGTGCGCGCCCAGATCCGCCAGCTTGGCCTCGAAGTCCTCGTAGCCGCGGTTGATCAGGTCGACGCCGTACACCCGGGAGGTGCCCTCGGCGGCCAGGGCCGCGATCAGGTGGCTGAATCCGGCCCGCAGGTCCGGGATGACCAGGTCGGCCGCGTGCAGCTTGCTCGGGCCGGCGATCACCGCCGAGTGCTTGAAGTTGCGCCGGCCGAAGCGGCACGGGGTGCCACCCAGGCAGTCCCGGTAGACCTGGATGTTGGCGCCCATCGAATTCAGCGCCTCCGTGTAGCCCAGCCGCTGCTCGTAGACCGTCTCGTGGACGATCGACAGGCCCCGGGCCTGGGTCAGCGCCACCACCAGGGGCTGCTGCCAGTCGGTCATGAAACCGGGGTGGACGTCGGTCTCCAGCGCCACCGCGTTCAGCTCGCCGCCCGGGTGCCAGAACCGGATGCCGCCCTCCTGGCCCGGCTTGCCGGCCCGCGGCGGCCGCAGGTCGGTCACCTCGTACTCGCCGCCGACCGAGCGGAAGATGTTGAGGAAGGTCATCATGTCGGCCTGCTGCGCGCCGAGCACCTCGACGTGGCCGCGGGTGGCCAGCGCCGCCGCCGCCCAGCTCGCCGCCTCGATCCGGTCCGGGATCGGCCGGTGGGTGTAGCCGCTGAGCCGCTTCACGCCCTGGATCTCGATCACCCGGTCGGTGTGCACCTTGATGATCGCGCCCATCTTCTGCAGGACGCAGATCAGGTCGATGATCTCGGGCTCGACGGCGGCGTTGCGCAGCTCGGTGACGCCCTCGGCCATCACCGCGGTGAGCAGCACCTGCTCGGTGGCGCCCACGCTCGGGTACGGCAGCGCGAACTTGGTGCCGTGCAGGCCGTTCGGCGCCGACAGGTGCAGCCCCTCCGGGGTCTTGTCGACGGTCGCGCCGAACTCCCGCAGCGCCTGCAGGTGGAAGTCGATCGGGCGCGGGCCGATGTGGCAGCCGCCCAGGTCGGGGATGAAGGCGTGGCCGAGCCGGTGCAGCAGCGGACCGCAGAACAGGATCGGGATGCGGCTGGAACCCGCGTGCACGTTGATCTGGTCGGTGCTGGCGCTCTCGACGTTGGACGGGTCGAAGACGAGCTCGCCGTCCTCCTCGCCGTCGCTCACCTTCACCCCGTGCAGGCCGAGCAGCCCGCGGACCACCTCGACGTCCCGGATCCGCGGCACGTCGAACAGCCGGCTGGGGGTGTCGCCCAGCAGGGCGGCGACCATCGCCTTGGACACGAGGTTCTTCGCGCCGCGCACGCGGATCCGCCCTTGAAGCGGAGTGCCTCCGTGTACGACCAGGACGTCGTCGGTCAACGCAACCTCCAGCGCGCTTCTGCTGCCGTGTAGATGGTGGGGCCCACGATTCGCATCGCTACCCGGAACGCGGTCATGTGAAAACGGCCCGCGTGTGTCGTCGCCCCGGCAGCATAGCCCTCCGTGACGAAAATGGAATCGGTCACATCACCAGCGAGGGCATGAACCGGGGATTCCGGCGCTTTTCCGTACCAGTGAGGTGACCGAGCGTGATCAGGCGCCCGGCAGGGCCAGCATCTGGTCCAGTGCCGTCCGGGCGTGGCGCGCGGTGTCCGGGTCGACGGTGATCTGGTTGACCACCCGTCCGGCCACCAGCTCCTCCAGGGCCCAGACCAGGTGCGGCAGGTCGATCCGGTTCATCGTCGAGCAGTAGCAGACCGCCCGATCGAGGAACATGATCTGCTTGTCCGGGTGGGCCAGCGCCAACCGGCGGACCAGGTTCAGCTCGGTGCCGACCGCCCACGCCGAGCCGGCCGGGGCCGCCTCGATGGTCTTGATGATGTACTCGGTCGAGCCGACGAAGTCGGCCGCGGTGACCACCTCGTGCCGGCACTCCGGGTGGACCAGCACGTTGACCCCCGGCACCCGCTCCCGGACGTCGTTCACGCTGTCCAGCGTGAAGCGGCCGTGCACCGAGCAGTGCCCCCGCCAAAGGATCATCTTGGCGTCGCGCAGCTGCTCGGGGGTGAGCCCGCCGTTGGGCTTGTGCGGGTCGTAGAGGACGCAGTCGTCCAGGGAGAAGCCCATCTCCAGCACCGCGGTGTTGCGGCCCAGGTGCTGGTCGGGGAGGAAGAGCACCTTCTGCCCCTGCTCGAACGCCCAGTCCAGGGCCCGCTTCGCGTTCGACGAGGTGCAGACCACGCCGCCGTGCCGGCCCACGAAGCCCTTGATGTCCGCCGACGAGTTCATGTACGTCACCGGGACCGTGTCCTGCGCGATGCCCAGCTCGGTCAGCACGTCCCAGGCGGTCTCGACCTGCGACAGCACCGCCATGTCGGCCATCGAGCAGCCGGCGGCCAGGTCCGGCAGGATCACCTGCTGGCTGTCCGAGGTGAGGATGTCCGCGCTCTCGGCCATGAAGTGCACGCCGCAGAAGACGATGTACTGGGCGTCGGGCCGGGCCGCCGCCTCCCGGGCGAGCTTGAACGAGTCGCCGGTCACGTCGGCGAACTGGATCACCTCGTCGCGCTGGTAGTGGTGGCCCAGCACGAAGACCTTCGTGCCGAGCGCGGCCTTGGCCGCCGCCGCCCGGGCCACCAGGTCCGGGTCGCTCGGCGCGGGAAGGTCGCCCGGACACTCCACGCCACGCTCGGTGGCGGGGTCGCTGCCGCGGCCGAGGAGCAGCAGCGCAGTGGCGGTGTTGGAGGGCTCAACCCAGGTCGAAGTCACGCACCCATGGTCCCACAGCGCGGCCGGCCCGCAGCCGTCCGCGGTGTGGCCTGCCACACTGCTCGGCATGCGCGTGCTGCTCTGCCCCGACAAGTTCGCCGGCACGCTGCCGGCCCAGGAGGTGGCCGCCGCGGTGGCCGAGGGCTGGCGGAGCGTCGCCCCCGGCGACGAGCTGCTGATCCGGCCGCTCGCCGACGGCGGCCCCGGGTTCGTCGCGGTGCTCGCCGAGGCGCTCGGCGGACGGCGGCTGCCGGTGCCCACCGTCGACCCGCTCGGTCGCCCCGCCGCCGGTGAGATCCTGCTCACCGACGACGGCACGGCCTACCTGGAGAGCGCCCAGGCGTGCGGGCTGCACCTGCTGTCGGCCGCCGAGCGCGACCCGAAGGCCACCACCTCGTACGGTCTGGGGCTGCTGGTGGCCGCCGCGGTCGAGGCGGGCGCGCGGATCGTGGTGATCGGGCTGGGCGGCTCGGCCACCAACGACGGCGGCGCCGGCATGCTCACCCCGCTCGGCGTCACCGCGCTGGACGAGGCCGGCCGAGCCCTGCCGTACGGCGGGGCGGCCCTCGCGGCGGCGGCCGCGCTGGACGGCGCGCCCCGGGTCCGCGGCGCCGGCCTGGTCGCCGCCACCGACGTCGACAACCCGCTGCTCGGCCTGCACGGGGCCAGCAACGTGTACGGCCCGCAGAAGGGCGCCAGCCGGGAGGACGTGCTGCTGCTCGACGCCGCGCTGGAGCGCTGGGCGGGCCTGCTGGAGCGGGACCTGCCCGGCTGCCCGGCCGGCCTCGGCGCGCTGCCCGGCGGCGGCGCGGCCGGCGGGTTGGGCGCGGCGGTGCTGGCCCTGGGCGGCCGCTGCGAGTCCGGCATCGGACTGGTCACCCGGGCGATCGGCCTGGACGCCGCGCTCGACGCCGCCGACCTGGTGATCACCGGGGAGGGCTCCTTCGACCACCAGTCGCTGCGCGGCAAGGTGGTCGCCGGGGTGGCCGGGGGTGCCCGGGACCGGGGTGTGCCCTGCGTGGTGCTCGCCGGCCGGGTGAGCACCGGGCGGCGGGAGGCCGCGGCGGCCGGGGTGACCGAGGCGTACAGCCTGGTGGAGCACTTCGGCGGCGAGGAGAACGGCGGCGTCGAGGCCGCGATGGCCCGACCCGCCGAGGGGCTGCGCGCGCTCGGCGCGCGGCTCGCCCGGCAGTGGAGCCGCTGAGCCGTCGGCCGACGGCGCGCTGCCCTGCGGCGCGGCTCACGCGGCGCGGGTCCCGCCACCGGAGGTGACTGCCGGCGGGGCGGCGTACGATCGGGGCTGGACCACACCGGGAATCACTGGCGGACGCGCGACGTTGGCCAGTGCGTCCGGACCCATACCGCGCAGGGAGATTTCCACGTGACCACGCCAGCGCAGACCGAGTCGACCGAGGCCAAGGCCCCCAGCACCGTCGTCCTCACCGACGTCGCGGCGCAGAAGGTCAAGGCCCTGATCGAGCAGGAGGGCCGCGACGACCTGCGGCTCCGGGTCGCCGTGCAGCCGGGCGGCTGCTCCGGCCTGCGGTACCAGCTCTTCTTCGACGAGCGGTCCCTCGACGGTGACATCGTCACCGACTACAACGGTGTCGAGGTCGTCGTCGACCGGATGAGCGCCCCCTACCTGGCCGGCGCGACGATCGACTTCGCCGACCGGATCGACGCCCAGGGCTTCACCATCGACAACCCGAACGCCGGCAACTCCTGCGCCTGCGGCGACTCGTTCAGCTGAGTCGGCGCCGGCGCCGGCGCCGGCCACCCGGTCGGCGGGTCCGGCCTGCCCCAGCGGTGAAAAGCGGCGGGGCCGTCCCTTTGCGGGCGGCCCCGCCGCTTTTTCCGTGCCTGCCCGGAATCGTCCGTACGGCGTGCCGCGCGGTGTCCGTCCGGTGACGGGCGCCCTACGGCGGTTGACCGGTGGTCGACCGACCTGCGACCGGCGCGCCGGTCGGACCGGTAGGCTGACCCGCGCCGTGCTCCCGACCACGAGGGTTGACATGAAGATCGCCGTGACCGGCTCGATCGCGACCGACCACCTGATGAGCTTCCCCGGCCGGTTCGCCGAACAGCTCATCGCCGACCAGCTGGACAAGGTCTCCCTGTCCTTCCTCGTCGACGAACTGGTGCTCCGGCGCGGCGGCACCGCCGCCAACATCGCCTTCGGCATGGCGCAGCTGGGCCTGCGGCCGGTGCTGCTCGGCGCGGTCGGCGCCGACTTCGCCGACTACCGCTCCTGGCTGGAGCGGCACGGCGTCGACTGCGACTCGGTGCACGTCAGCGATTTGGCGCACACCGCCCGCTTCGTCTGCACCACCGACCTGGACATGTGCCAGATCGCCTCGTTCTACGCCGGCGCGATGAGCGAGGCCCGCAACATCGAGCTGGCCCCGGTGGCGGACCGGCTCGGCGGCCTGGACCTGGTGCTGGTCAGCGCCAACGACCCGGCCGCGATGATCCGGCACTCCGCGGAGTGCCGGGAGCGGGGGTACGCCTTCGTCGCCGACCCGTCGCAGCAGCTCGCCCGGATGGCGGGCGAGGACGTGCTCAGCCTGGTCGACGGCGCCGACTACCTGATGACCAACGAGTACGAGAAGTCGCTGCTGCAGAACAAGGCCGGGCTCAGCGACGCGCAGCTGCTGGACCGGGTGAAGGTGCGGGTCACCACGCTGGGCAAGCGGGGCGTGGAGATCGCCGGCCGGGACTTCGCCACCATCCACGTGCCGATCGCCCGGGAGATCCAGGCGGTGGACCCGACCGGCGTCGGCGACGGCTTCCGGGCCGGCTTCTTCGCCGCCCTCAACTGGGGCGTCAGCCTGGAGCGCGCGGCCCAGGTGGGCTGCCTGCTGGCCACCCTGGTGCTGGAGAACTTCGGCGGCCAGGAGTACGAGGTCCGCCGGGACCTGTTCGTCAAGCGGCTCGCCGAGTCGTACGGGGACGAGGCCGCCGACGACGTCCGGTCGCACCTGCTGCCGTGACCTCCGACGTGCCCGTCCCGGACGGCGGGGTGGACCCCGACGGCTCCAGGTCGCGGCGCGGCGTCAGACGCGCCGAGCTGGAGTTGTCGCAGGGCGCGGTGCGCCCCGGCGCGGGCGGCCCGCTGCTGGTCGCCTTCGCCGGGCTGCCCGGCGTGGGCAAGACCACCCTCGCCGTCCGGGTCGGCGCCGCGCTGCGCGCCCCGGTCCTGCCGGTCGACCCGGTGGAGCTGGCCCTGCACCGGTACGGCCTGGTCGGCGACGTGCCCGGGATGGCCGCGTACGGCGCGGTCGCCGGGCTGGCCGAGGTGCAGCTCGGGCTCGGGCTGAGCGTGGTGGTCGACGCGGTGAACCCGGTGTCCAGCGCCCGCGGCCTCTGGCACGACCTGGCCGAGCGGGCCGGCGTGCCGCTGCGGGTGATCGAGGTGCACTGCGGGGACGAGGCCGAGCACCGCCGCCGGGTCGAGGCGCGCCTCCCCGACGAGCACCACCCCACCTGGGAGCAGACCCTGCTCCGCCGGGCCGAGTACGAGCCGATCATCGGCCCGCGCCTGGTGGTGGACACCGCCGTCGACACCGACCCCCTCCCCGGCATCCTCGCCTACCTCCGCTGACCGCCCCCGCCCCCCACACCTCCCACACCCGCTCCAGGCGCGGACGCGGGTGGGCGGGGGTCAGTGGGTGCGGCGAATGTCGTAGGCGGGGCCCTCGGTGGGGTGGGCGGCGACGAACTCGTGACCGCGCAGGCGGCAGAAGGCCGGGAGGTCGACCGCTGCGGCGGGGTCGTCGGCGAGCACCCGGACGACCGCGCCGACCGGCAGCTCGGGCAGCCGGCGGGCCAGGTTGATCACCGGCAGCGGGCAGCGTTGGCCCCGGCAGTCGAGCACCTCGTCCGGCCCGGTCACAGCCCCACCACCCCGGCCTCGGCGCGCAGGTCGGCGACGATCCCCGGCAGCTCGGCGAGGAAGCGCTCCACGTCCGCCTCGGTGGTCTCCCGGTGCAGCGACACCCGGACGTTGCCGTGCGACAGCACTCCCATCGCCTCCAGCACGTGCGACGGCCGCAGCGTCGATGAGGTGCACGAGGAGCCGGAGGAGACCGCGAAACCCCGCCGGTCCAGCGCGTGCAGCAACGCCTCGCCGTCCACGTACAGGCAGGAGAAGGTGACCAGGTGGGGGAGGCGGTCCACCGGGTCGCCGACCACCTCCACGTCCGGCACCTCGGCCGCCACCCGCGCCCGGATCCGGTCCACCAGCGGCGCCAGCCGGGCCGCCTCGGCCGCCGCGTCGGCCGCCGCCGCGCGCAGGCTCGCCGCCGCCGCGACCACCGCCGGCAGGTTCAGCACCCCCGGCGTACGCCCCGACTCCCGCTCGTCGGCCGGGAACGGCGACTCCCAACGGGTGCCCTTGCGGACCACCAGCAGGCCGACGCCGGGCGGACCGCCCCACTTGTGCGCGCTGGCGCTCAGCACCGACCAGCCCGCGGGCAGCGGGGCCCGGCCGACCAGCTGCGCCGCGTCGACGTAGAGCGGCACGCCCGCCTCGGCGCAGTACTCGGCCGCCGCCGGCACCGGTTGCACCGTGCCCACCTCGTGGCTGGCGCCGATCAGCGCCGCCAGGGCCACTCCCGGCACCGCCACCGCCGTCGCCCAGGCGTCCAGGTCCAGCCGGCCGAGCCGGTCCACCGGCACGGAGACCACGTCCCCGCCACCGGCCAGGTGCCGCTCGGCGGAGTGCAGCACCGCGGAGTGCTCGATCGCGGAGTGCACCAGCCCCGCCCCGACCCGGCGCCGGCCGGCCAGGCCGCCCAGCACGGCGGCGTGCGCGGCCGCCGTGCCGCTGGGGGTGAAGGAGAGCTCGTCGGCGCGGACGCCGAGGGTCTGCGCGGCGGCCTCGCGGGCGGCGTCCAGCAGCTGGCGGGCGCGCCGGGCCTGGCCGTAGAGCTTGGCCGGGTCGGCCCACCCGTCGTCGAGGGCGGCCAGCAGCGCCTGCCGAGCGACCGGGTGCGGCGGCGCGGCGGTCGCCGCGTCCAGGTAGACCGGGGATGCGCTCACGAAGGCTCACGCTATCGCGTCGGTACCGGCAAGATCCCCCAGATGGGGGCGGACAGTGACCCCAAGACGGTCAGGCCCGCCATGGTCGAGTAATCTGCGACCGTCGGTGACGCCTTTGCCGTCGGTGCTGAGTCAACCAACCCACCGCGGCGCGCTAGGGAGGCAGGACCAGGTGGTCGCAAGGAGTTCGGAGGTACGGTCGTCGGCCGTACGGCACAGCGCTTCCCCAGGGACCGGCGGAGGCCGGCGGCGTGGTGCTGGTCGGCTCGCCGGGCTCGGTCTCGGCGGAGCCGCGCTGCTGGTTCTGCTCACCGGCTGCGACGTCGGCAAGACGTTCGCCGGCTTCGGGTGGCCGCAGGGCGGCATCACGCCGCAGTCGCACCGGATGTACGACCTGTGGATCGCGTCCTGCATCGCGGCGCTCGCGGTCGGCGTGTTCGTCTGGGGCCTGATCTTCTGGTGCGTGATCCGCTACCGGAAGCGGGGCAACGCGCTGCCGGTGCAGACCCGCTACAACCTGCCGATGGAGTTCCTCTACACCATCGCGCCGATCCTCGTGGTCTCCGTGCTCTTCTACTACACGGCGGTCGTGCAGACCGACGTGAACAAGGAGTCGAAGAACCCGGACGTCACCGTCGAGGTCGTCGCCTTCAAGTGGAACTGGCAGTTCAACTACCGCGACGGCCAGGGCCGGGACGCGAACACCATCGCCTCGACGCTGGGCACCAGTGAGGTCATCCCGGTGCTGGTCCTGCCGACCGGCAAGTCGATCCGGTTCGAGGAGACCAGCCGCGACGTCATCCACTCCTTCTGGGTGCCGGAGCTGCTGTTCAAGCGCGACGTCATGCCGGGCAACATCCGGAACACCTTCGAGGTCTCCAGCATCGACCAGGAGGGCGCGTACGTCGGCCGCTGCGCCGAGCTGTGCGGCAGCTACCACGCCTTCATGAACTTCGAGCTGCGGGTCGTCTCGCCGGAGAAGTACGAGCAGTTCCTTGCGGCCAAGAAGGCCGGCAAGTCGACCCAGGAGGCGCTCACGGCGATCGGCCAGAAGCCGTACGCCGAGAAGACCGAGCCGTTCGACACCCGGCGCACCAAGAACAACTTCAACCCGACCAACGCGTCGGCCGGTACGGGCAGCTGAGGGAGCCGGCATGAAGACCGAGTGGAAGATCTTCCTGATCGTCTCGACGTTCCTCTACGGCGTCACGGCCCTTTACGCCGCCTGGACGTACGGCGAGGGCGGCCGGGTCGAGTGGGTCGGCACGGTGGCGCTGCTCCTCTCCGGCCTGCTCACCACGATGTGCGGCGGCTTCTTCTGGTTCGTCTCCCGGCGCATCGACCTGCGTCCGGAGGACCGGGCGGACGGCGAGATCGCCGACGGCGCCGGTGAGGTCGGCTTCTTCAGCCCGGGCAGCTACTGGCCGTTCGGCCTGGCCCTGGCCGCGGCGATCGCCGGCCTCGGGCTGGTCTACTGGCAGATGTGGTTGCTGGGCGCCGGTCTGCTCGCGGTGATCTTCGCCGCCTGCGGCCTGCTCTTCGAGTACTACAGCGGCACCCGCCGGACCGCCGAGCACTGATCTGACGACGCCGAAAGGCCCGCGCCCCCTCCGGGGACGCGGGCCTTTCGCATGCTCGCCCGCCGCCCCGGCGCCGCCACCGCCGGTCCGCGTCGAACATGGGGTTGGCCGGGTGATTCGCCCCCTTCGTCGCCGCCAACCTCATGATCGACGGCGGGACCGGCCGGTGCCGGGCGCGGTGGCGCGGAAGCCGGCGTCGGGTGGGTCACGCGGCGCGACGGTGGGGGCGACGGGTGGGGCCGCGACGGTGGTCGAGGCGCGGCGCGCGGAAGGCGAACGTGGCGATCAGCACGGCCGCGCCGCAGCCGGTGCAGACCAGCTCGGGGCAGTCCGCGCCGTGCCCGTCGGCGCAGGGCGGCGCCTCGAACGGCACGACGCCCTCGCAGCTGTCGCAGTAGAGCTCGCGGTCCGACACGGGCGTCTCCTCTCGTTCCGTCCGCGACGACGTCGGCTGCCGCCGCGATCTGGCACGTCGGCCGCCAATGGCCGAAAACGGAAAATTACTCCCGTGTAGTTTGGCACGCCGGTACGACACTCCCCGGAGTGGACCCGTCCGGGCGTCCACCGGGGAGGGCGTCAGAGCGAGCGGCTCACCTCGAGCCAGCGCGCCAGGGCGCCCGCGGCCGCCCCCGAGTCGATCGACTCGGCCGCCCGGACCATCCCGGCCCGCAGCGCCTCGGTCAGGTCGCCGTCGAGCGGGCCCTGGGTGGCCAGCGCCGCCCCGGCGTTCACCAGCACCGCATCGCGGACCGGGCCGGTCTCCCCGGCCAGCAGCCGCCGGGCCACGCCGGCGTTGTACGTCGCGTCACCGCCCCGCAGGTCGGCCAGGGTGGCCCGGGGTACCCCGAGCTCCGCCGCGTCCAGCAGCGCCTCTCTGACGGTGCCCTGCTGGGCCACCCAGACGCGGGTCGGGGCCGCGGTGGTGAACTCGTCCAGCCCGTCCTCGCCGCGCATGACGATCACCGAGTCGCCCCGGGCCGCGAAGACGGCTGCCATCACGGGGGCCATCCGCAGGTCGAAGCAGCCGACCGCGCCGGACCGGGGACGGGCCGGGTTGGTCAGCGGGCCGAGGAAGTTGAACGCGGTCGGCACGCCGATCTCCCGGCGGACCGGGCCGGCGTGGCGCATCCCCGGGTGGAAGCGGCCGGCGAAGCAGAAGCCGATGCCCGCCTCGACGACGCACCGGGCCACCTGCTCCGGCGTCAGGTCCAGCGGGATGCCGAAGTGCTCCAGCAGGTCGGCGGTGCCGCACAGGGAGGAGGCGGCCCGGTTGCCGTGCTTGACCACCCGGACCCCGGTGCCCGCCACCACCACCGCGGTCATGGTGGAGATGTTGACGGTGTGCGCCAGGTCGCCGCCGGTGCCGACCACGTCCAGCGCGGTGGCGCGGATCTCCTCCGGCAGCGCCACCTCGACCGACCGGCCGAGCATCGCCTCGACCAGCCCGGCCAGCTCGGCCGGAGTCTCACCCTTGGCGCGCAGCGCCACGACGAAGCCGGCCACCTGCGCCGCGCTGGCCGAGCCGGTCATGATCTCGTCCATCGCCCACGCGGTGTCGGCGGTGGAGAGCTCCTCGCCGCGCAGCAGCGCGTTGAGCAGAATCGGCCAGGTCCGTTCGCCCATGGCGGGCCTCCCGAGCGGGGCTGGAATGCGGGTGTGGCGGCCTTCATCCGGTCCGCGGCGGCGCGGCGGCCGAATTGTGGCGGAAAGGCGCCACGGCCCCCTTGCCGTGGCGCCGGGTGGGGTGACTCAGGCCGCGGCGGGCGTGCGCCGCAGCAGCTCGGCGACGGCGTTGCCGGTGGTCACCGGGTCGAGCGGGAAGGTGAGCGTGGCGTCGACCTCGGCGTACGCGGCCAGCCAGCGGTCGGCCGCCCGGGCGATCACCACGCAGGTCGGCGGGGCGTCGTCCCGGTCGTCCTTGATCTGGCGGGCGATGCCGATGCCGCCGCCCGGGGTCGCCTCGCCGTCCAGCAGGAGCAGGTCGATCTCGTAGTCGTCGACGAGCCGGACGCAGCCGGCGTAGTCGGACGCCTCGACGAACTCGATCTCCAGGCCGGGCGCCGGCCGGGTACCGACGGCCAGCCGCATCCGGTCACGGACCTTCGGGTCGTCGCTGTAGAGCAGGACGGTACACAGACGATCGCTCATCGCTGACTTGCTCCCACCTCGTAGCTGCCCGCTGATCGTAGCGGGCGTCACATCCGGCCGGACGGCCCGCCCTGGCGTACCCCGCGGGGCGCTCAGGCGGCGCTCTCCGCGGCGCGCTGGCGGGCCTCCTGGCGGTCCAGCTCGCGGTCCAACCGGCGGGCCTCCCGTTCGGACTGCTTGATCCACTGCACGACCAGCACGGCCAGCATGGTGACGCTGACGAACTCGCCGCCGGCCCACAGCACGCCCCCGGCGACCACCTGGTCGTTCCACGGGTCCGACCAGGCCAGGTGCAGCGACGGGTACCAGTCGCCGCCGAGCAGGGTGGTGCTCTGCATGATGGTCAGCCCGAGCACGGTGTGGAACGGCACGGAGAGCACCATCAGCAGCGCCCGGGCCGGGTACGGCCAGCGCCCGGGCAGCGGGTCCAGGCCGAGCAGCGGCCAGAAGAAGACGCAGCCGGTGGCGATGAAGTGGGCGTGCACCAGCTCGTGCGCCCACTCGTGCTGCAGGGTGAACTCGTAGAGGCCGGTGAAGTAGAGCGCGAACGGGTTCACCACGAAGATGGCGAACGCCACCAGCGGGAAGCTGTAGACCCGGGCGATCCGGCTGTGCACGATCGCCAGCAGCCGCTTGCGGGGCCGCACCGGCAGGGTACGCAGGGCCAGGGTCACCGGGGCGCCGAGCGCCAGGAAGATCGGCGACACCATGGCGAGCACCATGTGCTGGATCATGTGCACCGACAACAGCGTGGTGTCGTACGCGCCCAGCCCGCTCAGCGTCACGGCGGCGATGCCGCCCAGGCCGGGGCCGAGGAAGCAGACCGTGCGGATCACCGGCCACCGGTCGCCGCGCAGCCGCATCCGGTACGCCCCGTAGAGGTAGAGCCCCGCGGCGAGCACCAGCCCCAGGGCGAGCCAGCTGTTGAGCTCGGCCTCGGTGAAGACCCGGGTGACGGTGAACGGCGGCGGGACGCTGCCGCCCCCGCTCGCCAGGGCCGGCGCGGTGGCATCCGAGGTGGCGGCGAAGATCTGATCGACGTGCAGCACGCTTTTCAGGGTAGGTCAGGCGAAGCGGACGACCCCGATCGGGCCACTGTCGGCACAGGTTTCCGACCCCGCTGATCGTCGGTCCCGGTCAAGGGCAATAATGACCGCGTGACTGCGGCCCCAGCCATTGACAAGAGCCGGATCCACTCCCTGACGCGACCCAACATGGTCAGCGTCGGCACGATCGTGTGGCTCTCCAGCGAACTCATGTTCTTCGCGGCGCTGTTCGCGATGTACTTCTCGATCCGCGCGGCGGCGCCGGAGCTCTGGGAGAAGCACACCGAGGTTCTCAACATCCCCTACGCGACCACCTTCACGGTGATCCTGGTGCTGTCCTCGGTGACCTGCCAGCTCGGTGTCTTCGCGGCCGAGAAGGGTGACGTCCACGCCCTGCGCCGGTGGTTCACGATCACCTTCGTGATGGGTCTGATCTTCGTGCTCGGCCAGGCGAACGAGTACCGCAACCTGGTCCACGAGGGCGTCAAGATCAACGCCGACGGGTACGGGTCGATGTTCTACCTGACCACCGGCTTCCACGGTCTGCACGTGACCGGCGGTCTGATCGCGTTCATCATCTTCATGATCCGTACCACCATGGGCCGGTTCACCCCGGCGCAGGCGACGTCGGCCATCGTCGTGTCCTACTACTGGCACTTCGTCGACGTCGTGTGGATCGGGCTCTACGCCATGATCTACTGGCTTCAGTGATCTTGGCGCGTCACGAATCGCGCCGCTGCTCCGTCCCCTGAGACAAGGTCCAACCGGTTAAGGACACAGGTCATGACTTCTGACAACGACCGCCGACGCGGTCTGCTCGCGCGGCTGCGCGGGCGGCCCGTAGCGCGCAGCAGGGGCCGCCGCCGGCTGGGTGCCGCGGTCCGCCTGACCGCCGCGCTGATGCTGGCCGGCGGCGCCTACACCGTCTTCGCCCCCGGCGTGCAGGCGCAGGACAACCCGCCCCTGAGCGCCGCCGCCAACGAGGGCAAGGCGCTGTTCGACGTGAGCTGTGTGACCTGTCACGGTCGCAACGCCCAGGGCGTCGAGGGACGCGGTCCGAGCCTGATCGGCGTCGGGTCGGCCTCGGTCGAGTTCCAGGTCAGCAGTGGCCGCATGCCGATGGCCCGACAGGAGGCCCAGGCGCAGCGCAAGCCCCCGCACTTCACCGACGAGCAGGTCCGCCAGCTCGGCCAGTACATCCAGGAGCTCGGCGGCGGCCCGCAGGTGCCGCAGGGCAACCTGCGCGAGGGTGCCAACATCTCCACCGGTGGCGAGCTGTTCCGGATCAACTGCTCGCAGTGCCACGCCTTCGGCGCCGGCGGCGGCGCGCTTTCCTCGGGCAAGTTCGCCCCGAGCCTCAAGCCGGCCAGCGACCGGCAGATCTACGCCGCCATGCTGAGCGGCCCGCAGAACATGCCGGTGTTCGGCGACAACCAGATCACTCCGGAGCAGAAGGCGGACATCATCGCCTACATCCAGGAGAACCTGAAGGAGACTCAGGACCAGGGCGGTTTCAACCTGGGCCGGTACGGCCCGTCGACCGAGGGTCTCGCGATCTTCCTGGTCGGCATCGTTGCGCTGGTCTTCACGAGCCTGTGGATTGCGGGCAAGTCGTGACCGAGCGGATCATTCGTTTCAGTGCTGTGGCGTCGATCCCCGGCGCCACCCGTAGCGAGGTGACGGCATGAGCACCCACACCGAGCACCAGGCCCCGCAGGGCCGGGAGCCGCTCGACCTGAACGACCCCCGGCTCTCCCGGTTCGACATCGTCGAGGAGGGCGCGCGGCGGGACGACATCGAGATCGTCCACTACGAGCCGCAGGTCGTTCCGGGCAGCCGGGCGGAGCGCCGGCTGACCCGTACGGTCGCCACGATGTTCCTGCTGACCGGCGCGGCCGCCACCGCGTTCCTGATCATCTACATCTGGTGGCCGTGGAAGTGGGAGGCGGGCCGCGGCGGCGACAAGGCCTACACCCCGCTGCTCGGCCTGACCCTCGGCATCGCGCTCCTCGGCATCGGCTTCGGCATCCTCACCTGGGGCAAGAAGCTGCTGCCCAAGGAGGTCTCGATCCAGGGCCGGCACGACCAGCCGGGCGCGACGGAGGACCGCAAGCTCACCGGCGAGACGATCCTCTACATGGCCGACGAGCTCGGGGTGAAGCGCCGCCCGCTGCTCGGCATGTCGCTGATGGCCGGCCTGCTGCCGGTCGGCGCGGTCGCCGCGGCGCCGCTGGTCGGTGGTCTGATCTCGAACCCGCACAAGAACAACCAGATGTTCACCACCGGGTTCAAGCCGCAGGGCGGCAAGAAGATCCGGCTGATCCGCGAGGACGGCCGGCCGATCCGCCCGGCCGACATCAGCGCCGGCGGCCAGCTCACCGTCTTCCCGGGCGTCGACGGCGGCGTGAGCAACAAGTACGCCGACTCGCCGACCCTGCTGATCCACCTGCGCGAGGACGACGCGCAGAAGTCGCGCGCCGCCAACGCACGCAAGGGCCACGGCGACTTCATGTGGGGCAACTACGTCGCGTTCTCCAAGATCTGCACGCATGCCGGTTGTCCGGCCAGCCTCTACGAGCAGCAGACCAACCGCCTGCTCTGCCCCTGCCACCAGTCGCAGTTCCTCATCACCGACAACGCCAAGCCGGTCTTCGGCCCGGCGAACCGGCCGCTGCCGCAGCTGCCGATCGAGGTGGACGAGGAGGGCTTCTTCGTGGCGAAGTCCGACTACACCGAAACCATCGGTCCCGACTTCTGGGAGCGGCCATGAAGCGCCGAAAGTTTGACGTAGCAGCGGTGCCGGCCAAGACCGCCGGGGCGGTGGACGACCGCTTCCAGGTGGCCACCCCGCTGCGCAAGCTGCTGAACAAGGTCTTCCCGGACCACTGGTCCTTCCTGCTGGGCGAGATCGCGCTCTTCTCGTTCGTCGTCCTGCTGCTGACCGGTGTGTTCCTGACCTTCTTCTTCGAGCCGTCGATGACCGAGGTCACCTACAACGGCAGCTACGCCCCGCTGCGGGGCACCCCGATGTCGGCCGCGTACGCCTCCAGCCTGGACCTGTCGTTCGACGTCCGGGGCGGTCTGATCATGCGGCAGATGCACCACTGGGCGGCGCTGCTGTTCATGGCCGCGATCGTGGTGCACATGCTGCGGGTGTTCTTCACCGGCGCGTTCCGCAAGCCGCGTGAGACCAACTGGATCATCGGCTCGCTGCTGTTCTGGGTCGGCTTCCTGGCCGGCTTCACCGGCTACTCGCTGCCGGACGACGGCCTCTCCGGCACCGGTCTGCGGATCGCCTCCGGCATCATCCTGTCGATCCCGGTGATCGGCTCCTGGGTCAGCTCGTCGATCTTCGGCGGGGAGTTCCCGGGCACGATCATCATCAGCCGCTTCTTCATCGCCCACGTGCTGCTCATCCCGGGTCTGCTGGTGGCGCTGATCAGCGTCCACCTGGGCCTGGTCTTCAAGCAGAAGCACACCCAGTGGCCCGGCCCCGGCCGGACCAACGAGAACGTGGTCGGCGAGCGGATGTTCCCGCGCTACGCGCTCAAGCAGGGCGGCTTCTTCATGGTCGTCTTCGGCGTGATCGCGCTCTTCGGCGGCCTGTTCCAGATCAACCCGATCTGGTACTTCGGCCCGTACGAGGCGTGGGTGGTCTCGGCGGCCAGCCAGCCCGACTGGTACGTCATGTTCCTCGACGGCTCGACCCGACTCATGCCGGGCTGGGAGATCAGCATCCCGATCGGCAACGGATACGTCATTCCGCCGCTGTTCTGGCCGACGGTCGTGCTCCCCGGCATCCTGGTCGGCCTGTCGACGATGTACCCGTTCCTGGAGGCGCGCCGCCTCAAGGACTACAAGCACCACAACCTGCTCCAGCGGCCCCGGGACGTGCCGGCCCGGACCGCGGCGGGCGCGATGGCCGTCGCCTTCTACCTCGTGCTGACCCTCTCCGGCGCCAACGACGTGATCGCCGACAAGTTCCACATCAGCCTGAACGCGATGACCTGGGCGGGCCGGATCGGCATCCTGATCCTGCCGCCGCTGGCCTACTACGTCACGTACCGCATCTGCCTCGGTCTGCAGCAGCACGACCGGGAGGTGCTGGCGCACGGCGTGGAGACCGGCATCATCAAGCGGCTGCCGGACGGCCGGTTCGTCGAGGTGCACCAGCCGCTCAGCCCGGTCGACGGCCACGACGGGCACGGCCCGGCGCTGGACTACGTCGGCTGGGTCGTCCCCAAGAAGATGAACCGGCTGGGCGCGCTCGGCCCGGCGATCCGGGGCTTCTTCTACCCGATCGAGAAGCCGGCCGAGGCGCCGGTCTCGCCGGGGCACCCGCCGGTCGAGCCCCGGCCGGAGCGGGAGGAGATCGGCAGCGGCGAGAGCCGTCGCTGACCCCTCGCGTACGACTGACCGTGGGGGGGGGGGGGGGGGGGGGGGGGGGGGGGGGGGGGGGGGGGGGGGGGGGGGGTTTGCTCCCTCTCCACCGGGCACCGAGGCCCGCCAACCCAGACCATC
>NZ_JBVJJA010000050.1:0-42898 GCF_055586005.1 Micromonospora sp. NPDC051924
TCTCCTCCCCCGTCACCTCCCCCCCCCCACAAAAAAACCCCCCCCCCCCCCCGCCCGTCCCCCCCCCCCCCCCCCCCCCCCACCACGGATCAAGAACCGGTGGAGTCGTGCCGGCCGATGGCGCGCAGCACGTAGGGCATGATGCCGCCGTGCCGGTAGTAGGCGGCCTCCCGCGCCGTGTCCAGACGCACCGTCACGTCGAAGACCACGTCTCCGGCGGAGACGGTGGCCCTGGCGCGGGTCCGTCCGTCCGTGGCGGCCGCCAACCCGGAGATCGTGTAGCTCTCCGTCCCGGTCAGGCCGAGGGAGTCGGCACTGTCGCCCGGCAGGAACTGCAGGGGAAGGATGCCCATGCCCACGAGGTTGGCGCGGTGGATCCGTTCGAAGGATTCGGCAAGCACCGCCCGCACGCCGAGCAGCGCCGGCCCCTTCGCCGCCCAGTCCCGGGACGAGCCGCTGCCGTAGTCCTTGCCGGCGAGGACGAGCAGCGGAGTGGCTGCCGCCCGGTAGGCCATGGCCGCCTCGAAGACCGTGGTGACCTCGTCGTCCCCGTCGAGGAACCGGGTGTAGCCGCCTTCGACGCCGGGCACGAGCTGGTTGCGCAGCCGGACGTTGGCGAACGTGCCGCGCATCATCACCTCGTGGTTGCCCCTCCGCGACGCGTACGTGTTGACGGCGAACGGCGCGACGCCCAGGTCGCGCAGGTAGCGGCCGGCCGGGGTGCCCGCCGGGATGGCGCCGGCGGGGGAGATGTGATCGGTGGTGACGGAGTCCCCGAGCCTGACCAGGACCCGCGCGCCGGCGATGTCGGCCTGGGGTGCCGGCTCCGGCCGGAGGTGGTCGAAGTACGGCGGTCGCCGCAGGTAGGTGGAGGCGTCGTCCCAGCCGAAGGTGGGTTCGGCGGGCGCGTCGAGAGCACGCCACCGGTCGTCGCCGGCGAGCACGTCGGCGTAGGCGGTGGTGAACATGCCGGGATCGATGGTGGCGTCGATGACGGATTGGATCTCGTGCGGCGTGGGCCAGATGTCGCGCAGGTGGACCGGTTGCCCGGCCGGATCGGTGCCGACGGGCTCGGTGGTCAGGTCGATGTCCATCGTCCCGGCCAGCGCGTACGCCACCACGAGGGGCGGTGACGCCAGGTAGTTCATCCGCACGTCGGGGTTGATGCGCCCGTCGAAGTTGCGGTTGCCGGACAGGACGGAGACCACGCTGAGGTCCTGCTCGCGTACGGCGACGGAGACCTCGTCGATGAGCGGGCCGGACGCGCCGATGCAGGTCATGCAGCCGTACCCGGTGAGGTGGAAGCCGAGCGCGTCGAGGTAGGGGGTGAGGCCGGCCTTGTCGTAGTAGTCGGTGACGACCCGGGAGCCGGGGGAGAGGCTGGTCTTCACCCAGGGCTGGCGGCGAAGGCCGCGCCGCACGGCGTTACGGGCCAGCAGACCGGCGGCCACCATGACCGACGGGTTGGACGTGTTGGTGCACGACGTGATCGCGGCGATGGCGACGTGTCCGTCGTCGAGCGTGGCCGGTTCCCCGTCCACCACCACGGCCACCGGCGTCGGCCGGTGCCCACCGTCGGCGTGCCGCGCGTCGCGCAGGGCCTGCCGGAACGCCGGCTTCGCGGCGTTCAGGGCCACCCGGTCCTGCGGCCGGCGCGGCCCGGCCAGGGACGGCACCACCGCTCCGAGGTCGAGGTCGACGACCTCCGAATACCGGACGGGCCGGTCCGGGTCGTGCCACAGGCCCTGCTCCATCGCGTACGCCTCGACCAGGGCGACCTGCGCGGCGGGCCGGCCTGTGAAGCGCAGGTAGCGCAGGGTCTCCTCGTCGATGGGGAAGTACGCGCAGGTGGAGCCGAACTCGGGGCTCATGTTGGCGATGGTGACCCGGTCGGCCAGGGTGATCTCGCCGACGCCGGGGCCGGAGAACTCGACGAAGCTGCCCACCACCCCGTGCCGGCGCATCAGTTCGGTGATGGTCAGGACGAGGTCGGTGGCGGTGGCGCCCTCCGGCAGGGACCCGCGCAGTCGTACGCCGACGACGGGCGGCAGCCGGATGGACAGCGGCTGCCCGAGCATCGCGGCCTCGGCCTCGATGCCGCCGATGCCCCAGCCCAGCACCCCGAGCCCGTTGACCATGGTGGTGTGCGAGTCGGTGCCCAGGCACAGGTCGGGGTAGGCCCACCCCTGGTCGGCCATCACGACCCGGGCCAGATGCTCCACGTTGACCTGGTGCATGATGCCGGTGCCCGGCGGGACGATGGCCAGGTTCCACAGGTTCGTCTGGCCCCAGCGCAGGAAGCGGTACCGCTCGGCGTTGCGCGAGTATTCGATCTCCACGTTCCGCTCCCGCGCGTCCGGGCGGCCGAACACGTCCGCGACGACGGAGTGGTCCACGACGAGCTCGGCGGGGATGGACGGGTTGACCCGGTCGGGGTCGCCACCGACCCGGGCGACGGCGTCGCGCATCGCCGCCAGGTCGACCAGGGTGGGCACGCCGTTGGTGTCGTGCAGGAACACCCGGGCCGGGTGGAGGTCGACGGCCACCTCGTGTGCGGCCTGGTTCCCCCAGTTCAACAGCGCGCGGATCGGCTCGGCCGTGACGCCGTCGCCGTCCTCGTGCCGCAGCAGGTTCTCCAGCACGATCCGGAGGCTGTACGGAAGATCGGGCGGCGCGACGTCCGCCAGCCGGTGCACGGCGTACCGGACGTCGCCGACGCGCAGGGTTGCGGCCGTACCGAAGGAGTTGCTGCTCATGTTCGTCCTTGCTGCGATTCGGGGATGTCGGCCGGGAAGACCGGCGTCGCGTAGGTGTTGGTCCGGCCGCCGGGCGGCACGCAGCGGGCCACCACCTGCTGCCATTGCGCGTAGTGCGGCGCCGACCGGTGTTCCTGCTGGAAGGCCGCCTCGTCGCGGTAGATCTCGTAGAGCAGGAACCGGTTCGGGTCGCCGGCGATGCGGTGGACGTCGAAGCGCAGGCAGCCCGGCTCCCGCAGCGAGGCCCGCGCGTTGGCCTCGATGCCGGCCAGGAACTCGTCGAGCCGGTCGGGCAGCACCTCGAGGTGGACCACGACGGTGAACATCAGCGCCGCACGATCGCGTCGGTGAGGTCGAACGGCACGCCGCAGGAGCCGGCGAGGTCCCGGAGGTCCAGCACCGTCCGCTCGGGCAGGAGCACCCCGGCCGACCGGCCCTGTGCCTCGGCGCGTTCCTCGATCTCGCCGGGGTAGTAGATCTCGGTCGCGTCGGCGGCCAGCGGCACCCGCTTGGTGGTGGTGACGAGGTCGTCGACGCGCCGCCGGAACGTCTCCGGGTCTCCGACGGCGTCCACGCGCAGGGCGAGCACCAGATGACCGCAGCCGCTGCGCCGGTCCGGCACGTAGGGCCCGGTCACGTCCGTCGCGTACGAGCTGCCGGTGAGGACGCCGGACAGGACGTCCATCATGAACGCGATCGCGTAGCCCTTGTGCCCCGCCATCGGGGCGAGGATGCCGTCGACGGCGACGTGCGGGTCGGTCACCGGCCGCCCGTCGGCGTCGATGGCCCAATCCGCCGGGATGGTCTCGCCGCGTTGGCGGGCGGCGTAGATCTTGCCGCGGGCCACGGCGGTGTTGGCGATGTCGAGGACCAGGGGTCCTTCGCTGCCCCCGGGGGTGGCGATCGACCAGGGGTTCGCCCCGACGGTCTTCTCCCGTCCGCCCCAGGGCGCCATGGCGGGACTGCCGTTGGTGGTGAGGATCCCGACGCAGCCCGCCCCGGCCATCCGCCGGGTCCAGTAGGCGGCGGTGCCGAAGTGGTTGCTGTTGCGGACGGCCACCGCCGCGACCCCGTGGCGACCGGCGCGCGCGACCGCCTCCCGGCACGCGTGGTCGGCGATGACCTGTCCGATGCCGTCGTGTCCGTCGAGGACGGCGACGGCCCCGGAGTCGACCACGGTCTCCGGCCGGGTGACCGGTCGCATCGCGCCGGAGCGCAGCCGCGCGACGTACCAGGGCAGCCGCAGCATGCCGTGCGACGGGTGTCCCCACAGATCGGCGGTGACGAGGCTGTCGCTGACCAGCCGGGCGTCGGCGTCGGACACGCCGACCGCGGTGAGGATCCGGGCGCCGAAGGCGGTGAGCCGATCGGTGTCGATCCGGGTGCGGGTCATCGTGGGGTTCCCTTCGTGGGCGCGGCGGGCGGGCGGCGGGATCGCGCGGTGAGGTCCTCGACCTGCTGCGGGGTCAGTGGCCGGGTCCGGTGACCGGCCAGGAGCAGGAACAGCCGGGCGGTCTCCTCCAGTTCCTCCACGGCGTCGGCGGCCGTGGCCAGGTCCGCGCCGGCGACCACCGGGCCGTGGTTGGCCAGCAGGAACGCGTGGTGGTCCCGGGCGATGTCCTCGGCGAGCGTCCGCAGCCCGGTGTCGCCGGGGGCGTGGTACGGCAGCAGCGGCAGCCGCCCGACGCGCATCACGTAGTAGGCCGTCAACGGCGGCAGGACGTCGCTCGGGTCGAGGTCCGCGAGGCAGGAGGCGGCGACCGAGTAGGTGCTGTGCAGGTGGATGACGGCACCGGCCGACGGGCGGGCCCGGTAGACGGCCGCGTGCAGGAAGGCCTCCTTGGACGGGGCGGGCCCGGCGACGTGTTCGCCGGCCAGGTCGACGACCGACAGGTGCCCCGGGTCCAGGGCGCCCAGGCTGGCTCCGGTCGGGGTGAGCAGGATCCGGCCGCCGTCGCGGACGCTGAGGTTGCCGGTGCGGCCGAAGGTGAGCCGGCGGGCGAACAGCGAGGCGCCGAGCGCGGCGATCTGCTGCCGGGCGTCGTGGGTCATGCCGCTCCCTTCGCGGCCCGGACCAGCAGGTCCGGTCGGCCGAAGTTGCCGGACTTGAGCAGCAGGCCGAGCACCGGCGGCTCGGTGGTCACGCACCACGGCACGCCCCGGTCCTCCTCGCGGTCGACGACCACGGCGTCGACACCCAGCGCCGACACCACGGCGCCCGACGTTTCGCCGCCGGCCACCACGAGGCGGCGCACCCCGAGGTCGACGGCGGTACGCGCCAGCGCCCCGAGGGTCTGTTCGAGGATCTCGGCGGTGCGGGGCCCGAGGGCGGCGACGGCTGCCCGGCGCTGCTCGACGGGGGCGGAGGAGTAGATCATCAGGGGTGCCTCGGCGAGGTGCTCGTGCAGCCAGGTGGTCGCCGTGGCGAGCAGCTCGTCGGGGTCGGGGGTCGCCGCCGGGTCGAGGCGGTGGGAGGGGAACGCCGAGCGGGCGTGGTCGACCTGCGCGAGGGTGGCGGCGGAGCAGCTGCCGGCGAGCACCAGGCCGGGACCCGCGGGAAGCGGGGCGGGGACGGGCGCCCCGTCCGTCGTGCCCTCCCGGAAGGCGGCCCCGACGGCCCGGGCGAGGCCGGCGCCGCCGGTCAACACCGCGAGCGACCCGGCGGCCGCCGCGACGACGTCGAGGTCGGCGTCGTCGGTGGCGTCGACCACGACATGGCGTACGCCGTCGGCGCGCAGCCGGGCCAGCCGCGCCGCGACGGCCTCGCGGCCGGCGCGCACCACGTCCAGCGGGAGCAGGCCGACCGGGTGCGGGGTCTGCCGGCCCATGATCCGGACCAGGTTGGCGTCGGTCATCGGGGTCAGCGGGTGGTGCCGCATCGGCGACTCGGACAGCAGCGTGTCCCCGACGAAGAGGTGACCCTGATAGACCGTGCGGCTGTGTTCCGGCGAGGCCGGGCAGATCAGCGTCATCGGGTCGCCGGCCGTGTCCAGCAAGGCGTCCGTGACCGGACCGATGTTGCCGGCGTCGGTGGAGTCGAAGGTGGAGCAGTACTTGAAGTACACCCGCTCGACGCCGCGGCCGCGCAGCCAGCGCTGGACGTCCCGCGACCGCGCGACCGCCTCGACGGCCGGGGCGGTTCGCGACTTGAGCGCGACGACCACCGCGTCGCAGGGGGGCAGCCCGCGCGAAGGATCGGGGGAGCCGAACAGCAGGACCGTGCGCAGCCCGGCGCGCCGGAGCGCGGCCGCCACGTCCGTGCCGCCGGTGTAGTCGTCGGCAATGCAGCCCAGCATCGGGCCGGCTGGCCTGCCACTCATCGCGCGACCTCCGCGCCGAGCCGGCGACTCAGTGCCGTGGCCGCGGTGTCGGCCGCGCCGAGCACGGGTACGTCGACCGCCGCCCGGGCCGCCGCGAGTCCGGGTGAGATCGAGAACTGGCCGAGCAGGATCAGGTCGCTCTGCCGCTCGACCCGCCGTGCCGCGTCGCCGACGAGCCGGGCCAGGGCCTCCCGGTCGCCGGCCGTGCGGGCGCCGTCCACCACCGCCCCGGCGACGTGGACGTCGACCGAGGCCGCCGCGACGTGGGCGCCGAGGCGGGTGACGGTGTCGTCGACGCCGCTCCGTGCCGGACCGAGGACCGTCACCCGGGCCGGCCGGCGCCGCGCGACCTCGTCGAACAACGCCTGGTCGGAGGCGAGCACGGGGACCGGGTACGCGGGCGCGAGGTCCTGGGCGACCGGCCCGTACAAAGAGCAGCTGAGCAGGACCGCGTCCGCCCCGCCGTCGACCGCGTACCCGATGAGGCCGCTCATGCGTCGCCGCAACGGCGCGGTGACCCCGCCGTGCTCCTCGGCCTGGGTCAGCAGCAGGTCGTCCAGCAGGTGCCAGACGCGGGCCCGGGGAAACGCGGCGGCGAAGGCGTCGGTCGCCGGTGGCATCGACGCCGGGGTGGCGTGGATGACGGCGACGGTGGGTGGGCGGTCGCTCAACGGTGCTCCTTCTGGTGGGCAGGCTTCCGTGCGGGCGGCACCGTCCGGTGCCGCCCGCCAGGCGGTCGGGTTCAGCCGGCGCGGACCGCGTCGACCACGGCGGCGGAGAAGGCGCTCGTCGACGCCGATCCGCCCAGATCGCGGGTGGTGGTGCCGGCGCCCACCGTGGCCGCCACGGCCCGCTCCACCCGGGTCGCGGCGTCCCGGGCCCGCCCGTCGGCGTGCTTCGCGCCGAGCCAGTCGAGCAACATGGCGCTGGACAGGATCATGGCGATCGGGTTGGCGATGTCGCGGCCGGCGATGTCCGGCGCCGAGCCGTGCGCCGCCTGGGCCATCGCGTGGGTGTCGGACGAGTTGATCGACGGTGCGATGCCCAGCGACCCGGCGATCTCCCCGGCCAGGTCGGACAGGATGTCGCCGAACATGTTCTCGGTGACGATGACGTCGAAGTCGTCGGCCCGGCGGACCAGGTGAACCGTCATGGCGTCGATGTGGAAGTCGTCGACGCTCACGTCGGGGTAGTCCCGCCCGACCTCGCGGCACACGTCGCGGAAGAGCCCGGTGGTCATCCTGAGCACGTTGGCCTTGTGCACGATGGTGACCCGCTTGCTCCGTCGGCGGGCCAGCTCGAAGGCGGACCGGGCGATGCGCTCCACCGCGGGTCGGGTGATGATGCCGAGGGCGATGGCCACGTCCGGTGAGGGCATGAACTCGCCGGTGCCGGCGTACGTGCTGCGGTCGGCGTAGAAGCCCTGCGTGTTCTCGCGGACGATCACCAGGTCCGTGCCGGGTACCACGGCCTTGCCGCCGTCGAACGCCTTGGCGGGCCGGATGTTCGCGTACAGGTCGAAGTGCTTGCGGATGGTGCCGCTCGGGTTGAGCTGCGCGCGGTGCTCGGGCGGGTAGGCGGCGCTGTCGTGCGGGCCGAGCAGCCAGCCGTCGAGGTCGGCGAGCGCGGTGAGGGTCGACTGCGGGACGGCGGTGCCGTGGTCGGCGATGGCCGCCGCGCCCAGCGGCAGCTCGACCCAGTTGACCGGGTCGAGCCCGGCGGCCTCGACGGCGGCGTCGACCACGGCGACGGACGCCGGGACGATCTCCGGCCCGATGCCGTCGCCGTGCAGGACCCCGAGTGAGTAACGGCCGGAGCGGGTGGTGCTGGTCATGTGTGGGGGTGCCTTTCGCGAAGTGTCGGGCCTGATGGGGGTCATGCCGGGATGGTGAGCAGGTCCGCGACCTCCGCCGACGGGACGACCGCCTGGGGATAGAGCAGCGCCTGGTCGGGCTCGAAGGTCAGGCACACCGTCCCGGTGAGTCCGGGCCGGGACGTCGCCACCTGGACCACCTGGGTGCCCAGCTTGAGGTCGTACTCGTAGCGGGACCCGACGTAGGAGCTGGTCAGCACCTCGGTGGTCAGGCTGTTGACCTCGGGGACGGGGTCGCCGGCGGGCAGCGCCGCCAGCCGCTCGGGGCGGATCGCCACGGTGACCTCCTGTCCCGGCCGGACGGCCTCGGCGCCGCGCACCTCGACGACGTCGCCGCTGCAGTCCAGGCGGATGCGACTACGGCCGTCCGCGATCTCCGTCACCCGACCGGGCAGGAAGTTGCACCGGCCGACGAACGCGGCGACCTCGGGTGCGGTGGGGCGTTCGTAGATCTCCCGGGGGGTACCGACCTGGAGCACGCGGCCCTCCGACATCACCGCGATCCGGTCGCTGAGCGCGAGCGCCTCGTCCTGGTCGTGGGTGACGTAGACGGTGGTGATGCCCAGGTCCTCCTGGAGTCGCTTGAGCCAGGCCCGGGCCTGCTCGCGGAGCTTGGCGTCGAGGTTGGACAGCGGCTCGTCCAGCAGCAGCACGGACGGCGAGTAGACGAGCGCGCGGGCCAGCGCGACGCGCTGCTGCTGCCCGCCGGAGAGCTGATGGGGGTAGCGGTCCTTGAGGTGGGCGAGGCCGACCTTGTCCAGCGCGTCGGTGATGCGTTCCTGCCGGTCCTTCCGGCCCACCTTGCGGATGGTGAGCGGCATGGCGAGGTTCGCCTCGACCGTCATGTGCGGCCACAGCGCGTACGACTGGAACACCATGCCGAGGTTGCGCTCCTCGGGCGGGAGGAACCGCCGGCCGGCGGTGTCCACGAAGGTGATCCCGCCGACGCTGATCGTGCCGCCGGTGGGGCGTTCCAGGCCCGCGACGCAGTTGAGCGTCGTGGACTTCCCGCAGCCGCTCGGGCCGAGCAGGGTGAAGAACTCGCCGTCGCGGATGGTCAGGTCGATCTCGTGCAGCACGGTCACGGGACCGAACGTCTTGAACAACTTGGTGATGGTGACCTCAGGCATCGTGATGCCCTCTCATGAGTAGCCCGGCCAGGCCGACGAAGGCGGCGGTGATGGCGATCTGGACCGTGGCCAGCGCGGCCACGGATCCGGTGTTGCCCTGGACCCAGAGCTCGAGCATCGTGGTGCCCAGGATGTTGGAGTCGGCCGACTTGAGGAAGATCGCCGGTGAGTACTCCTTGAGCATGGTGACGAAGGTGAGGATCACCGCCCCGGCGAACGCCGGTACGAGCAGCCGGCCGAGGACGCGGGTGAAGGTGCGCAGCCAGTCGGCGCCGGACACGCGGGCGGCGTTGTCGAGTTCCTGGCCGATCTGCATGACCGACGGGGCGATGGAGCCGAAGCCGCTGGGCAGCGCGCGCAGCCCGAGTCCGATGATCAGTGCGAGCAGGGTGCCCTGGATCAGGCCGCCGACGCCGAACGGGGCGTAGGCGAAGGCCCAGAAGAGACCGATGCCGATGATGATCCCGGGCATGGCCTGCGGCGCCAGGGACAGGTACTCCACCGCACGGGCGAACCGGAAGCTCGACCGGCGGGCCACCACCACGGCCACCAGGGACAACAGGCTGACCAGGACGGCGCCGCCCGCGGCGACGATCAGGCTGTTCCAGATCGACTGGACGTACGCCTCGAAGCCGAAGATCCGCTCGTAGTTGGCCGTGCTGAGGGTCTTCAGCGGCGACTGCAGGGGGGTGAAGACCAGGGTGAACGACCGGAAGACCAGGCCGCCGATCGGCAGCAGGGCACCGAAGACGACGTACACCGTGATAGCCGCCATGCCCACCCACTGGACCCGACCGAGGTCCAGCCGCCGCGGCCGGGTCGCCTTGCCCCGTACCGAGACGAACCGTTGGGCGTCCTTCAACAGCTTGGCCTGCGCGGCCACCAGCGCGACGGTGACCAGCAGGATCAGCGTGGACGCGGCGCCGAGGACCCCGTAGTCCGGGTTGATGGACTGCAGACCGTTGCTGTACAGGAAGGTGGAGAAGACCGAGATGCCGACCGGCTGTCCGTAGAGCAGCGGGACGCTGAGGGTCTCCACCGACATGCTGAACACGAGGATGGAGCTGTAGACCATCGGCGGCCGCAGCAGCGGTACGACGACCGAGAACAGGATCCGCAGGGGACGAGCCCCGCACACCTGGGCCGCGCTCTCCAGCGACGCGTCGGACTGCCGCAGGGCGTTGGCGCAGAACACGTAGGCGATCGGCGCCAGCGCCACGGCCTCCGTGACCGCCATGCCGGGGATCGAGTACAAGTTCCACGGCACCGTGCCGATCCACTGCCGGACCTGGACGCTGACGAAGCCGGCCGGCCCGTACAGGGTGATCCAGCCGAAGCCAAGGATCAGCGAGGAGATGAAGAACGGCCACTGCATCGCCGCGGCGAACAGCCGCGCGCCGGGCAGCCTCGTCCGTACCACCATGATCGCCATGGGCACCGCGATGACCAGGGTGAGGACCGTCGTCGCCACGGCGAACAACGCGGTGTTCAGGACCACCCGGCCGAAGCCCGCTTCGGTGAACAACCGGACGTAGTTGTCCGCGGTCAGGATGCCGCCGGCTTCGTACAGCGGCCGGTCCAGGATCGACTGGTAGAGGGTGGGTACGACCGGCGCCAGCACCAGCAGGGCCAGCAGGACCAGTACGCCGTACTGCACCCACAGTTCCCGGCCGACGCCGGCCGGGCGCCGGTAGCGCGGCGGGACCGGGACGGGTCCCGTCGCGTGACGCGACGCCTCGGCCGGCGTGGTGACGGTTGTCATCGTTGTCGCTCCGCTCATGAGGGGCGGCCGCTCAGCGGGCCAGCAGCCCGTTCCACCGGCTGACGAACTGCTGGACCTCGGCGTCCGGCACGAGCGCGTACTTCACCGGGATCACGTTCTGCTCGCCGACCTTGTCGACGATCTCCTGGTAGGTGTGCAGCCCGTCGGCCTGCTTCACGTCGTCCCGGTACGACGTCAGCCCGCCCTCGGCCACCGCGCGCTGCCCCTCGGTGGAGAGCACGAAGTCGGTGAACAGCTTGGCGGTGTTGGCGTGCGGGGCCTGCGGCGCGATGCCGATGCCACGGGGCAGCACCACGGTGCCGTCGTCGAGGAAGGTCACCTTGAACAGGCCGCCGCTGTTCTTGACCACCGGATACGCCGGGGCGCCGGAGATGAAGAAGCCGACCAGGTACTCGCCGGCGAGGATCTTCTCGGTCTGCGTCCCGGACGACGTCTCCGGCCGCGCGAGCGGGAGCAGCTTCTCCAAGCTCGTCCAGCCGTCGGGGTGCGCCTGGGTGTACGCGTGGGAGACGGTGAAGCCGAACGCCCCCTTGACGTCCCGGGTGGTGATCTTGTTGTCGAACTTCTTCGGATCCTTCGCCACGATCGCCGCGAGGCTGGCCAGACCGGTCGGCGCCTCGGGGACCAGCGAGGTGTTGTACGCGATGGTCATCGGGTCCATCGACATCGCGTACACGTTCGGCATCAGCGTCGCGAACGTCGGCAGCTTGGCGAGCTCGGGGGAGGAGTAGGGCATCAGGCGGTTCTTGCCCTCGACGTTGTACTCCGCCCACGCCTGGGCGGCGTTGGAGACCAGGATGTCCACCGGGGAGCGGCCCGTCGCCTGCTCGCTCAGCGCCCGCTGGAACACCTCGTCGCTGTCGAGGTTGTTCGCCGAGATCTTCTTCACCCAGGGGTACTTCTTCTGGAAGTCGCGGAAGACCGGCGCCCAGTTCTCCTGGTCGGTGTTGGAGTAGATGGTGAGCTCGCCGCCCTCACCCTTGGACGCCTCGATGATCTTGCTGTAGTCGGCCGGGTAGTAGTCCGGGGCCTTGCCCTCGGTGATCACGTTGGGCGGCGCCGTCGGCTCGGCACCGCCGCCGCACGCGGCCAGGGGCGTGACGAGGGTGAGCGCCGCGAGCGAGATCAGCAGGCGGCGACGACCGAAGGCGGGCGGGCGGCCCGCAAAGGTGGTGGTCAATTTACCGCTCCTTGATGGGAAGGAAACGTCGGTGTGGGAGCCACCCCACGATGGAGGTTATAACCTATAGCCGTCAACAGGCCGGGCTGAAAAAGTTGCCGTGAGCCGGTGACGGGAGCACCAGTCCGGCAGGAAGGCCACAATTCGGCCGGCTTGCAAGGGCGACGATGGGAGGGCGGGTCGAGGGTGCCCGTCGAGGTTCCCGGGAGTGGGGTAGGTTATAACGACCAACGTGGGAGGTCGGATGAGTCAGACGCCGGAGCTCTTCCCCAGGAAGAGCGACTTCGCCTACAGCAGGCTGCGGGAACAGATCCTCTCCGGCGAGTACGAGCCGGGGACGGTCCTCAACCAGGCGGTGCTGGCCAGGACGATCGGCATCAGCACCACCCCGCTGCGCGAGGCACTGCGCCGCCTGAAGTCCGAAGGACTGGTGGAACTGGACGCCCACCGCGACGCCCGGGTCACCCCGCTCAGCGCCGAGGAGGCACGGGACCTGCTGGAGATCCGCACCTCACTCGATCCGCTGGCCGCCGCCCTCGCCGCTGAACGGCGCAGCACCGCCGACATCCGGGAGATGCGCGAGGCAATCCAGGGACTGAAGCCCCTGCCGAGCAACCCCGCCTTCGTCGACCTCGTCGCCCACCGCCGCTTCCACACCGCCATCTACACCGCGTCGCACAACGAGATCCTGATCAGCACCCTCGACGCCCTGTGGGACAAGGCGGACCGGTACCGCCGGTTCGGCCTCGAGGTCGTCCGCAGCCAGGAAGAGCGGGACCAGAAGGCGGCCGAGCACGAGACGCTGCTGCAGTGCGTCATCTCGGGCGACGCCGGCGGCGCCGCCGAGGTGATGCGGCGGCACATCGGCACGAGCCTCGGCGCGAAGGCCGCGACGCGGCTCGGCGCACCGGAGTTCGCCACGACCGGCCAGGACGCGGAGGTGTAGCACCATGACCGTGCCTCCCGAGCCCAACCTGCTCATCACGGAGAGATGCGCACCTCGACCGAGCTGATGAACCACCGGAAGTCGGACGTGCTGTGGATGGACACGTCGTTCGTGCCGCTGATGTCGAACGAGCGCGTCCCGGCGCACACGATCACCGACTGACCCGCCGGCACCGGGCCGGCGCTGAACAACTGCGCGAAGTAGTGGGCGCCGCGGGTCAACTTCACCTGCAGGAAGCTCTCGTCGTCGTCGGTCTCCTCGGCGAAGGCCGACATCTCGGCGTACGAGGGCTCGGAGACGTTGGGATGCAGGACGTCGAGCATCAGGAAGTTCTGCTGCCCGGTGCTGGAGTTCGACCATCCCCATTCGTCGGTCGTGTCCAAGCGGTGCGTCGCCTGGACGCACTGCGCGTCGATGAGGACCTCGACCAGGCCGGTCGTTGGCGGCACGAAGGCGAACGCCACCGCGCTGAAGCCGTCGCCGGACGCGTAGTCGAAGTCGCTGGCGTCGTCGTCGTCCATCGTGATGGAGATGCCGACGTCTCCGACGGACGGGTTCAGCGTGTGGAGGCGATCGACGACGAAGTTGTCGTTGCGCACCGGGACGAACCCGAAGTTGAACCCGAAGAACGGCGGCCGGAAGACCTCCCACCGGTGCGGGTCATCGCTGTCGTCCGGTTCGAAGACCCCCCAGGGCAGGGCGCGGTCGTGGAAGGGGGACAGGCTCAGCCACCTGTCGAGGTTGTTCGAGAGGTGGAACCCGGGGCTGATGTTGTCATTGGCCACGAAGACGTCGGCGATGGCCCGGTGGTAGTCCGCCGCTATCGCGACGATCTCCTCCCGCCGGACGTCTCGGCTCCGCAGGAAGGCGTCGGCCTTCCGCCTCCGGGCTTTGTTCAGCTTGTCGTAGCGTCGCGTCAACCCCTCGGGCGGCTGAAGCAGGTCACGGACGGTCATCCGTTCCTGCCGCATCAGCTCCCGCAGATCCGCCCAGGTGTCGTCGCCCAGCAGGCGGCGCAGCCGCCGGCTCGCGTCGGCCGCCACCTTCGCGGCTCTGCTGCTGCGCTTCCTGGTGACCGTACGGAGCCGCTGCTCCCGCTCCTCCGCCGCCGCTTCCGCCACTCGCTGGGCCGCCGCCGGGAACTGGCGAAAGTTCCGGACCGCCTGGTAGGTGCTGACCACGCGAACCACCCCATTAGAGCCTCCCTCCATGCTGCTGCACGTCACTCTGGGTGGCCATACGGGTTGTGCCATGTTCGGAACGCCGCATTCAGCGTTAATTGCCGTAAATCAGCCCACTATGAGCGGTCTGACGGCGGCAGCGAGTCGGCGAGGTCCGCGATCACCTCGGCGTGACAGCGCTCCGGCACGCACCAGCAACCGAGCCGGCGCCCGCGCAGGTCGGGGAGAAGGGCGAGCAGGTCGGGACGGCCGAGCAGGTACGCCCGGTACTTCTCGACGACCTCGTCCCGGCTGCCGTCCGGCCCCGGCCGGAACGGGCTGGACAAGGGGGACTGCGGGAGATGCCAACCACCGCGGTACATGGCACGGCCGACATAGACCACGTCCGCGTACGCCGGGTCGTCGCGGTGACCTTTCAGGTTGACGACCGTGGTGACCCGCATGGCTTCGCTCTCCTCGGGTTTCCGCTCAGGCAGCGCCGGTACGGGCAGGTCAGGCTACCCGAGGTCGATCGGCTCGTCGACCAGGGCGACCCACCGCTTCGCACAAGACCCACGAGCCCGGTGACGCGACGATGGTCGCCACGCCACCGGTGCTCGTAACCGCCGGACCGTCACCTCACACGCCGGCGGGTTCGCGGTCCCTGGCCGATGTGTCCCGCTGCGGAAGCAGCCGTACCAGCCATGGGCCGGCGACCAGCAGGAGGGCCATCGCCAGCACCACCAGAGCGATCGGGTGGGCGAAGACGATCAGCAGGTTGCCGTTCCCGAGGGCCGACGTCTGGGTGAGCGCCTTCTCGAAGAGCGGGCCGATCACCAGACCCAGGACCAGGGGCGCCATCGGTAGGTTGTAGCGCCGCATGACGTAGCCGGCGATACCCGCAGCGAAGACGACCCAGACGCTGAACATGTTGTTGTCGATGGAGTATGCGCCGACGAAGCTGGTGAACAGAATGATCGGATACAGGTAGGCGTACGGAATGCGCAGCATTTGGGCGAAAATCGGGGCCATCGGCAGGTTGAGCACCAGCAGCATGACGTTGCCGAGGAAGAACGAGACGAGCAGGCCCCAGACCAGCTTTGGCTGGCTCTCGAACAGCAGCGGGCCGGGCTGCAGTCCGTAGATGGTGAATGCGCCGAGGAGCACTGCGGTCGTACCGCCCCCGGGAATGCCGAGGGTGAGAGTCGGTACGAAGTTGGCGTTGGCGGCTGCGTTGTTGGCGCTCTCCGGCGAGGCGACCCCTTCGATCGCGCCGCGGCCGAGTTGATCCTTGTTCTTGCCGACCCGCTTCTCCACCCCGTAGGCGATGAAGGAGGCCAGCGTCGAGCCGGATCCGGGCAGGCAGCCGAGGAGGAAGCCCAGGATACTGCCGCGTCCGATCGGGCCGATGCTGCGGCGCAGTTCGCTTCTGGTGATCAGCAGATCCCGGAATCGGGTCCGAATCGGCGCGGCGGCACCGACGCGGATCTGGTACATCACCTCGCCGACGGCGAACAGTCCGATCATGACCTCGACGAACGGCACCCCGCCGAGCAGGTTGATGCTGTCGAAGGTGAAGCGCGAGGTGCCGGTGCCGGCGTCCAAGCCGACGGTCGCCAGCAGCAACCCGGCAGCGGCCATCGCGAAGCCGCGGATACGTGAGTCACCGGAGAAACTGACTATGGTGGCCAGGCCGAGGATCATGATAGCCAGGTTTTCGACCGGTCCGAACTTCAGCGCGAAGCCCGCGAACGGTGGTGCGAGCACCATCAGCAGAACGAGCGAGAAGATCGCCGCCACGAAGGAGCCGATCGCGGCGATGGACAGCGCCGCGCCGGCCCGGCCGTTACGCGCCATCTGGTAGCCGTCGAGCGTGGTCACGACGCTCGACGCCTCACCGGGCGTGGAGATCAGCACTGACGTGATCGTTCCGCCGTACTGCGCGCCGTAGTAGATCCCGGCGAGCATGATGAGCGCGGTGACGGGCTCGAAGTCCAGGGTCAGCGGCAGGAGTACGGCCACGCCGGTGGTCGACCCGAGGCCCGGAAGCAGCCCGATCACGGTACCGGCGAGTACGCCGACGAAGCACCAGAGCAGGTTCTCGGGCGTCAGTGCGGTCTGAAAGCCGAGCAGGATGTTGTCGATCACCGATCAGCCCTCCGTACCGAGTCCGAGTAGCCCGCCGGGCAGGGGCACCTTGAGGAACAGGCCGAAGATGCCGTAGACCAGGGCGGCGGTGAGCACGGCGATGAGTGCGGACCTCACCGGCGACTGCCGTTCGATCCAGGTGGAGATCACGAAGACCAGCCCGGCGAACGCCGCCAGGAATCCGACGGCCTGTACCAGGAGGATCGCGCCGAAGGTCAGCGCGAACACTGCCCAGAGGTTGCGGACCCGCTCCCGCTGGCTGCGTCCGGTGACGTCGATGTCGTCGTCGTCGGCGTCCGAGCGCTCCGCCGCTTCGCCCGCACCGACGGGCGCTGCCGCCGGCCGGATCGCGATCCAGCTGCTGAGCACCGCGGTCAGTCCGCCGGCGACGACCGGGAGGAAGCCGGGACCGACCCGGCCGTCGTCGACGAACACGCCGTAGAAGAAGCCTCCCGCCGCTGCGGCGAGGCCGAGCAGGGCGAGGACGGCGTACGCCATTGCCTCGCCGCTGCCACGAAGCCGAGTCAGCGTACTCACCTACTTACCCAGCGCTGTCTTGAGCAGGTCGTTGTTGTCCTTCAGGTACCGCGTGAAGTCGTCCCCGAACAGGGCGTTCGGCTGTAGGTAGTTGCTGGCGATGTACTGCTTCGCCTTGTCGGAATCGACGAAGGTCCGGCTGGCGTCGATCCAGAACCGCTTGGCCTCCGGGCTGATCCCACCGGGCGCGATCATGCCCCGGAACTGCGCATACGCGACGTCGACGCCCTGCTCCTTGGCGGTCGGGATGTCCTTGAGCTCGGGGTATTCGTACCGCTTCTCGGAGAAGGAGCACAGCGCCTTCAGCTTGCCGGCCTTGAGTTGCTCGACGACCTCTCCGGGGTTGAGCGACGCGACCTGGATCTGGTTGCCCAGCAACGCCGCGAGCAGTTCGTCGCCGGACTCGAACGGAACCCGGTCGAACTTGGCGCCGGTGGCCTGCTCGGTCAGCGTGAAGACCACGTTGTCCAGGCTGGTCGCGCCAGAGACACCGGCGAGCACTCGACCGGTCTTGCTGGCGTTCACCACGTCCGTGCAGGTCTGCCAGGGGGAGCTGGTGGGAGCGACGGCCAGGGTGAAGTCATCGCCGATCTTCATGATGGGGGTGAAGGACGTGTAGTCAAAGTTGACTTTGGTGTTCAGCGGCAGGGCCAGCAGGGCGGTCTCGCTGGGCAGCAGGTAGTTGGGGTCGCCCTGCTTGCTCAGGAAGTAGGAGTAGCCGACCGCACCCGAGCCGCCGTCCCGGTTCTCCGTGTTGACGCGCAGGCCCGGGACCACAGCCTCCAGACCCGCGGCGATCGACCGGCCGGACACGTCGCTACCGCCGCCCGCGCCGAACGGGACGACCATGGTGACGTTGCCCCTGGGCTTGAACGATCCGCCGTCCGATTTCTGGCCGTTGGCGCTGCTGGTGCAGCCGCTGGCGGCGAGGAGCGAAGCGGCCGCGACTGCGGTGAGCAGCGAAGTACTGCGCTTCATGATGAGCCCTTCGTGGTGTGGTGGTGGGGGTAGGCAGGGTCTTTGCTCAGTGATGGAGGGTGTGGGCCGACGTCGGTCGTGGAGTTCCCACCCCTGTCCGGGTACGGCTACGCCGGTACGGGGCCGAGTTGCTGTGCCACGTCGGCCGCGATGTGGAGCAACCTGAGGTAGCCGTCGACGGTCCACGCACTGCGCCCGACGAACAGTCCGCGCACGCCGGGCGCATGCAGCAACTGCCGGGCGTTTCCAGCGTTGACCGAGCCGCCGTACAGCACGGCGGACACGCCGTCGCCGTACTCGGTGGCGAGCGCCTCGGTGACCTCGGCCACCTCGCTGACCGTGGGCTCCCGGCCGTGCTCGCCGATCGCCCAGACCGGCTCATAGGCCAGCAGCACCGCCGACGGATCGGTCACCTGCTCCAGGGCGGCGGCGGTCTGCCTGAGTACGTACTCGGCAGCCCCACCAGCGGCCCGCATGTGCGCCGGCTCCCCGACGCAGACGAGGGCCGTCAGGCCGTGCCGCAGCGTCGCGTGGACCTTCCGGTTGACCGAGTCGTCTGTCTCGCCGAAGTGCTGGCGCCGCTCGGAGTGTCCGATCTCGACCACCGTCGCGCCGACGTCGGCGACCTGTGGCACCGAGAGCTCTCCGGTCCAGGCGCCGCTGTCCGCCCAGTGCGCGTTCTGTGCACCGACGATGACCCGCGATGTCGGCGGCAGCGCGTCGCGGACCACGGAGATGGCGGTGGCTGGGGGGATGACGAACGCCTGGACGCCGGGCCAGCCGCCCGGCGGCGTCGCATCCCGCAGGCCGTCGGCGTATCGGGCCGCCTCGGCCCGGGTCTTGTTCATCTTCCAGCTGGTGCCGATCCAGAGGACCACGCCGTCAGCCTCCCTCGTACGAGCAGATCGCGGCGACCTTGGCCGCGGAGGCGGAGGTGGGATCGAACGAGTAGGCCAGCCACTCCCGAGCCAGCCGCCGCGCGAGCTCCAGCCCGATGACACGCTGCCCGAAGGTGAGCACCTGGGCGTTGTTCGACAGGATCGCGCGTTCAACCGAGAACGAGTCGTGAGCCGTGACCGCCCGGATGCCGGGCACCTTGTTCGCGGCGATGGCGACACCCAGACCCGTGCCGCAGACCAGCAGGGCGCGGTCAGCGGTGCCCTCGACGATCAGACGGGCGGCGGCAACGGCGATGTGCGGGTAGTCCGTGTCCTCGTCGGAGCTGACGCCTACGTCAATGACCTCCCGCACGTGCGGATCGGCGGCCAGGTCGGCCTTGAGCGTCTCCTTGTAGCTGAAGCCGGCGCTGTCCGCGCCGACGACGATTCGTAGTGTCATCCTTCCTCCCCGGGCTGAACGGTGGAGATGTGGTCGGTGAGGGCGGTGGCGATCAGGGCGAAGGAGACCGCCCCGGCGTCGGGCGTGCCGATGCTGTGGTCGCCGTGGGTGCGGGCCCGGCCGAGCCGGGCAGGTATCCGGGCGGTTTCCGCGGCGGCCACGGCCGCCTCCGCGGCGGCCACCGACCAGGCGGCGGGCAGCGCCGTTCCCGCCGCTGTCTCGGCCCTCAGGACGTGCAGGAACGGCACGGCGGCGTCGACCATTGTCTTGTCACCCGGTTGCGCACCGCCCAGCCGGACAACGGTCTCGACGGCCGCCGCGACCGCACGGACGATGTCGTCGGGCGTCGGTGGCCGCTCGTCATCCAGAGCGGCGCCGGCGGCGGTGAGGGCGGCGCCCCAGAGCGCACCCGAGGTGCCCCCGGCCCGCTCGGCCCAGGCGTTGGCGGCGGCGACCAGTAGTCCACGGACTCCCGCCTGCGCACCGACCGCCGCCGCAGCGGCTTCGGCAGCGGCCGCGCTGCCCCGGGCCATGCCGATGCCATGGTCTCCGTCGCCGGCCACCGCGTCGATCTCACCGAGCCGGCCCTCGTGCGTGAGTACGACGTCCCGGACAGCGGCCAGTGCCTGCGCGACCCGAGCGGCGCACGCCTGGGCGGCCGGCGATCCGGGGCGCGGCCGCGGCCGGGGCGGGGCCACCGGCGACAGCGGGCGGGGCGGGTGCTGCGGCACCGGACGGCGTTGGAAGGCGGGCGTGTCGGCAGGGGCGACCCAGTACGCCTCCAGATCCTCGTCGAGGAACGTGACGCTCAGCGACAGCCCGGCCATGTTCAGGCTGGTGACGTGCTCACCGACCACCGGCCGGACGATGCCCAGGCCGGCCCGCTCCAGCCGGTGGGCGACCCGGCGGTAGATGAGGAACAGCTCTTCGTGCTTGCTCGACCCGAGGCCGTTGACCAGCACCGCCACCCGACCGCGCGATGCGCCGGCGCCGGCCTCATCGAGGATCTCGTCGACCAGCAGGTCCGCCACCTCGTCGGCGCTGGGCAGCGCCTTCGCGCCGATCCCCGGTTCCCCGTGGATACCGAGCCCGATGGCCATCTGCCCGCTGTCGACGGTGAACAACGGGCGGTCGGCGCCCGGTAGGGTACAGCCGTGAAAGGCGACGCCGATGGACCGGGTGGAGGCATTGGCGCGCCGGCCGACCGCCTCGACGCCGGTCAGGTCAAGGCCCGCCTCGGCCGCCGCGCAGACAATCTTGAAGACGATGAGGTCACCGGCGACACCACGACGGCGGTGCCGCTGCTCTGGCGGGGCTGAGGCGATGTCGTCGATCACGGCGATGGTGCGGACATCGATGCCTTCGGCGCGCAGCCGCTCGGCGGCCTGGCCGAAGTGCAGGACATCCCCGGCGTAGTTGCCGAAGCCAAGGATGATGCCGGCGCCGGCGTCGGCGGCGCGGGCGACCGAGTAGATCTGGTTCGCCGCGGGCGAGGCGAAGGTGTTGCCGCACGCGGCGCCGTGGGCGAACCCGGGGCCGACCCAGCCGGCGAAGGCTGGGTAGTGCCCGGAGCCGCCGCCGAGCACGATCGCGACTTGACCGGCCGGTGCGGCTGCGGCGCGCACGACACCGCCGGGTACCGCGAGGACGTACTCCTGATGGGCGGCAACGAATCCTTCAAGCGCTTCCGTGGCAAACTCTGCGGCGGCATTGACCAGGCGCGTCATCGTATGGCCCCCAGCCTGGTCCGGAGAAGACCGCGCAGGTAGTCGCGGTTGCGGGCGGACACACCCAACCCGTCACCGCCGTAGTGCTCGACACAAATCGGGCCCTGGAAACCGGCGTCGATGGCGATCTCGATGGCCCGCCGATAGCTGATCAGGCCGGACTCGGCCGGGGCGGGGACGGTGAAGTACGCCCCGGTGGCTGGGTCATGGTCGCGGTAGTAGTTCTTGATGTGCCAGTAGTTGGCGTACGGGAGTGTGGTCAGGTGCAGCTGCTCCCAGTCCTCGACGGGCCGGTGCAGGCGGATGAGATTGCCGATGTCCGGGTTCAGTCCGACGTTCGGCAGGTTGATGGCCCTCACGAGCGCAACCGCGCCGTCCGCCGTACCGAGGAGGGTGTCCTCGTACATCTCCAGGGACAGCGCGACGCCGAAGGTGGCGGCGTGCCGCCCGATCTGCGCGAACCGGTTGACCGCGAGCTCGAAGCTCGCCTGGTCCTGCTGGGTGTCGGCCGGGCCGGGCTCGGTCCAGAACCACTGGGCCGCCTGCTGCCGGACGGTCAGCGGGCGGTGCAGTCCCAGACAGACCACGCTTGTGCCGATGGCTGCTGCGGCTTCGACCGTGCGCAACGCGTACTGAAGGTTGGCCTCGCCGTCGTCGGGGTCGAGGATGCTGCGCCGGACGACCGAGATGGCGGTCACCCCCAGGTTGCGTTCCTTGAGCGTGCCGGCCAGCTCGGCCCGCTGGCGGTCATCGAGGTCACCTGGACGCAGCCAACTGTCGGTGATGTCGACGTGATCGAAGCCGCAGGCGCTGATCTCGGCGAAGACTCTGCCCCATTCGGCGGGACCAGCGTCCTGGACACTTCTCCCCGCCCGGGACTGCCCGGGGAACTGGATCAGGGCAGCGCCGATGGGCCACCGCTCTGCCGTCCAAACCATTCCTGTCTCCGATCCACGTCGCCGCCGGTGATGGCCGTCCCACTGCCGTCGCTCGCCGACATCCTTGTCCGTAGATCCTGTAGGATCCACGATCGTGCGCCATGTGTCCAGAGGTACCGCCGGTAGGATCTCAGCCACCATGACAACGCCCTTGAATCCCGCGTCGCTGGAGCCCGATGTGGCCCGCACCGTCGAGCGACGCGCGCTACGGGATGGCGTCTACGACGCGATCCTGGAGCTACTCCTGGAAGGCCGGGTCAAACCCGGCGCGTCGCTGAGCATCGACGCCCTCGCCCGGCAGCTCGGCGTCTCACCCACGCCCGTTCGCGAGGCGATGGTGCAGCTGGAGCACACCGGCCTGGTCACCCGGGCCGCGCTGAAGGGCTATCGGGTGGCGCCGCCCCTGTCGGCGGATCGCATGTCCGAGCTGGTCGACGCCCGCACGCTCCTGGAAGTCGCCGCCGTCCGCGGTGCCGTGCCGATGACCGCCGAGGCACTGCTGGAGCTGAAAGCCGCGCATTCCGACCACGTGCTGGCGGCCGAGTACGTCAAGCGCAGGGGGGCCGGCGACGAGACAAGCTGGTCGATCGTCCGCCGGTACTACACCGCGGACTGGGCCTTTCACCGGGTCATCCTGCACCACTGCGGCAACCAATACCTGCTGCAGTTGGTCGAGTTTCTCTCGCCCCAGGTCCATCGGATGCGCCAGTCACTCGGCCACGGCCTCACCGACGTGGACCAGGCGGTGGCCGAGCACGGGTTGATCCTCGAGGCGATCGCGTCCGGCGACAACCAGCGGGCCGAAGATGCCATGCGTGCCCATCTGCTCGGCGTACGGGCCCGGTCCTTGGCGGAGAGCTGACGTACGGTCCGTGCTTGACGGACCGACGCTGGGACAGGAACCCTATAGGAAACATGGTCCGTGGATGCGTTCCCGCGGAACGAGCGCCGAGATGCCCAGAAGAGGAACCAGATGCTGCAGAAAACCACCGAAGGAATCCTGCCCCGGCTCGCCCTGACGCTGGGTGACCCGGCCGGCATCGGCCCGGAACTCGCCGTCCGGCTGCTGGCCACGCCCGGCAACCTCGACCGGGCAGAGGTGTACGTCCTCAGCGACGCCGCGGAGTTCAAGGCGGTCGTCAGCGAGTTCGGCGTGGACGTCCCGGTGGCCGACGTAGCCACCCCGGGCCACGCCGTCCTCGTCGGCAGCGACCTGTCCGGGCGAACGGTGGCGCGCCGGGCGGTCAGCCGAGAGGCCGGCGAGCGGGTGATGAGCGACCTCCACAAGGCGCTGAGCCTCTTCCAGGCGGGCGCGGTGGACGCCATCATGTTCACCCCGCTGAACAAGGCCTCGCTGCACCTGGCTGGCATGGACGAGGAGGACGAACTTCGCTGGTTCGCCAAGAACCTCGGCTACGCCGGTACCACCTCGGAGTTGAACTTCGTGCCTGGACTGGTGACCTCCCGGGTGACCTCACACATCCCGCTGAAGGAGGTTGCCGCACGGATCAGCGCCGACTCCGTCCGCGCGGCCGTCCGCCTCCTCGACGACGTGCTCAAGGGATCGGGGAACGCGGCCCCCCGTCTCGCCGTCTGCGCACTCAACCCACACGCCGGCGAGAACGGACAGTTCGGCCGAGAGGAGATCGATCACATCGCGCCCGGCATCGAGGCCGCCCGGGCGGAGGGAATCGACGCCACCGGCCCATACCCCTGCGACACCATCTTCATCAAGGCCAGAGACGGCCACTTCGACGGTGTGGTCACCATGTACCACGACCAGGGCCAGATCGCGATGAAGCTGATGGGGTTCGATCGAGGGGTCACCGTCCAAGGTGGCCTGCCGGTACCGATAGCGACCCCGTCGCACGGCACCGCGTTCGAGATCGTCGGCAGAGGCATTGCCCACCTCGGCCCCACCCAGCACGCGTACGACCTGGCCGTCGCCCTCGGCCGACGCACCCTGCCGAACAGGCGATAGGCCGTCGGGGCCGGTCGAGTCGCTGGCATACCGGTGAAGGACGTCCGGCCGGCGCCCGGCCTCGGTCGCCGCGTCGGCGACCACATAGGCGACACCGGTTGCCCGAGGTCGGGGCGGGGCGCGCCGATCACCGCGCGGCCTCCCGCATCGCCCCGTGAGCGAGCAGCGCGTTCGCCACCTCGCCCGCCCCGATCCGGTATCCGCCGCTCTTGATCATGTCGATCGCGGTACGACCGGCGAGTAGACCGGCCACACGTGATCACGGGCTCGTTCTGCAACCAGGACGTGCGGCGCCGGGGCACTTGGCGGGCTGTCTCTCCGGCATCGAAGACACGACAATGACGTTCGCCTGAGTCGTCGATCACGCGGGCAGCGACGCCGCGATGGGACCCACGGAAGTCGATCTCTACCGTAGGGTGCGCTGATGCGTCACCGCCTGCCACTGGCCCTGCTCCTCGGCCCGCTGCTCATCGCCGGCTGCACCGCCGACCCGGCCACTTCGGCCACCGGCTCGTCCGCCGCGCCCACGACCGCCCCGAGCTCCACCGCGCCCGCGGTCGACTACACCGTCTGGCAGGCCGGGCGCTCCGCCCCGGTGGCCGACCGGGTCTACCCCGCGCGGGGCACCACGGCGTTGGACGTCCTGCACTACGACCTGGAGTTGGACTGGGCACCGTCGACCAGGACGCTGACCGGCACCGCCACGCTGCGGATCCGGCCCACCAAGGACGCCTCCGATCTGGTGCTCGACTTCATGCCGTATCAGGTCGACGGGGTGACCCTGGACGGCGCGGCGGTCACCGGCACCGTGGCCAAGGAGAAGCTGACCGTGACCGCCGCGGTCGTCGCCGACCAGCCGGTGACCCTGGTGCTGAAGTACCACGGCAGGCCGAAGACGACGCCGATGCCGTCGCACCGCAAGGACGTGGAGGATCTGGGCCTCACCGTCACCAAGGAGGGCGGCCTGTGGACCATGCAGGAGCCGTTCGGCGCCTTCACCTGGTACCCGGCCAACGACCAGCCGTCCGACGAAGCCCTCTACGACATCCGGGTGACCGTCCCAGCGGGCTGGTCCGCGATCGCCAGCGGCACCGCGGCCGGCCAGTCCGGCACCACCTTCACCTATCACAGCACCGAGCCGGTGGCGACCTACCTGACCACCCTCGCGGTCGGGAAGTACCAGAAGCTGACCGCCAAGGGGCCGCGTGGCATCCCGCTGACCTACTGGTACCGCAAGGGCGCTGACGACAAGCTGCTGCCGTACCTGAAGAAGTCCCCGCAGTATCTGGCCTGGCTGGAGAAGAAGTTCGGTCCCTATCCTTTCCCCTCCGGCGGCGTCGTGGTGGTCGACTCGGAGTCCGGCATGGAGACCCAGCAGATGATCACGATGGGCCGGAAGATCGACAACACCAAGGCCCGCCGGGACCGCTGGGGGAGCGACCTGCTGCACGAGTACGCCCACCAGTGGTTCGGAGATTCCGTCACCCCGACCACCTGGACGGATCTGTGGCTGAACGAGGGCTGGGCCCAGTACGCCCAGGACCTGCACACCAAGGAGACCCTGCACCTCAGCGACGCGAGCCTGGACCGGTACCTGCGGGACGCCGACGCCGCGTCGCGCAAGAAGCTCGGCCCACCCGGCAAGCCCAGTCCGAAGAACTTCGCCGAGGGCAACGTCTACCTGTGCCCGGAAGCCATGCTCCACGAGATTCACCGCCAGTTGGGCGACAAGGCGTTCTTCGCGCTGGCCCGCGCCTGGGTGCAGGAACACCGCAACACCCAGCAGGATCGGTCGTCGTTCATCGCCTTCGTCAACAAGCAGACCGGGCGCGACTTCACCAAGCTCATCAACACCTGGCTGGACTCGAAGACCACACCGAAGCGGCTCACCGTCACCTGAACCGGGTCAGTGGCCGCGATAGAGCACGTCGATGTCGGCGGCGCGGTGCCGCTGCACCGCCTCGCGCCTGATCTTCAGGGTGGGAGTGAGTTCACCGTTGGCCTCGGTGAAGTCGTCGGGCAGGATCCGGAAGGTCTTGATCGCCTCCGCGTGGGAGACCGCCCGGTTCGCCTGGTCGATCGCGTGCTGGATCTCGCCGCGCAGGGCGGGGTCCTCACGCAACTCCGCGACGGAGGCGCGCGGGTGGCCGTGCGCGTCGCGCCACCGGGACCATGCCTGCGGGTCGATGGTCACCAGGGCGGCGACGTACGGCTTGCCGTTTCCGGTCAGCATGGACTGGCTGACCAGCGGATGGGCGCGGACCCGGTCCTCGAGCGGGGCGGGAGCGATGTTCTTTCCCTCCGCGGTCACCATGATCTCCTTGGTGCGTCCGGTGATCCGCAGATAGCCGTCGTCGTCGAGGCTGCCGAGGTCGCCGGTGCGGAACCAGCCGTCCGGGGTGAACGTCTCGCTGGTCGCGGCCGGGTTGTGCCAGTAGCCCTGGAACACGACGTCCCCGCGGACGAGGATCTCCCCGCCGTCGGCGATGGCCAACTCCACGCCGGGCAGGGGGCGGCCGACGGTGCCGATCCGCATCGCCGAGGGCCGGTTCGCCGCCAGCGCCGGGGACGTCTCCGTCAACCCGTACCCCTCCAGGGCCGTCAGGCCGGCACCCCGGAAGAAGTGCCCGAGCCGCTCACCGAGCGGAGCCCCGCCGACGACGGCGACTCGGCAGCGGCCGCCGAACGCGGCCCGCAGCTTCCGGTAGACCAACAGGTCCAGCAGACCCCGCAGTAGCCGCAGGCCCGTACCGGGGCCGGACGGGGCGTCGAGCGCGCGGCTGTACCGCACCGCCACCCGGTCCGCGATGGCGAACAGCCACCCCCGATGCTGGTCGGCGGCCTTCTGCCGCGCGCTCGTGTACGCCTTCTCGAACACCCGCGGCACCGCGAGGACGAACGTCGGCCGGTACCGGCGTAGCTGGTCCAGTACGCCGCGCGCGCTGGGGCTGTGCACCATCGTCGCCCGGGTCTGCACCATCCCCACCTGGACCATCCTGGCGAAGGCGTGGGCCAGCGGCAGGAACAGGACCGTCGACGCCGTCTGGTTGAACAGCTCCGGCAGCGCCGCGACCGCGTTGCCGACGTCGAGGTGGATGTTCCGGTGCGTCAGCACGCAGCCCTTGGGCCGGCCCGTGGTCCCGCTGGTGTAGACGATCGTGGCCGGGTCCGCGCCCGACACCGCGGCACGCCGGCGGTCGGCGACCTCCTCGTCGACGGCCCGGCCCCGCTCAGCCAGCTGGATCAGGTCGCCGGAGTCGATCTGCCACACCTCGCGCAGCTCCGGCAGCCCGTCGCGTACGCCGGCCAGCAGGGCGGCGTGGTCGGCCGTCTCCACCACGCACGCCACCGCGCCCGAGTCGGCGAGGATCCAGGCCAGCTGTTCGGCGCTCGACGTGTCGTACACCGGCACGGTCACCGCGCCGATCGCCCACACCGCGTAGTCGACGAGGGTCCACTCATACCGGGTGCGGCTCATCAGCGCCACCGGGGTCCCGGGCGCCACGCCGGCCGCGATGAGCCCCCGCGCCACGGCCAGCACGTCGTCGCGGAACTGCCGGCAGGTCACCGCCGTCGGGTCACCGGGCGGGTGCGGCCACGTCCGGGCGTCTAGGTCCGGGCGCCGGAACTGCACCGCGCCCGGGTCCCGCCGCGCGTTGTCCCACACCACGTCGGCCAGGCCCACCGACTCCCCGCCGGTGACCTCCGGCTCCACTTTGATGCTGCGCCGCATCACGTCCCTCGGCTCTCCACCGATGCGATGTCGCGGCCCGTTGCCGAGTCGGCAACGGGCCGGAACCTGACGTCCTACCGGCTCTTCTTGAGCTGGTCGCAGAGTTGCTGGGGATCGCGGACGAAGTCCATCTTCCGGTCGCGTGCCCGGGAGAAGTCGTCGATCATGTGTTGCACCTCGCCGGGGGTGAACCGTCGGTCCTCGTCGCCCGACTTCTTCAGCCAGCCGATCACGTCGTCGTAGCTCTTCCAGTCCTTCTTGCCCATCAGGCGCTCGATGTCGGTGACGTCGTAGTCCTTCTGCATCGCCTGGCTGGACGGGTCGTGGATCTTCATCACGTGCTCCTCTCCGTAATCCGCCGCGCGATTGCCCGCGACGTCCGGCGGCAAACGGCCGGCGCGATGATCGCCGTCAGACGCCCGACGGATACGTTTCGGGCTCGGCCAGGCTGACGGGGCGTACGCGCAGCGGCCGGACCGCCTGGGTCTCGTCGATCCAGCAGAAGGCGTCGTAGCGGTCGCCGAGCACCGTCGGCACGTAGTTGCCGTAGCTCTCCCGCTCGGGGTGGTAGACGACCCCGATTGCCCGGTGGTCGAGTTCGTCGGTGAGCACGTCGGGCTTGCCGTCGTCCGGGAAGACGAACAGGGTCTGCGCCGGTGCGGCGCCGTGCAGTACCTCCTCCAACGAGTGCCGGCGGCCCGGCGGCACCGGCATCACCTCCATCAGCGCGCCCCACGCGTCACCGGCCACCACCGTGCCGTGATGGGTGCCGAAGCCGACCAGCACGACCTGGTCCGGGCCGTACCGCTCCCGCGCGAGCTGACCGATGTTGACCTCTCCGGCGTCGGTCATGTCGGTGGCGCGGGCGTCCCCGACGTGGGTGTTGTGCGCCCAGACGACCGCCTTCGACCCCGGCCCGTAGTGCCGCAACAGCCGGTCGAGGGTGTCGTCCATGTGCCGGTCTCGCACGTTCCACGACTCCCGGCCACCGCGCGCCATCGTCCGGTAGTAGCGCTCGGCCCCGGCGACGATCTCGGCGTTCTGCCAGGCCCCGAAGCGGCCCGCACCGTCGGCGACGGCCCGCTCGCGCAGCCCCACGAGCAGGTCCACCACCTCGTTCTCGCAGTTGTTCGGCACGAACCGGGTGGCCAACGCGTACTGCTGCGGATTCTCGTCGTACGGCTCGAAGCAGCGGTACGCGGCCAGGGCCGCCGGCACCTGCTCCGGGTCGTGCTCCTGCAACCAGGTGATGATCTCGCGCAACGACTCCCACAACGAGTACACGTCCAGGCCGTGGAACCCGGCGCGGTCCGGCTCGTCCACCCGCGCGTTGCGGGTACGCAGCCAGCGGGTGAAGTCGACGACCTCCTCGTTGGCCCACATCCAGGTCGGCCAGCGTTCGAAGGTGGCCAGCGCGTCCCGCGGGTCGCTGGGCGCGCCGGCCTGGCAACGGACACTGTGGTCCACCCGGTCGCAGTCGGGCCAGTCGCCCTCCACGGCGACGAACGAGAAGCCCTTCTCCTCGATCAGCCGCCGGCTGATCGCCGCGCGCCAGGCGTAGAACTCGTGCGTGCCGTGGCTCGCCTCGCCGAGCATCACCACCCGGGCGTTCCCGATCCGGTCCAGCAGCACGTCCAGGTCACCCGGGTCGGCCAGCGGCGCTGCCAGCCCGGTCACCTCGTCGTCGTAGCGCCCCATGTTCACTCCCGCCGCGTCGGATGCCGGCCCGTGGTCACGCCCCCTGGCGTACCCGGCCCGGCAACGGCCATGCGAAGGACCGGAGCGGGTCGCGGCCTTCACCTGGCAAGAACTTTCGTTGACACGAACAAAAGCAGCCGTATCTGCAAGGAAACTTCCGTGCAACAGACTCTTTCTTTGCGCGACATGCAGATATAGAGTCACGCCGAAGGCCGCCAACCAGTCACTCGCCCGCCGAGCGGCACCCCCGGCGACACTGAGGTGGACCTCGGCGCACCGCACAGCAACACAGCGACCGTCTATCCCCGTACGCCGTCTCTCCGGCCGTACCGGCGCATCCCGCCGACCACACCATTCCCGTTCCACACGGTTCCTGACCGCACCGTTCCCGGGCCGCCTCTTCGCGACGGTCCGCCAGTCGGTCATGCCCTTGCGAGGAGGTTCCATGCGCAGACCTCTCGGCCGTCGCCTCACCGCCGTCGCCGGTGTGCTGACGCTCGTCGGCGCCACGCTCATCGGCCCGGCGTCCGCTCCCACCCCCGCGGCGGCGGCACCCGCCCCCGCCAGCGACGGCATCCAGTACCGGGTGCTCGTCTTCACCAAGTCCACAAGCGCCGACCCGGCGGCGACCACCGCCGGCGTCGAAGCCATCAGAGAACTCGGCGAGCAGCTGCGGTTCAGCGTCCAGACGACCGACGACGCCCGCAAGTTCGACCTCGCCTACCTGAAGAAGTTCCGCGCGGTCGTCTTCCTCAACACCTCCGGCGACGTGCTCAACGCGGCCCAACAGGCGGCGTTCGAGTCGTACTACCGCGCCGGCGGCGGCTTCGTCGGCATCGGCTCGGCGATCGAAGCCCAGCCCGGCTGGCAGTTCCTGTCCGATGTGCTCGGCACCCGCGCCTCCGGCCGGACCGGCGTCCAGTCCGGCACCATCAAGGTCGCCGATCGCGTGCACGACGCGTCCAAGAACCTGCCGGAGTACTGGACCCGCAGCGACGCCTGGTACAACTTCCAGTCCAACGTTCGTGGAAAGAGCCACGTCCTCGCCACCGTCGTCGAGGACACCTTCGCGCAGCAGTCGTGGGGTGGCACGCTCACGGGCATCACCGGTGGCACCATGGGCGCCGACCACCCGGTCACGTGGTGCAAGGACTGGCAGGGCGGCCGCTCGTTCTACACGGCGCTCGGCAACACCGCCGCCGGCTTCGGCGAGGCGAACCTGCGATCCCATCTGGGCGGCGCCATCAAGTGGGCCGCGGGGCAGGCCGACCCGGTCTACTCCGACTGCGGGGCGACCGTGCTCGCCAACTACCAGCAGACCGCCGTCGCGCTCCCGCCCAACACCAACGAGCCGATCGGTTTCGACGTCCTGCCCGACAGCCGGGTCATCCAGACCGACCGCCGCGGCGGCGTCCGCCTGCACGACCCCAAGTCCAACACCACGACCGTGCTGGCCCAGATCCCGGTCTACACGGCCAGCGAGGACGGCCTGTACGGGCCGGGCATCGACAACAACTTCGCGACCAACCACTGGGTCTACCTCTACTACGCGCCGCCGACCGTGAAGGACGTGAAGCTGTCCACCGGCGAGATCGTCACCCAGACGACGCCGACGGCCAACGCCCCGAACACCGGCGACTCACCGGCGGTGTGGGACCCCTGGGTCGGTTACTTCCAGCTCTCCCGCTTCAAGTTCGTGGACGCGACGGCGGACACGCCGGCCCACCTCGACACGGCGTCCGAGCAGGAGATCATGCGCGTGCCGGTCAACCGCGGTGCCTGCTGCCACGTGGCCGGCGACATCGACTTCGACAAGCACGGCAACCTCTGGCTGGTCACCGGCGACGACACGCCGGCCGGCGGCGGCAACTCCGGCGGCTTCTCCCCGTTCAACGACCAGCTCACCACGACCGGGCAGTACAACGCCCCGTTCGTGGACGCCCGGCGCTCCGCGCAGAACACCAACGACCTGCGCGGCAAGGTCCTGCGGATCACGGTCAAGGACGGCGACATCGCGTCCGGCGAGGCCAACCACTTCGGCGGGGCGTACACGGCGCCGACGGGCAACCTGTTCCCGGTCGGCGCGGAGAAGACCCGCCCGGAGATCTACGCGATGGGCTTCCGGAACCCGTTCCGGATCCAGGTCGACGAGAACGACGTCGCCTACATCACCGACTACTCACCCGACTCACAGACGCCGCAGAACTTCCGCGGCCCGGCGGGCACCGGCCGGGTGGAGATCGTCCGCAAGCCGGCGAACTACGGGTGGCCACTGTGCTACAAGACCGACCTGCCGTACTACCGGTGGGACTTCAACACCTCCACCCCACTCGACAACCCGGCTCAGACGTTCGAGTGTGACAACCCGACCCGGGGACCGCAGAACAACTCGCGCTGGAACCTCAACGGCGGGCCCAGCGTCGAGCCCGGCCTCGAGTACGGACCGCCGATCACCAACCCGGACATCTGGTACTCGTACACGCCGGAGAACCGGGCCACCAACCCGATCGGTACGCCGTGCCTGGCGTACTACAACGGCTCGGGCGCCACGACCTGCCCGCGGCTGTTCCCGGAGCTGGGCACCGGCGGCGTGGGCCCGCAGGGGTCGGCGAAGTACCACTTCGACCCGAACAATGCCGACCCGACGAAGCTGCCGCCCTACTACGACAACGCGGTCTTCGTCGGCGAGTTCACCCGGGACACGCTGCGCGAGGTCCGGCTCGACTCGCAGAACCGCGTCTTCAAGATCAACAATGTGCTGGACTGCGGCGGCCTCAACGCGCGGCGGGTGCCGGACACGAGCAACCCGTTCGAGTGCGACAACCCGATGGACATGCAGTTCGACGGGAAGGGACACTTCTACCTCCTCGGCTACGGCGACGGCTTCTTCAACATCAACAACGATGCCGGCCTCTACCGGTGGGACTACGTCAAGGGCCAGCGCGCGCCGACCCCGGTACTCGCCGCCTCCCCGACCAGCGGCGCCGCGCCGCTGACCGTGCAGTTCTCCAGCGCCGGCTCGCGCGACCCCGACCCGAGTGACTCGATCCGGTTCGAGTGGGACTTCACCGGCGACGGCGTCGTCGACTCCACCGACCCGGACCCGCAGTTCACCTACACCACGCCCGGCCAGTACACGGCGCGGCTGACCGTGCTGGACTCCAGCGGAAAGTCCGCGTCCGCGAACACCACCATCACGGTGGGCAACACCGCCCCCAAGGTGACCATCAACACCCCGGTGGAGGGCGGCACGTTCGCCTTCGGCGACAACATCCCGTTCTCGGTGACGGTCACCGACCCGGAGGACGGCACGATCGACTGCAGCCGCGTCGCGGTGACGTTCGTGCTCGGCCACGACACCCACGGGCACGCCGAGCAGACCGTCAACGGCTGCACGGGGGTCCTGCCGACCGACGCCAACGACGTGTCGCACGGCGGCAACGTCTTCGGCGTCATCAGCGCCTCCTACACCGACCTGGGCGGTCCGGGCGGGGTGCCGGCGCTGACCACGGTCGCGCAGAACAACGTCCGCCAGAAGCGGCAGGAGGTCGAGTTCGCCGCCGAAGAGTCCGGGACGAACGTCGCCACGACGAACGACCCGGCGGGCGGCAGCCAGCACCGCGGCAGCCTCGGCAGCGGCGACTGGATCGCGCTCAACGGCCCCTTCAACCTGCAGAACATCAACTCGCTCACCTTCCGGGTGGCGAGCACGTCGACGCAGGTACCGGCGGGCGGCCCGATGGCCGCCGTGGAAGTCCACCTCGACACGGTCAACGGACCGATCCTGACCACCGCGGCGCTCACCTCGACCGGTGACACGGCGACCTGGCAGAGCCAGACGTTCCCGATCACGGATCCGGGTGGCCTGCACAAGGTCTACCTCGTGTTCCGGTCGGTCACCGGTGGTCAGACCGGCGGCAACCTGGTCAACCTCAACTGGACCGAGTTCGGCGGACAAGGGGTGAGCGGCCCCTAGTACACGCGGGCGGGTGCGCCGCACCGCGCGGCGCACCCGCCCCCAAATCGCATCGATCACTCTCCGAGGGAGGAACCACAATGGCCTTTGACAGCAGGATCAGCCGCCGGCGACTCATGGCCGGCGCCGGCGCGGCAGCCGCCGCGGCGTTCAGCCCGCTCGGCCCGGCAGCGGTGTTCTCGCCGAGTCTGGCGAGCGCGGCGAACGGGCGGCTCATCCCGGACGGCAAGCTGGGCAACATCACGTACAGCCAGCGTGACGTGCCCACCCGGGTCGGCATCGCGGCCAGCGCCGCGATGGGCGTCGCCCCGACGATGGGCTACCTGGGCGGCCCGACCTTCCCCCAGGACCCGAACGACCTCGGCCCACTGGTGCCGCTGCCCGGCGGCTGGGTGGAGCTGTTCGAGTTCCTGGCGGGCTGCGGATTCAAGCAGATCGAGTTCGCCGGCTACGGGCAACACGCCGCCAACGCCGGCGGCGCCGCGCCCAACCCCGCGCCGGGCGGGGTGACCACGCCCGAGTCTCGGGCGGCCTACCTGGCCTACGCGCGCACGCTGCGCGGCTTCCTCGACGCCTACGGCCTGCAGGCGATCGGCAACCACGGGTTCGTCCCGAACACGTGGAACGGCCCGAACAGCCCCGGCGGGGCCATGTCGACCGAGGACTACAACCGGCTGCAGACCGAACTGGAGTTCGCGGCCATCCTCGGCATGCCCTACATGGGCACCGGCAGCGACCCGACGAGCGCCAACAACCGCAACATCGAGCCGTGGACGGTCGCAGGGGAGAAGTGGGAGGCGCTGAACCGGATCAGCCTCCAGTGGGGCATTCAGATGTACACCCACAACCACTCGCCGGCATACAACTTCCTCCAGGACGGCCCGCTGGTCACCGTCACCGAGGACCGCGTCACCGGCGCGCCGATCGCGCCGACCGTGGTGCGCGCCGAATCCGGCAAGCGGCTCATGCAGCACTACCTCGACGTCACGGATCCCGGGCTGGTCGTCGTCGAGATGGACATCTACTGGGCGCACGTCGCACAGCACCAGTGGCGGTGGCGCTACGACGAAAACGGCCGGCGGGTGGAGGACATCTTCGACCCGACCGCCCAGGTGGCGACGCAGACCATGCGCTACGCGCTGTTCCACGCCAAGGACGGTGACGCCACCACGCAGCCGGACGGCGTCGGCGACGGCTACACCATGATCCCCTTCGGTGACCCGCGCAGCGACATCAACTTCCAGTCGTTCTTCGGGAACATCGGCGCCAAGGGCTACCACAACCCCAACTACGAGCAGGACAACGCCCCGGGCGGCAGCGCCGACCCGGGCCGGTCGCTGCGCTTCGCGAAGATCAGCGCCGGCAACATGGCCGCACTCCGTGGCTGAGCCGCCGGCTCGCCGCCCCGCTCGCGCTGTCAACGGCGCGAGCGGGGCGGTGCCTCGGGATCATTCCGGTCGGCCGCCGCAGGCGCGGTGTCGCCTCGCGCACCACCGGGCGCTCGATGCCGGCGGCCCGTCCTGCCGGCAGCGCTCTCGGCGCGCCCCAGCTCGCTGCGCAGAGGCCTTCCTCCATGCGGGCTGATGGCCGCGGCGGCACCGATCAGCGCCTGAGGCAGCGATCGAGCGCCCAGGACAGTCGACGCGATCCCTGGTGGAAGGCGCACCGGATGGCGACCTCGTTGCCGGGCCGCGCCGAGATGCCGCTGCCGGCCAGAGTGCTGACGCGACTGCGTGAGGCCGGTCCGCAGTCCCGCCTCCAGTTGGCGGAGCACCTCGAGGTGACACGTACGGCGATCGCCACCGAGCTCAAGCGGCTCACCGGACTTCGCCTCGTCGAGGAGATCAAGCCGGCAGGGTCTCGCGGCGGCCGCTCCACGGCCGTCGACATATCCGGCAATGTCCGATTCGTTGGCATCGCGATCGGCGCCACCTCGGTGTCCATCGCGGTGACCGATGGTCGGCTACAGGTGCTTGAGCTGCAGCGAACGGAGTGCGACGTACGTCAGGGCCCGGAACCGGTGCTCGAACTCGCGATGAAGCTGAGCCGCCAACTCCTTTCGAACCTGGGGGTGAACAAGCCGCTCGGGGTCGGTGTCGGCGTCCCCGGCCCGGTCGACTTCAGTCGCGGGATCTCGGTGTCACCACCGATCATGCCCAAGTGGGATCGTTACCCCGTCCGCGATCTCCTCGCCGGACAGTTCGATTGTCCGGTGGCGATGGACAACGACGTCAACGTCATGGCCCTGGGCGAGCAGCTGGCAGGCGCAGCCACCGCCGTCGACGACTTCCTGTTCGTGAAGATCGGCACTGGCATCGGCTGTGGCGTCGTGGCGAACGGCGAGCTCTACCGCGGCATGGACGGATGCGCCGGGGACATAGGGCACATCCGGGTCCCCGACTCCGACGTCCTCTGCCTGTGCGGCAACACAGGATGCCTGGAAGCGTCCTTCGGCGGAGCCGCACTGGGCCGCGAAGCTCTTGCCGCGGCCCGATCGGGTCGCTCACCACTTCTCCGAGAGCTTCTCGACCGCAACGGCACCTTGACCGCGGCGGAGGTAGGCCAGGCGGTCAGCGCCGGCGACGCCACGGCCGTGCAGTTGGTGCGCGACGGTGGACGGCGCGTCGGCGAGGTGCTGAGGGGCCTGGTGTCATTCTTCAACCCGAGCCTCATCGTCCTCGGTGGCGGACTGACGAAGCTGGGACACGTCCTGCTCGCCGAGATGCGCAGCGTGATCTATCGCCGCTCGTTGCCCCTCGCCACCAGGAATCTTCGGATCACGATGAGCGACGCGGGCCGCCAAGCTGGCGTCATCGGTGCCGCCAGACTCGTCAGCGACCAGGTCTACTGCCTTCATCGGTAACTGGCGTTCCCCTGCGCCTCGCGCACCACGTCGTTGTCCCCTCACCCGCTCTCTCATCCCTTGGCGCGGGCACGACCGGACCGCCTGGCGGGAGCGTCATCACCGCCGGCGAGCCGGGTGTACGTGAGCATGTTCGCCAGCGCCACCCCGACGACCGCGAACCCGACCTGGAGCGCGAGGACGATCCAGTCCCAATGGAGCACCCAGAGTTCGACGCCGGCAGCGTGGTCGACGTCGAGCATCCGCGCGACGAAGGTGCCCAGCACTGCCGCGCCGACACCGATGATGAAGGTCGCGAACACGCCGATCCGCTGCCTGCCCGGCAGGACGAGCCGTCCGAGCATGCCGACGAGGGCACCGATGAGTACGGCGCCGAGATAACCGGTCACCAGCATTGCTGTCACTCCCCTTCCGACCGCACCCGCACTACATGCCCGAGCGGTGCGCGGTCGGAAACACGGCTTGCGGCAGAGGCAGGCTGGTTGTTACACCCCTCTATGCGAAGGGGACGCGTGCGAACCGGCGTTCCGGTCACGAGAAGGAGCAGATGATGACGAGTCGTGCCGGGTTCCACCTCGCGATTCCGGTCGATGACCTGGCGCGGGCCCGCGCCTTCTACGGTGGCGTCCTCGGACTCGCCGAGGGGCGCTCTTCCGACGCCTGGGTCGACTGGAACTTCTACGGACACCAGGTGGTGACCCACGTCGTACCGGCGGCTCGGCCGTCCGATGCGGGGCGCAACCCGGTCGACGGACACGACGTGCCGGTGCCGCACTTCGGACTCATCCTGTCGATCGAGGACTTCCATGCTGTGGCGGACCGGATCCGCGCCGCCGGCGCCGAGTTCGTGATCGAGCCGTATCTGCGGTTCGCCGGCGAGCCGGGCGAGCAGTGGACGATGTTCTTCCGCGACCCGGCCGGCAATGCCATGGAGTTCAAGTCGTTCCGGGACGAGTCGCAGATCTTCGCCACGTAGTGGCGGCCGTGCCCGATCCCCGTGCCGTCACGCCACGGGCAGCACGAGCCCGGGGGCGCCCCAGCCGGCCGGCACCGGCAGACCGGCCTCCCGTCGGGCCATGATGGCGGCACCGACCTGGGCGGCCTGGGCGCCGAAGGCGGAGCGGAGGACCGGCGGCGGGGTCCGCCAGGCGAGGGCCGCGCGGAGGGCGTCGCGTACCGGGTCGAAGAACAGCGCGCCCGCGTCGGCCAGCCCACCGCCGAGCACGATGCGCGCCGGGTCGAGGGTCAGGGTGAGCGTGGCCAGGGCGGTCCCCAACGCCTGGGTCGCGTCGTCCCAGACGGCGCGGGCCACCGGGTCGGTGGGCACGGCGTCGGCGATGGCCCGGCTGTCCAGCCCCGGTGTCCCGCCGAGTCGGGCGTAGCGGCGGGCCAGACCGGCGGCGGAGGCGTACACCTCCAGGCATCCCCGCTGCCCGCAGCTGCACGGCTCCCCGCCCGGGTAGACCGGCATGTGGCCGACCTCGCCGGCCGCGCCGGTCGCGCCCGCCACCGGCGCGCCATGCACCACCACCGCCGCGGCGATGCCGGTACCTAGCGGGAGCAGCAGGAAGTTGTCCAGCCCGTCGGCCGCTCCGGCCACCGCCTCGGCGACGCCGGCCGCCCGGGCGTCGTGCCCGACCGCCACCGGCAGCCCGAGATCGTCCCCGACGAGGGCGCGCAGCGGCACGTCACGGAAGCGCAGATTGGCGGCGTACCGCACCACGCCTTCGGTCTCGTCGACGAGGCCGGGGGTGACCACGCCGATCGCGACGGGCGCGGTGCCGAGGGCGCGCGCCTCGTCGCGTAACTGGAGGCAGAGGGACCGGACCGCCGCGACCGGGTCGTCGTCGGCCCGGGACGGCACGATCAGCGACTGCCGGAACCGGCCGTCGTCGCCGACCACGGCTCCCTTGATGGTCGTCCCACCGACGTCGACGGCGAGGACGGACCGGCCTTCGGGCTGCGTCACGCGATCACCCGGTCACCGCGGTGAGGTCCGCGGTGAAGTCGCGGTCCAGGGGGAACACCGGTCGCGCCACCTTCTGGTACGGCAGCCGCGCGAGATCCTGGTCGACGCCGCCGGGCGTCAGCGCGAGCAGCCAGTCGCCGGCCGCATCGAACAGTTCGGGCTCGAGGTAGCCGATCTTGACCACGACGAGATCCATCGCGTCGACCGCGATCCCCAGCCGCGCGTACGAGTCCAGCAGGCGGTACTGCATCCGGCGGGACGTGACGAAGACGCTCAGTCCGCCGACCCGTACGCTGACGCACCGCCCGCCGTCGGGATCGTCGGCGACCGCCTCCAGGGTCCCGTCGAGGGTGAGCGGACCCGGGTCCCGGGAGTCGATCCGGCCGCCGACGGCGACCTGGACGGGTGAGCCGAGCGGCCGGTCGGCGATCTGCGCCACGGCCTCCGGGTCGACCAGCGAGGCGAAGACGGCGCGGTGCGAGCCGTCGCGGATCTCGGGGCGGGCCAGCAGCCGCTCGAGGGCGTAGGTCACGTCGTCGGCGCCACCGGCGCCCGGGTTGTCGCCCGAGTCGCTGATGAAGAACGGCCGGCGGGTCGGATCGGCGACCGCGGCCACGGCGGTGTCGAGGCACTCGTCCATCGAACCCGTGGGCGCGACGAAGGCGAACTCGTCGCGGGCCGCCCAGAACTGCCCGCCGAGCTCCCGGGCCGCCTCGGCGGCGGCGGTGGCGTCGGTGCCGGTGACGACGACCGCGCCGCGGCAGCGCGGCTGGTCGGCCCAGGCGAACCCGATCCAGATCGCCGCGTCGATGATGCCGTCCCGGGCCTCGACCTCGGGGATCCTCGCGTAGAGGCCCCGGGCCGGCTCCTCGCGGGTGCTGGTCATCTCACCCGGCAGCAGGATCGGCACGTGGACCAGCGCCTTGTGCGGACGCTGCCGTCGGCGCAGCGCCTCGACCAGGTTCCGGGCGGCGCGCTCCCGGGTCTCCCACACGTCGACGTGCGGGGCGGTGCGGTAGCAGGTGAGCAGGTCGCAGGCGTCGAAGAGCACCGGCGAGACGTTGCCGTGCAGGTCCATCGCCGCGGAGATGAACGGCTCCGGGCCGATCACCGACCGGATGGCGGTGACCAGTTCGCCCTCCGCGTCGTCGTGTCCGACGACGCTCATCGCGCCGTGGATGTCCAGCAGCATGCCGTCCAACGGGCCGGCGGCCCCGAGCTTCTCCACGATCTCCGCGGCCCAGACCTGGTACGTCTCCGGGTCCACCGCCCCGCCGGGCAGGGCGCGGGCGTGCACGAGCGGGATCCACTCGACGTCGACGGCCCAGGGCTGGGCGGGGGAGAGCCAGTCGTATCGCGCCAGCAGCGCGTCGCCCCGGGTGACTTCGAAGTCGTCGGCGGTGCTCAGGTGGGGGGAGAACGTGCTGGATTCGATGTGGATGCCGCCGATGGCGACGCGGAGGGGACGGGGCACGGGTGGTGGCTCCTCAGAAAACTCGTACGTCGGCCGTCGTGCGCAGCAGGTGCCCGAGGCCGACCAGGGCCGCATCCGGGCCCGCGACGCTGGCTTCGATGGTCAGGGACTGGGTCATGGACGGCAGGCAGCGCTCGTAGAGCATCCCGCGGGTGGCGGCCACGTACACGTCCAGGCTGGACAGGGCACCGCCGATGACGACGGCGTCGGGGTTGAGGAAGTTGACCAGTCCGGAGAGCGCCACCCCGAGCAGCCGGCCGGCGTGGCGCACCATGGTCACCACGGTCGGGTCGGCGTCGCTGACCGCCGCCATGATGTCCCGGACGGTGGTCGCCGACGAACCCTGCTCGGCCAACTCGCGGGCCAGGGCCGCGCCGCTGGCGACGGTCTCCAGGCAGCCTCGGCTGCCACAGGAACACGTCCGCTCGCCGCTGTCCTCCACGCGTACGTGCGTGACGTCGCCGCTGAGGCCGCGGCCGCCGCGGAAGACCTGGCCGTCGCTGACCAGGCAGGCGCCGATGCCGGTGCCGGCCTTGACGTAGATCATGTCGCCGGACTCCTGACCCCGGGTGACGTACTCACCGATCGCCGCGGCCTTGGCGTCGTTCTCGACGATCACCGGCACCTGGAAACGCTCGGTGAGGAGCGCCTTCGCGTCGACGCCGCTCCAGCCGGGCATCCGGGCCGGGCCGATCACCCGCCCCTGGGGGAACTCGACCGGGCCCGGCAGGGCGACGCCGACGCCGAGCAACGCCTGGCCGGGCGCGGTCGCCGCCTGGAGTCGCGCGAAGGTCGCCGCGACGACCTCGAGAACCTTCTCGGGCCCGGCGGCGATGTCGATCGCCACTTCCTCGGTGGTGTTCAGCCCTCCGCCGGGCGCGCACAACCCCACCCGCGCGTGCTTGCCGCCCAACTCCGCGACGGCGAGGACCCCCTTGGTCTCCCGCAGGCGCAGGATCCGGGGCCGCCGCCCGCCGGTGGACCGGCCCACCCCCTCCTCCAGGATGGCGCCCTCCTCGAGCAGCCGGCGCACCACGGTGGTGACGGTCGAGGGGGCGACCTGCAACGCCTCGATCAGGTCGGCGCGCGAGGTGGCCGCGCCGCTGGCCAGCAGGCTGAGCGTCTGGTCGCGCAGGGTGGCGGAGATCGGTGGTTCCAAGATGTCTCTCCTTGTTCGGGCGGTCCTCCGGCGCCGCCCCAGTGTGTCGCAGTGCCAAAGCCCGGTTGCGCTCCGGAGTCCACGCGAAGAGCATCGTTCGATGCTTCGCCGACTTTGATCGTATCCTGACCAAAGTCCGCGAACAAAGAGGTTAATTTTCGTTGACTCGGCACTTCGGCGCGGATACATTCTCCGCGTCGACGACGAGGCAGCACCGGGCGGCTGGACGCGCGGCAGCGCCGCCGGCGCCCGGAGACGCGGGCACATGCAGATCAATCGAGGAGATTCATGAGGAGCAGATTTCCCCGTCGCGCCCTCCGCGGCGCGGTGGCGGTAGCCGGCGCGGTCGCCCTCGGGGCCGGCCTGGTCGCCTGCGGTGGCGGCAGCGGTTCGTCGAAGGACGGCGGTAGTCAGGGCAAGGACACCGTGACCGTCGCCTTCCGCACCCCCAACTGGATCCTGCCGATCTCGGCCCCCGGCTTCACCCAGGGCGAGAACGCCATCTTCGGCCAGGCGCTGTACCGGTCGCTCTACCAGTACAAGCTGGACGGGACGGCGCAGTACAACATCGACCCGCAGCGCTCGATGGCCGAACCGCCGGTGGTCAGCAACGGCGGCAAGACCCTGACCATCACGCTGAAGGACAACACCTGGTCCGACGGCAAGCCCGTCACCACCAAGGACATCCAGTTCTGGTACGACCTGGTCACCGCGAACAAGGACAAGTGGGCGTCCTACCGGGCCGGCGGCCTCCCGGACAACATCGCGCAGTGGTCGGTGAAGGACGACAAGACCTTCTCGATCACCACCACGAAGGTCTACAACACCGCCTGGTTCGTGGACAACCAGCTCAACAAGATCACCCCGATGCCGGAGCACGCCTGGGACAAGGACTCCGCCACCGCGGCCGTGAGCAACCTGGCCAGCACGCCGGAGGGCGCGAAGAAGGTCTTCGCCTTCCTCACCGCCGCCGCCAAGGACCCCAAGACGTACGACTCCAACGAGCTGTGGAAGGTCACCAGCGGCCCCTGGAAGCTGGCGAAGTACGTGCCGAACGGCGAGGTCACCCTCGCCGCCCAGCCGAACTACTCCGGCACGGACAAGCCGAAGCTGGCCAAGGTCGTGCTCCGGCCGTTTACCGGCGACGACGCCGAGTTCAACGTGCTGCGCGCCGGTGACATCGACTACGGGTACGTGCCGGCGGCCAACCTGTCCCAGAAGGACTACCTCACGTCCAAGGGCTACACGGTCTCTCCCTGGTACGGCTGGTCCGTCACCTACCTGCAGCTGAACTTCAACAACCCGAAGACCGGGGTGCTGTTCAAGCAGCCGTACCTGCGGCAGTCGATGCAGATGCTCATCGACCAGCCGACGATCAGCAAGGTGATCTGGTCCGGCACGGCCGCGCCGACCTGCGGCCCGGTCCCGGCCAAGCCGGGCACCAACGGCACCGACGCCACCGGCTGCGCCTACTCCTTCGACCCGGCCAAGGCCAAGGAACTCCTGGAGAGCCACGGCTGGAAGGTGACCCCGGACGGGAAGACCACCTGCCAGACCCCGGGCACCGGGCCGAACCAGTGCGGCGACGGCATCGCCGCCGGCACGGCGCTGAACTTCACCGTCACCAGCCAGACCGGTTTCGCCGCCACCACCAAGATGTTCGCCGAGATCAAGTCGCAGATGGCCAAGCTCGGCATCCAGCTGACCATCAAGGAGGTGCCCGACTCGGTCGCCGTCACCCCGGCCTGCAAGCCGACGGACGCTACCTGCTCCTGGGACATGTCCTTCTTCGGCTCGCAGGGCAGCTGGTACTACCCGGCCTTCGCCAGCGGCGAGCGGCTCTTCGCCACCGGCGCCCCGGTCAACCTGGGCAGCTACAGCAACCCCGAGGCCGACAAGCTCATCGAGGCCACGCAGTTCTCCGGCGACGAGAGCGCGCTCAAGGCGTACAACGACTTCCTCGCCAAGGACCTGCCGGTGCTCTGGATGCCGAACCCGGTGTACCAGGTCTCGGCGTACCGGTCCGGCCTGCAGGGCGTCGAGCCGCAGGACCCGATGAACTTCATGTACTTCCAGGACTGGTCCTGGAAGTGACCGACCACTGATCGACCCGGCCCCGGGGGGGGGGGGGGGGGGGGGGGGGGGGGGGGGGGGGGGGGGGGGGGGGGGGGGGGGGGGGGGGGGGGGGGGGGTGTGTTGGGGGGGGGGGGGGGGGTGTCTTTTGTTTTTTT
>NZ_JBVJJA010000051.1:0-24953 GCF_055586005.1 Micromonospora sp. NPDC051924
ACCCAGTTCGCCTACGTCGACCCGGACGGCCCGCAGGGCAACACCATCAACACCACCGTCACCGACGCCGAAAACCACACCACCGCCTACCAGCAGGACGGCTACGGCCGGCCCACCCAGACCACCAACGCCAAGAACGAGGTCACCAAGCTCGAGTGGGACGACGACCACAACGTCACCAAACTCACCGAGCCCAACGGCGCCGCCTCCAGCTGGACGTATGACCAGAAGACCGGCTACCCGACCGAGACCAAGGACGCCGAGGCGGTCAAGAACGGCACCGCGGGCACGGTGCTGACCTACCAGCGGCAGCTCAACGGCTACGTCGCCGATCTGGTCAGCAAGATCAGCCCGGAGGGTCGCAAGTGGACCTTCGGGTACGAGGCCGACGGCGACCTGTCCTGGGTGGCCGACCCGATCGGCAACACCACCGCCGACCAGAACGACTACACGACCCGCTACACCTACGACGCCTGGGGCCAGCTGCTGACGGAGACCGACGCCAACGGCAACACCACGGCGTACGGCCCCGCCTACCACCCGAGCGGTTACCCGACGACCATCACGGACGCCGATCAGAAGGCGACCACCTTCGCCTACGACGATCGGGGTCAGGTCCTCACGGTCACCGACGCGCTCACCCACGACACGACCCAGACGTACGACACGTTCGGTCGTCCGCTGGAGAACAAGGTGGCCGTCGACGCCAACCGGTGGATCACCACCCCGGCACCCAAGTACGACGCCAACGACAACGTCTACGAGTCGTACGCGCCCAACGGGGCCACCTCCACCGCCTCGTACGACAAGGCCGACCAGACGGTCTACGTCACCGCCCCGGTGGACCTGGCGGGCGACCCGGAACGCAAGACCTCCTTCACCTACGACAAGGTCGGCAACCTGCTGACCACCACCGAGCCGAAGGGCAACCTGACCAGCACGGTCGGGGACTACACCACCACCAACGCCTACGACGCGATCTACCAGCTCATCAGCGTCACCAACGCCAAGAGCCAGAAGATCACCTACGGGTACGACAACGTCGGCAACGTGACCACCATGGTGGACCCGCGTAAGAACGCCAGCGCGGACGCCGCCGACTACACCGCGAAGATGGAGTACGACCTGGCGCACCGGGTCACCAAGTCCATCGACGCGCTGGGCAAGTTCACCACCAGGACCTACGACCGGGACGGGCTGGTCACGGCGACCACCGACCAGCTGGGCAACACCACCGAGGTCACCCTCGACCCGCGGGGGAAGCCGACCCAGGTGAAGGTGCCGCACCAGAACGACAACGGCACCATCGCCTACCGCATCACCAAGTACGAGTACGACCAGGTCGGCAACCAGACCAAGGTGATCAGCCCGCGGGGTGTCGCCACCACCGACGACCCGGACGACTTCGCCACGGTCACCATCTACGACAAGCTCAACCGGGTCAAGGAGACCCGCACCGCCTACGACAAGGACGACGCCCGCTACAACACCGCGGACGTCACCACCTACTCCTACGACGCGGTCGGCCGCCTGACCACCCTGTCGGCACCCCCGTCGTCGGGTGAGCCGGTGCGCAACGACACCACCTACACCTACTACTACAACGGCTGGACGAAGACCTCGTCGGACCCGTGGGACATCGTCACCTCGTACGACTACAACGACCTGGGTGCTCAGACCGCGCGGACGGTCACCTCGGCTGGCGGGTCGTCGAACCGGACGATGACCTGGTCCTACTTCCCCGACGGCAAGCTGGCCTCCCGCTCGGACGACGGCGTGCCGGTCGGCAAGCAGGTCGTCCTGGTCGACAACTCCGACTTCAACAACACGTCGGCGACCGGGACCTGGACCACGGCCAACACGGCCACCGGCAGGTACGGCGCCACCTACGCCACCCGCCCGGCGGGAACCGGTGCGAACGCCTTCACCTGGCAGTTGAACGTGCCGCAGTCGGGCACGTACGAGGTGTTCGCCCGCTATCCGCAGGTCACCGGCGCGGCCACCGACGCCAAGTACACGATCAGCCACGGCAGCGGGACCACGACCAAGACGGTCAACCAGACCACCAACACCGGCGCCTGGGTCAGCCTCGGCTCCTACAGCTTCACCGAAGGCAACAGCCACAAGGTGTCCCTGTCCGACCAGGCCACCGGCACGGTCGTCGCGGACGCGGTCAAGCTGGTGCGGGACAACACGGGGGAGGCGGACAACGAGAAGCACGACTACACGTACCGGTACGACCCCAACGGCAACCTCAAGACCATCACCGACAACAGCCCCGGCGCCCGGGTCAGCGACTACGCGGTCGACTACACCGACCTCAACGAGGTCCAGAAGGTCACCGAGAGTAAGTCCGGGACGGTCACGAACACCACCTCGTTCACCTACAACGAGAACAGCGAACCGCTGACCACCACCCACGACAAGCAGTACTCGCAGTACACCTACGACCCACGGGACATGGTGTCCACGGTCGTCAACGGCAAGTCCGCCACCGACCCGGACCAGAAGACCACCACCTTCACCTACACCGACCGCGGTGAAAAGCTGAAGGAGACCAAGGGCAACGGCAACACCGTCGACTACACCTACTACCTCGACGGGCTGCTCAACACCCAGACGGAGAAGAAGCCCAACGGGACGCTGGTGTCGGACCACACCTACACCTACGACCTCAACGGCAACCGCGCCCGGGACGTCGCGAAGAAGATGAACGCCGACGACCATTCGGCGTACCTCAACACCACCAGCGACTACACCTATGACCCCCGCGATCGCCTCGCCACCGTGACCAAGGCCGGCGACGGTGCGGGCACTGAGACGTACGTCCACGACGCCAACAACAACGTCGTCAACCAGACCATCAAGGGTGCAACGACGACGTTCAACTACGACCGCAACCGTCTCCTCACCGCCAGCACGGGCGGCGCGACGTCGTCGTACAACTACGACCCGTTCGGTCGCCTGGACACGGTGACCGCCGGCGGCACCGTGCTGGAGCGGAACGTCTACGACGGCTTCGACCACGTCATCGAGAACCGCAAGAACAACGGCACCAGCACCGCCACGACCAAGTACACCTACGACCCACTGGACCGGACCGCCACCAAGACCACCGACGCCGGCGGCCCGAAGGAGAAGACCACCACCTTCAACTACCTCGGCCTCTCCAGCGAGGTCCTCGACGAGGAAGTCGCCGGCAAGCTCACCAAGTCCTACCAGTACTCACCGTGGGGACAGCGCCTCTCCCAGATCACCCACAAGGACGACGGGACCGAGGAGAACGCCTACTACGGATACGACCCGCACACCGACGTCGAGCAGCTCACCGACGACACCGGTGACACCAAGGCCACCTACGGCTACACCGCGTACGGCAAGAACGACGATGCCCAGTTCACCGGCATCGACAAGCCGGACACGGCGGACCCGACCAAGGAGCCCTACAACGCCTACCGGTTCAACGCCAAGCGGTGGGACCAGTCGTCCGGCAACTACGACATGGGCTTCCGGGACTACAGCCCCAGCCTCAACCGATTCCTGTCCCGCGACAGCTACAACGGTGCTCTGTCCGACATGAAGCTGGGCCTCAACCCGTGGACCGGCAATCGATACGCCTTCGGCGGCGGAAACCCCATCAGCAGTATCGAGCTCGACGGCCACACGCCCGACGATGACATCCTGCCGATCGGACTGTTGGGGGCTGCGGCCGCCGCCGCGGCCGTCGACGCTGCCGCGGCAGCAGCGTTGGCGGCTGCGGCGGTGGCGCTGCCAGTCGTTGCTCTCGGGGTCGGCATTTGGGCGGCAAACGCCGAGAAATCGGACGCCGAAAAAGCGGCGGACGCGGCAGGCGTGCAGGGTACCGAGGAGGGCGGCCAGGAGGCGGCAGATCTCACTGAAAAGTTGAACGGCATGCGCCGACCTTGGCTCGCCGCGAAGAGCACAACTTCCGTGATGAAGGTCTGGGATTCAGAAACGGAAGAATACCGGATCAAGGTCTCGATTGCGCAACCAGACGCGGACGAAGCCACGATGCCGGAGGGCTGGGAGGAGGAAATCAGGAAGGTCTACGGAAATGACATCGCGATTGACTGGGTGGAACCCCCGGGTGAGGGCATTCATGCGGAGGAGGCGATCATCGACAGTCTTAAGGAATCGGAGGTGATCGTCGAAGGCGCCGCCAGCCGCCCCTTGTGCCTCAACTGCAACGCCGAGCTCGGAACCGAAAGAGAACTTGGTGGTGAGTTCGCCAAGAGGTCCTACAGCAGGGGCAGCACCGGATTCCGAGTGTTCTGGCGCCCCGGTGTCAACAACCTTGAAGTGTTCGGTCCGTGATAGGAAACTGATCCAGTAAGCACCGGTCTCGTAGCGCCACCAACCCGGGTGGCGCTACGAGATCGTCTGTGCCATAATTCCCGACGTGAGACTCATGGGATTTGGATACGAAGAAGATCCGTTGATTGATGGCGGGTCGTTGTTGGGTGATCGGCTGTTCTGGCCAACATATCTGCTTTCCACGATGCTCCTGCCGGACGATTCGCTGGTTCGCGAAGCATTCGTTGTTGGTGCGAAGGAATGTGACGAGTATTTCCTTGCCCGACTGTACGATTCCGAAGCCTGGCCGGCGTTCCGGCTCGGGCTTCGCGACGGCCACGAGATCTGGGTTGTCCTGTGCAATGACCCCGACGATTCATTCACCGATTTCCTCATGTGCCGGGCGGGGGGAGAGCGCCCGTTGCGGTTGGCGGTGGCAGGCGGTAACGAATTCCTTCCTGGGCTGAGCTGGACGGAGCTGCTGCACGCCGCGAGTTTCACCGGCGCGCCGTACGGTCTGACCGACCAGGACGCGCGGCTGCTGTTGCTGCTGCCGGCCCTGGGCGACCCAGACCTGCCGGCGGAGGCGGCGACGCGGGTGGCTCAGGCGCTGGCGGCCTGCGGTGCGAACGATCGGGCCCGTGATCTGGCCGCGTACCTGCTGGAGCGCCGGGCGTGGTCGCGGTGGCGGAGTGTGGATGGCGTCATGCTCAACGACGGCCGGCACAGCCTGCGCAACCCCCACGGACCTGTCAACGCGCTGACGGACGCCGACCTGCGGGAGGTGTCCTCGACACTCGCGCTCGGTGACCTCTGACAGTCGGACGTTCCCAACACCTGGGCGGGACGGCGGTACCGCGTCGAGCGGCGCGGCGAGAACGATGTTCGAGCTACCCGGGGACACAGTCGTCTTCACCGGCGCCATGGAACCTCCACGATGGGAGTGGGAAGAGCAAGCAAGAGCTGCCGGCCTCCAAGTGGGCAACACCGTCACGAAGAAGACGCGGCTCCTAGTCGCCGCAGACCCAGACACGATGTCAGGCAAGGCAAAGAAGGCCCACCAGTACGCCATCCCGATCGTCCATCCCACCGCCTACCAGGAGCTCCTGGCCGGCTTGCCGCTGCCGTCTTCTGGTACCCAGACCAGGAGAGGCAGCCACGAGGCAGCGAAAACACTGACGCGGCCGATCCGGCCAGAGAATCAAACCTGGAGGATGTCCCTGCGCCAACAAATCGGCCCCTTGGCCGCTCAGGGTGAGCCGGGCAATATGTGCCCGGTCGAGCGCATCCACATCACGTCCGTATCTCTCGAGGCGCGTCAGGACCAGGTCGATTCGGCCCGAAGTTTCCCGGTCCCGGCTTTTGCCGCCGACGAGGGCATGGCACGATGCTAGGCGTGAAGATTGCTGGCTACGGATACGAGCAAGACCCGCTGATCGATGGTGCCGCCTTCCTGAGTGATCCGGTGTTCTGGCCTACCTATCTGTCGTCCATGCTGATGCCACAAGATGACTCCTTTGTCACCGAGGCGTTCGGGGTGGAGGTGGAGGATTGTTACGAATACTCTGATCGCCGGCTGCGCGATCCCGACGCTTGGCCGGTGTTCCAGCTCGGACTGCGCGACGGGCACGAGGTCAATGTCGTATACTTCAATTTGCCCAGGGAGTACTTCTGCGACTTTCTTCTGTGCCGTCCCGGCGGGAAGGACGCGTTGAGGCTCGCGACCGTCGGAGGGCATGAAATGCGTCCGGGGCTGAGCTGGCCCGAGCTCGGCACTACAGCGGACTTCTCCGGTGCACCCTACGGTGTAGTAGAGCCGAACGCTCGGCTGCTGCTACTGCTCCCCGCGCTTGTGGGGTTCCAATATCCTGTCATCGTCGGTCTGGGCTCGGCTTCTACGCGGCGCGTTCGTATTCGTTGATCAGCCCGCCGAGGACGGGTCGGCGTTTGACCCGCTCGTGGGCCAGGTCGACGGCAGGACGGTCGGAGCGTGGAGGCTGCAACTGCAGCGCCCGATGCGGACGCCGCCCGTTGTAGTGACGGGCGTACTGATCGAGTATTCGGCGTAGGTGCCGTTGACCGACGATGAGCATGCGGTCGGTGACCTCGGCGCGGACGGTGCCGACGAATCTTTCCGCGTAGGCGTTCGCGCGCGGGCTCTGCGGCGGAATCTTGCAAACGGTGATGCCGGCGTCGGCCAGGACGGCGTCGAAGGCGGCGGTGAACTGGCCGGCCCGGTCCCGGATCAGAACCTTGAACTGGTCGGCCCGGTCGCCCAGGTCCATGAGCAGGTTCCGGGCTTGCTGGACGGTCCACGGCCCGTCGGGGTTGGCGGTGACGCCGAGGATGTGCACGTACCGGTTGCCGACCTCGATGGCGAAGAACACGTACAGGCGTTGGAGGGTGAGCGCGCAGTCCACATGGAGGAAGTCACAAGCGAGCATGGTCGACGCCTGGGTGCGGAGGAACCTTCGCCAGGTGCTGTGGTCACGGCGCACCGGCGCTGGGGGTATGCCCCGCCGTTTGAGGATCCGTCGGATGGTGGAGGCGCCGACACGCTGCCCGAGGCCGAGCAGTTCGCCTTGGATTCTTTGGTATCCCCAGCCGGGATTGTCCCGGGCCATCTGCTCAACCAGCCTGGCCACGATCGGGTCGATCGGCGGGCGCCCGGGCCGGTTCGGGTAGGTCCAGTGGCGGGCGACCAGGTGTCGATGCCAGCGCAGGACGGTGGCCGGGGTGACGAGCCGGTGGGCCTTCACCGCCTGGGGCAAGAGTCTGATCAAAGCCGCGAGCATCGCTCGGTCCGTCCAGTCCAGTCGCGGCTTCGGGTTCCGTCGGCGCAGGACCGCGTTCTCGTGACGAAGGACGAGGATCTCCACGTCCTTGGCCGCGCTGGTTCGGGTGAGGAGGACCAGCCACGAGGTCATGCGGTAGAGCACGAGGTAGATCAGGCGCATTGACACGAAGCCCGATCATGCCCGACGGACGCCGCCGGGCACCACGTCCGGCCAGGTCAACGAGGGTGACGGGATTGTGGAACCCCACAGGGCGGTGGCGGGCGGTGTCGGCGTCGATTCGCCTGTGGCCGGCGCCGGGTCGCAGGCGGCGGTTGAGGCGAGCACGGCGACGAGAGCCACGGAGGCGGAGAGACGTCGGACCATGGCGGCGAGCATAGGCGGCGATCAACTTCCGCCTATCGCCACCGCCACACCAGGCCACAGCGGCGCCAGTCACGATCGGGTGGCGTCAGCTACACCTGCCGGTCGGCGATGGTCGAAGGCCGGCGGGGCGCTCGGCGTTTGTCGCCCACAACTGTTCACCCCAGCCGTACCTACCCAACCGATCCCAGGGGCCGTCACAAACGGGTGAGTCGGTGGTCGAGGGCGGTGTGGCGGCGGCCGGCGCCGACGGTGCGGACGGCGGCGGCGAGGGCTCGGCGGGAGCCGACGAGGACGACGAGTTGTTTGGCGCGGGTGACGGCGGTGTAGAGCAGGTTGCGTTGCAGCATCATCCAGGCGCTCGTGGTGAGGGGGATGACCACGGCGGGGTATTCGGAGCCTTGGGAGCGGTGGATGGTCATCGCGTAGGCGTGCGCCAGCTCGTCGAGTTCGTCGAAGTCGTAGTCGATGCTCTCGTCCTCGTCGGTGCGGACCGTCAGGGTCTGCTCCTCGGCGGACAGGGCGGTGACGATGCCGAGGGTGCCATTGAAGACGCCGGCCTGGCCCTTGTCGTAGTTGTTGCGGATCTGGGTGACCTTGTCGCCGACCCGGAACACCCGCCCGCCCATCCGCCGCTCCGGCTGCCCCTCCCGGGACGGGGTGAGCCGCTGCTGCAACAGCGTGTTCAACGCGCCGGCACCGGCAGGGCCGCGGTGCATGGGGGTGAGGACCTGCACGTCCCGCCGCGGGTCGAGCCGGAACTTGGCGGGGATGCGGGTGCAGGCGACCTCGACGGTGAGGGCGGCGGTGGCGTCGGTGTCATCGCAGGCGAACAGGAAGAAGTCCGGCAGCCCCTGGAGCAGGGGCGGGCGGCCGGCGTTGATGCGGTGGGCGTTGGTGACGACGCCGGACTGGGCGGCTTGGCGGAAGATCTGGGTCAGCCGTACCCGGGGGATGGTGGGAGCGGCGAGCAGGTCGCGCAGGACTTCACCGGCGCCGACGGAGGGGAGTTGGTCGACGTCGCCGACGAGGAGCAGGTGCGCGCCGGGTGGCACGGCCTTGACGAGTTTGTTGGCCAGGATCAGATCGAGCATGGAGGCCTCGTCGACGACGAGCAGGTCGACGTCGAGCGGATTGTCCCGGTCGTACGAGGCGTCCCCACCGGGGCGCAGCTGCAGCAGCCGGTGCACGGTGGCCGCGGGATGGCCGGTCAACTCCGAGAGGCGTTTGGCGGCCCGTCCGGTCGGCGCGACAAGGGTGACCTTGGCTTTCTTCGCGGCGGCGAGTTCGACGATAGAACGGACGGTGAAGCTCTTGCCGCAGCCCGGCCCGCCGGTCAGCACCGCCACCTTCGAGGTCAGGGCGAGACGGACCGCCTGCTCCTGCTCCGGTGCGAGGTCGTTGCCGGTGCGGGCCTTCAACCACGCGAGGGCCTTGCCCCAGTCGACGTTCGTGAAGTGCGGCAGCCGGTCGGCGGGCGTGTCGAGCAGACGGTGTAGGGAACTGGCGAGGGACTGCTCGGCGCGGTGAAACGGCACCAGATACACCGCCTGCACCGCCTCCCCGTCGGCGGCGGTCAGGGGCTCGCGGACGACGCCCTCGTCGGCGGCCAGGTCGTCGAGGCAGCGGGTGACGAGGTCGGTGGGCACGTCGAGGATCTTCGTCGCGTCGGCGACCAGCTCCGGGGCGGGTAGGTAGCAGTGCCCGTTGTCGGTGGCTTCGGACAGCGTGTATTGCAGGCCGGCCATGACCCGCTGCGGGCTGTCGTGGGGGATACCGACGGCTTGGGCGATGGTGTCGGCGGTCTTGAAGCCGATGCCCCACACATCCGCCGCCAGCCGGTACGGCTCCTTGGTGACCACGTCGGTGGAGGCGTCGCCGTACTGCTTGTAGATCCGTACCGCCAGGGAGGTGGAAACGCCGACGCCTTGCAGGAAGACCATCACCTCCTTGATGGCCTTCTGCTCCTCCCACGCCGCCGTGATCTTCGCCGTGCGTTTCGGGCCCAGCCCAGGCACCTCGACCAGGCGGGCGGGTTCCTCCTCGATGACCCGCAGGGTGTCCAGGCCGAAATGGGCGACAATCCGCTCGGCGAACACCGGACCGATACCCTTCACGAGGCCGGAGCCGAGGTAACGCTGGATGCCCTGGATCGTGGCCGGCAGCACCGTGGTGTAGGAGTCGACCTCGAACTGCCGACCGTAGCGGGGGTGCGACGACCACCGCCCGTGCAGCCGCAGCGTCTCACCAGGCTGCGCGCCGAGCAACGCCCCGACCACGGTCAGCAGGTCCGTGCTGCGGTCGGTGGCCACCCGGGCGACGGTGTACCCGGTCTCCTCGTTGACGTAGGTCAACCGCTCCAGCACCGCGTCCAGTACGGCAAGCGGCGGGCGGGCTGGCGTCGTCACGCCTGACATCGTGCCGCCTGCCGCCATGGCCCGGCCACCCGCCTGCCCGCTCGCCTGCAACCGCGCCGGGCCTGCAGGATGGAAGTCATTCCTGCGGCGGTTGTCGGTGGCCATCGAAGCGTCCCGCGTAGCGGTAGATCGGCGGAACGGTCTCGTCGTTCTCGCGTAGGTAGTGATGCATGAGGGCCGGAGCCGGCAGAGCGCGTGACCCAACATAGATCCCTGTCTGCGGGAATAGCACGGTCAACGGCAAGGATCCCGTCTCATCGACCTCGACAGGTGTCAGACGGCCATCAACAGGCCCTCCGAGAAACCATGCTTCTCTGGTGGGCATCACAGCCGCCCGATTGCGTTGATCGCGGTCACCAGCGCCGCGGCCGCCCCGACAAGCCCCGCGAGCGCGCTGATGAGTCCGCCCATCCGGGCGGGGCGATCCGGCGCCACTGTCTCGTCGGTGCGTGCTGATCGTCGGTCCCGTCTCGCCATGGCTGTCCCCTCCCCGGCCCGCCCTTGATTCTTCATGGCGCCGCCGGAGGTACTTCACCAGCGACCAGCGCCCGCTGCCAAACCGCGACGGCGGTCCTGTGGATAGAAAGGGTTGCCTGTGGATGACACGTTCGGCGCACGCGATTGTGTGGTATGGCCCGCGAAGCTGTGCCAGAAGAATGCCGAGGGGACGGGGCGGCCACCCACAAGCCGCAGGGCGGACCCGTTACAACCTCAGGCTTGTGGCGCGGACAAGTAGACGCAGTCGGGAAGCACGGTCTGGGCGGTCATTCCGGAGCCGCCGGGCCCGGCCGCCGGCCTTCCCGCGGCGCCGTCGGCGGCCCACCGCCATCCTGCCCCCGCCACTGCCCGGCGCTGTCGGCGCGCAGCAGACGCTCGACCATGCGCACGGCATCCGCCTCCGTCCCGAACTCCCAACGCAGGACCTTGCCCGTCTCGGTGTCGCCGGCACGGGCGACGACTGTCCAGCACGTCTGGCGCACCAGCCACACGTCCCGACGCGCCAAGCGTCCCCACACCCCGTTCCAATACCGCCGGACCACCTCCTGCACCAGGTGATCGTACGCATGTTCGAATGCGGTGGAAGGCGGGGTGGTGAACAAGCCCGGCAGGCCCGCCGGGTGTAGATCACTCGCATCGGTCCTCGGCACCCCGACTGTAGGGCTCGCAGCAGTCGGGACGGTGGCGGTACACACGCAGATCACGCCCCTGCCGATTGCCGCGTTCGGACGTGATCTCGTACAGACATGCCCCCCACACCACGGTCTCCCCGCCGCCGGACACCACCTGGCCGTCGCCCGGCCCGCCGCGCAGCAACACGTCCATTCCCCGACCGTATGTAATCGGCCGCGACCGGGCCTGGCTTACCGCTCGTCGGCGCCGTGAGACTGGCAGGCTCTGTTGATCGAGTAGTCGGAATTCACCTGATCACCGCCGTCAGGGTGACGGTCTGCCACGGGCCGAGACGTGGGCCCGTACCCGTCGATGCATGGATGTGGTGGTGGCGAGCGGCGGAGGCGGTCGTGGAGGTCTTTGCCGATCAGCTGGCCAGCTTTTCAAAGAGTTCGTTCGGCGTGTCGTAGTACCTCGTCGTCCGGCCGAAGTGCGTCATGCCGAGCCGCCGGCAGGCGGCCTGGGAGGCACGGTTGTCCGGATCCGTGGCCGCGATGACCTCGTCAGACCCCGGCTGAACGCGTCGTCCAGGACCGCCGCCGCTGCTTCGGTGGCGTAGCCGTGCCCCCAGGCGTCGGGAAGCAGGTGCCAGCCGATTTCGACATCGGTCGGCCCGCCGGCCGGTTCCCCGGCCGACAGGGGAATCGGCTTGAGCAGGAGGTTTCCCACCAGCCGGCCGTCCGCCGCTGTGGTGATGGCCCAGATCCCGTGGATCGGATCGTCGATGGCGCATCGGCGTGCGATGGAGGCGCGGGCGATTCACGAGCAGACGCCCCTCCAACATAGCCAGGTTCCGGGCGGTGCCTGCTTGCCGCATGGCGCTGAAGCCGTCGGTAGTCGGGGAGGTCAGGCCGAAATGCCCTCGAAGCAACCCCTGCCAGGACCACGTGGCTGCCCGGCGAAACATCTATTGCGATCCCGCGCGCACTCTTGCCGGCGCAACGCGCTCAACGGCGACAACGTGTCATCGATGTACGCGACTCCCTCGGCCGATCTTCACGGAAGGGCCCCCACCTCTTCACAAAGATGCCCATCAATGGACATCATCGTTGGAGAAGGTCGATGCCCAACGACGGTCGCCCGGAGGCCCGCATGCGAGTACGACCGCTGTCCAGCAGAACCCCAGTAGTGCGTCGGTGGGCCGCGGCAACAGCCGCGGCCGTCGTCGCCACCGGCGCCCTGGCCGCCGTACATGCGGCGCCGGCGCTGGCCACACCGCCCGGCATTCCCTCCAAGTCGACCGCCCAGTCGCAGCTCAACGCCCTCACCGTCAAGACCGAGGGCTCGATGACTGGATACTCCCGCGACCTGTTCCCGCACTGGATCACGATCAGCGGTACCTGCAACACCCGCGAGACCGTCCTCAAGCGCGACGGCACCTCGGTCGTCACCGACAGCAGCTGCGCCGCGGTGTCGGGCCGCTGGTACAGCCCCTACGACGGCGCGACCTGGTACGCCGCCTCCGACGTCGACATCGACCATGTCGTGCCCCTCGCCGAGGCCTGGCGGTCCGGTGCGAGTAGTTGGACCACCAGCCGGCGGCAGAGCTTCGCCAACGACCTGAGCCACCCGCAGCTAATCGCCGTCACCGACAACGTCAACCAGGCCAAGGGCGACCAGGACCCGTCCACCTGGCAGCCGCCGCTGTCCTCGTACCGGTGCACCTACAGCAAGATGTGGATCACCGTGAAGTACACCTGGGGGCTGAGCCTGCAATCGAGCGAGAAGTCCGCCCTGCAGAGCATGCTCAACACCTGCGCCTCCTGACATACCTGTCCAGAGCAGCCGAAGGCTGAATCGACGAGGCGAAGGGGCGGCCAGGCGCGGTGCAAGCGCACTGGCTGCCCCTTCACCCCAGTCGCCGTGACTGCGGACCGGAACGGTCCGGGGTCCCCGCCGCGATGGCCGCACCAAACCCAGCGCCACCGGGTACAACTGCGTCGCGTCGCTCAAGGCCGTGGCGTTCGGCTCGATGGCCGGGGTCTCCGCCGGGATCCGGGTCTACGGCGTTCCTGGGATGTCGGGCCGTTCACCTGCGCTCGATCGCCTCGGAACGGCAGGGGACGCAGCGGCCAGCGGGCTGACCAATGTGCCCAGGACGCTGGCACCGACCGTCGGCCTGTGGCGTGGCCGCGCCCGGCCAGTGGGCACCGGCTGCAACCGGAGCCCGCCGGCTTGTCGGCAGGAATCGCCGCCACCGGGCAGCGCTCGCGGGCGCGTCGGCTTTCAATTGGTCTTCAGTACTTCGGGTGACACTCTGGCTGTCACCCCCGGCGGGCGATTTTGTCACCCCCGCCGGTTGTTTTGTCGCCCCCGTTGTGGCTGTGGTCCGCCGGTTCGGGTGCACCAGTCGGTAGACGCGGGTGGCGATGCCGGCGGCCTTGGACACGACGAGACGGCCCAGTTGCACGAGCTTGGCCAGGCATCGTTGCACTGTGCGTTCGGAGCAGCCGACGTACTCGGCGAGGGTGGCCACGGATGGCCAGGCGTTGCCCTCACGGTTGGCGTGGGCGGCGATGGCGATGGCCACCGCCCGCTCGTTCTTCCCAAGGTCTCTCGTGGTGAACAGGGCAGCCTTGACGGCTTGACTCATGGCTTGCGGATCTCCGTCCGTCAGGGCCCGCGGCGCCTGTCCTGGCGCCCCGGGCCGATCTCTGGGTGGAAACCGCCGGCACGTGCGGTGCGGCGGTGCGGTACCTAGGCGAATCCGTTGCTGCGGCGCTCTTCACCGCCCAGGGGTCTAGGGCGGAGCTTGTGCCCCCAAGGCAGGACCGGTCATCGCTTGCGCCTCTTCGTCGGCAGGCCCTGTCGGGGCGGTTCGGGTGATGGTGCGGACCGCGCCGATGGATCAGCCACCGGCGGACCTGATCCACGCTCAATCCGTCGCCGGGGTCAAGCCACGTCGGCCGGTACCGCCGGTGGGCGTCATCGCGCCGCGACTCAGACGCCGATCGATAAGACGCACGGGTTTGCGGGGACTGAGCGCACTGCTGGATGGTGCCGCCGCCCTGGTGCTGGAGTCACCGCACCGCACGTCGCCACAGGTCACAGAACGCGTGCCGACAGCCGCCACGAACTCGACCAAGCCGCACGAGGCCGGCGGCCTGGACCAGCTGCCCGACGCGGATCCCGTGCACCTGGCCGACATCGCCCTTGACACGAAGGTCACGCACTACACCGAGCGAGGCCGATCAGGGGCAGCCCAAGCGCGACACGCTCACGAAACGATGCCTACGTGTCGTCGCGACCACCCGCGCCAAAGAAGCCTCTTACGTGTCGTGGAGCCGGACCCCTCAGCTTGTTCCTCGCGTTCACGGAGCGTGCCCTGGGAGCGTGAAAGACACGTGCCCGGACACCTGAGCGAGTTTGGCTCAGCTCATCGACTTCAGACTGGTCGTCGGAACGAGCAAACATCCGCAGCCGAAGTGCGCACTCGGACTACCCGGGAACCGACGCTCATCGGTGACGCGTCGGTCCCGGATGCTCGCGAGCCGGTCCCCGGACCGCCTTCGCTGGTCCACGCGGCCACCGCCGCGGTCCGGGGCACCGCCATAGCGGTCCTTGCCCCGGCGGTCCAGCGCCCGGCGGTCCCGGACGCTGTCCGGCGGTCCCGGACGGCACGAGACGGGCACAACACCGGTCCGGGACCGCGGCCCCCAGACGTCGCACTGGTCCCGGCTGCCCGGCCGCCACCACGCCCGTGACGCTCCCGGAATACCGCCGCCCCGCAAGGTCCTCGCCCGACAGTTACGCACTGACGAGCAGCAGATGTCCAGACGCCACCATTGCCGCGCTCGTGCACGTCCTGCGGACCGAAGCCACCACACGCGACCACTTCAAATCCGACCTGTCAGCCCGGGACGCTGCGTGAGAGGACAGCGACCGGCGATTCCTGTCAGACCTGAGCCGTCCGGGTGCGGCGCGCGAGCGATTCTGTCAGCAAGCCCGACATCTGACAGAACCTGACCAGACCTAACAGGATCTGACCTTGTGGGTAGGTCAACATCCGTAGAACCTGCGCCGGTTTAGATCGGCGCCGTTGTCAGCCCTGACAGCGGCTGACAGTGGCGCAGCAGCGGTGCGGCAATTCCGCGGCTGTTGCCGTGGCCTCGGAGCTATGCGAGGACCCGCGCCAGCTGTCGAGAGGGGCTGTTTAGGCGCTTGTCGCCGCCGAGTCAGGCCTGTGGTTGTCAGCCCGCGTGTGGGGCTCGACCGGGTGCGGCCCTGGGGGCTCGGTTGGGGGCGCCGGCGATTCGAGGCCCCAAACGAGCCTCGCCGATCTGCCCTGTCAGGCGGTTGAGCTGCGGAAACGCCACCCGATAGGAGCCCATCGGGAAGATCAGCCTATCCCGACTCCCTAATGCTTCTAGGGACCCCAGGGGGTCTTACGCAAGGTAAGCCACGATGGGAGACCTCTAGTGACTCTGAGGTGCCGGCGGGATTCCTTCGGTCCGGACTAGGATTTGCAGGTCCGGGCGATGGCGGCCAGCATGGCCGCGGTGGTGCGATGCCGGGCTCGGGACGCTTCCTGCTGGGAGTGCACGCCCAGCAGGTCCAGCAGCGCCAGCTGTCGGGGGTTGTCGAAGTCCACCTTTTCACCGGATCCGACGGTGTCACCTGCGCCCCCGGGCGACTTCGAATGCCGGCCGACAGTACGCGGTCAGCATCGCCACTGTCTCGCCAGCCACCACAGTGTGGAGTAAGGGGGGCGGCGGGCGGTTGGGCAGCAGCAGCGGTGGGATCCCGGCCCACAAATCGTCCGAGACGATCCACCGCGGCTGCTCATCTTTGTCACATTCCGGGAGGACGGTCCTCCAGTCTCCCGGATGTCACCAGACCCCAAAGTCAAACGCGCCTACCAGAATTGCGGTAGCGCTCGACCTCCGACCACACCGAGGACATACCAGCGAGACAGCGGTCGAACACCTGGGCGTGCTCCAGATAGGCGACGCGGTCCGGCCCCGGGTGCACGCAAAGGTCGTTCTCGTCGTTGACCGTCCACGACGGCACGCCGTGGCCGAGGGCGCCCGGCAGCAGGGAGGCGACGCCCCGGGCGCCGAGTTCGCTGGTGAGCTGCCGCCGGACCGGGCGGCCGAGCACGTCGGCGAAGATCTGCGCCCACACTGTCGACCGGGCGCCGCCACCGGCCAGTCGCCACGGCCGGTCTCTGCCTGCCGCACGCCCGCGCTGGCGCCGCGGCGTGCCGGGCCTGGGGGCGGAAGGCGCAGCCCGGGTTGGCTATCGGCACGTGCCGATCCTCGGACACCATCTGGTACTTGGGGTTGCCTGAGCGGACACCTCCCGAGCCGTAGGCTTGTCGTGAATGTGAGCCCCAGTTCGCCGTAGATCCGGCCCTTGTCTGCGGGCTCGGCGTCGCGTAGCACATCGATGACGTTTCCGAGGGCTTCGACGATGTGGCGGATGTCGTCGGTGGAGAAGTGTCGGCGTCCGCCGAGCGGCGCAGGGTGGCCTCGGCGGTGACCTGCTCGGCTTATACCTCCGCGATCCACCGGCTGACGATGCTGGGGTCGGTGCCGTTGCCGGAAAGCGGCGCGGTAGCGGCCTTCAGAGCGGGGTTTTCAGGGGCAGTAGAGATCAGATGCAGCAGCTTGGGGATCTCGAGCATCCGATCGTTGTTGGCGTATGACGATGTCGTTGGGGAGCCGATGGATACGCGGGGGTGAGAGGTGCTCGGCCGGCTTCGAGGTGTGCTGAGCGAGCGTGCGCGGCGGAGCGGCCGAGACGTGTACGAGCGACTTCGCACGTACCTCATCGTCGCGGCGCAGGCAGGTGTGGCGGCCGAGCTGTCCTGGTTCATCGCGCGCGATGTACTGCACAATGCGCAACCGTTGTTCGCGCCCGCGGTCGCGGTCGGCACGATCGCGGGAGCCATCGGTAATCGATTCAGGCGAGCGCTGGAGATCATCGCCGGGGTGATCGTGGGTGCGGTGGTCGCCCACGTGATCACACGGACGATCGGGGTAGCCCCGGTCCAGACCGGCGTGGTCGTGGCATTGGCCATCGCGGTGGCAGTCGCGTTTCGGGGCACCGGCGCGGTCATGGCGCAGGCAGGAGGCACAGCTCTGCTGCTGGGGACGGTGGCGCAAGGACCGGATCTGGCGGTGCCGCGAACGGAAAGTGCCGTGGTCGGTGGTGTGGTCGCCGTCGCCGTCGCGTTCCTGATCCTGCCACTCAACCCGCTGCGGGTCGTACATCGCAGCGTCGGTCCGACGGTGGATGCCTTCGCCCGTGAACTGACGGCAGTCGCCGACGCACTGGTCCATCGTGACCTTCAACAGGCCGAATGCGCCCTGGAGCGCTTCTCCGCATCATGGGAGCAGAGACACAAGACGGCTGAGCTGGTGGCCGCTGCGCGGCAGGTCGCGGTCCTCTCACCGTGGCGGAGGCGACGGCTCGCCGTCGTACGCCGGTGGGAGCACGCCGCCGAGCACCTCGATACGGCCTACACCTGCACCCGCGAACTGGTGCACTGGGCGGTGGTGACCCTCCGCGCCGGCGAGCCGGTGCCGGCCGGTCTGCCACCGTCGATCGAGCACGCCGGCCAGGCGCTGAGGCTCCTGTATCGTGACGTCGTCACCGGCCGGGAGCCAGGTCCTACGCGTGCGCGGGCGTTGCAGGCGATCAAAGAAGTCAACCAGGCCTGCGCCGAGGGTGTCGAGTCCTCCGGAAACGTCGTCGTCGCACAACTGCGCGCCGCCGTCAGCGAGCTGCTACAAGCCTCCGGGCTGCCCGACGCAGAGGCGACCAAGCAGGCGGGCCTGACGGCCGACGTCTAGGCACGGCGGTGGCAGCAGGTGGTGGCGTAGCGGCTCGTGGTTCCGCTTGAACGGTCTGAACGCCGGCTGGCAACCTATGGCCGGAGGGCAACGCGCGGGCGAGGGCCTTACTTGACCAGGTCGGACACGACGATAGCCACGAAGATCAGGATCACCGCCTCGCTGACCCACCACGAGTGGTCGTTGGCCCAGTTGCGGATCTTCGGCAGCGCTGCTGCCGCCCGCTGACCGAACGCGAGCAGGGCGAGCAGTGGCAATGCCAGGAGCAGCAGCGTCAGACACAGGAACGGCAGCAGGTGCCACCACGGCTTGTCGTGGCCTGCCAGGCTTCCGGCGACTGCCAGCATGGTGGCCTCGTCACTGGGCATGGCGACGAAGAGAAGGACGCCCAGCCCGAAGGCGAAGCGCGGCTTGGCCTCCTGCAACCTGCTCATCCACTTGGGCGGCTGGGTTCGCTTGCGGCGGGAGAAGATCATCACCATCAACGCCAGCAGCACCAGCAGTACCACCCAGTCGATCAGGCGCCGCGTGCCGTCGTTCTTGTGCTGCCCGTTCCCAGCGCCACGTACCGTATGGAAAACGACGTACCACACAGTCAGCGCGACGAGTACGGCGAGCCCGGCTCCGACCAGGAAGGCAAGCGAGCTGCGCTTCGCGTCCCGGCTGGAGGCCAGGAAGATGGCACTGATGATCTGCGGACCGGCGATCATCACCACCGTAAGTGGTAGGACGCTCAGCAGGTTCATGACCCTCCTTCCTGTCCCTCATTTTTCGCCGGGCCGAACCCGAGCGGACGCCCTTTGCACGAACGATTCGACGCAGGTGCCGCCGCCGACCGGCAAGAACGGTGGTTGGGCGGGGGCTTACTTCGCTCAAGTGAGCCGGTTGACCGGGTGACGATCGGGTCGAGGACCACTGGACGAGCGCGGACCGTGCCCAGCACTGGGACTGCGCTGAGCCTGGCGGCGCTCTACCTGACCAGTCGGCCGGCGCCGTCACCTCGCGTTTGAGGATCTTGCCGGTGGCCGTCTTGGGCAGCAGCGGTCGGGGCGTCGGCGGCCCCTGGCCGGACGGTGGGCATCGGCAGGAGGGGAAGGCGCAGGGCTGCGAAGGCGGTCTCGGGCACGGCCGGACGGATCGGTCTGACCGGCGGGATGGACCGGTAGGGCGCGCCCTGGACCGGGCGCGGGTCGGCCTCGCCCTTGTTGGGCCACAGCGACATGGCCCGCTCGGCCTGGGCGGTGATGGTCAGGGAGGGGTTTACCCCGAGGTTGGCGGAGATGGCGGAGCCGGCGACGACGCTGATGCCGGGGTGCCCGTAGAGGCGGTGGTAGGGGTCGATCACGCCGGTGTCGGGGCTGTCGCCGATGGGGCAGCCGCCGATGAAGTGCGCGGTCAGGGGGATGTCGAAGATCTCGCCGATCGAGCTGCCCGGGAAGCCATTGATCTCGCCGGCGAGCAGGCGGGCCGCCTCCTCGCCGGCGGGGATCCAGTTCGGGTTGGACGCCCCGTGTCCCTGACGGGACGTCAGCTTGGCCCCGCCTCGGCGCACCTTCTTCATCGAGACGGTCAGGGGAGTTGTCCAGAGACTGCATGACCAGGCCGATGATGGTCCGCTCCGACCAGCGGCGCTTGCTCAGGGAACGGGCGAGCAGGACCGGGTGCCGGGCACAGGTGCCGAGGAGGCGCAGCCATCGTGGGCCGCGACCGCCACCGGGTGCCTGCAGCACGGCCAGCAGGCCCATGGCGTTTGAGCCCTTGCCGTAGCGGACCGGCTCGATGTGGGTGTGCTCGTCCGGGTGGATGGACGAGGTGATCGCCACGCCCTTGGTGAAGTCGGCACGCTGTCCGTAGTTGCGGTTAGTGGTCTGAGCGGTGACCACGGCCTCGGAGTTGGTGCGGCTGAGGTGACCCAGCCGGTCGGAGATGCGCGGCAGATCATTGCGGGCCTTGAGGGTGTGCAGCAGCGTCTGGGTGCCGTAGGTGCCCGCGGCGACGATGACGTGGCGGGCGGTGAGGGTGCGCCTGCCCCGCCGGCGGGAGCCGGAATGACAGGTCTCGACCAGGTAGCTGTCGCCCTTCTCGCTGATCCCGGGTGACGGTGGTGAGCGGGTGAATCTCGACGCCGTTGCGTTCGGCGAGATAGAGGTAGTTCTCGGTGAGCATGTTCTTGGGCCCGTGGCGGCAGCCGGTCATGCACTCGCCGCACTCGATGCAGGCCCGGCGGGCGGGTCCGGCGCCGCCGAAGTACGGGTCCTGGGCCTCGCCGCCGGGGCGAGCCTGTCGGCTGCCTTCGGCGTCGTCGCCGTCGCCGAAGAAGACGCCGACCGGCGTCATGTGGAAGCTGTCGGCCACACCCATCTGCTCTGCGACCGACTTCAGGTGCATGTCGGCGGGCGTGACGGTCGGGTTGAGCCGTACGCCGAGCATCCGCTGCGCCTGGTCGTAGTGCGGGGCCCGCTCCTGCTGCCAGTCGGTGAATTGCGCCCACTGCCGGTCGGTGAAGAACGCCTTCGGCGGCACGTACAGGGTGTTGGCGTAGTTGAGGGAGCCTCCGCCGACGCCCGCGCCGGCCAGGATGAGTACGTTGCGCAGCAGATGGATGCGCTGGATGCGCTGGATGTCGAAGAGGCCGAGGGCGGGCGCCCACAGGTAGTTGCGCAGGTCCCAGGAGTTCTTCGGCGGGTTTGGTTCTGCGGGCCAGGATCAGGTTGGGCACGGCCCGGTCCAGGCGCAGGGTGACGTGCGGGGTCTCGCCGCCGGGCGTGCTGCGTGTTGAGTTGTCTGCTGATGGCGGCCAGTTCGTCCTGGTAGGCGCTGGTCGACTGGGTGTGGCGGGTCTGGAACTCGGTGATGGCTTGGCGCGCCCTCGTGGTCAGCCGGACTCGGTGGGCGGGGCCGAGTGTTGGTCGAGGGCGTGCAATTTCGCGCGGAGGCTTGGCGCGCCGGGGTCGCCAAGGCCGGTGAGGATGGTCAGGGCGTCGGTCCAGGCCGCGCCGGCGGCGTCGGGGTTGCCGGAGGTGTGGTGGGTGTCGCCGAGGTGGGTCAGGACATTGGCCTCGTGGTAGTGCTCGCCGATATCGCGAAGCAGGGCGAGGGCGTGCTGGTAGCAGTCGATGGCCTGGCTGTGGTGGCCGAGGTGGTGGTGGGCGTAGCCGAGACTGTCCCATGCGCTGGCTTGCCCGCTGCAGTCGCCGAGCTGCTGAAACAGGGTGAGGGCCTGCTGACATGCGGTGAGGGCCTGGGTGTGGTCGCCGAGCTGGGCGTAGCACCAGCCGACGGAGTTGAGGGCGTGGGCTTGTCCTGGGCGGTGGCCGGCAGCCCGATGCACGGTGAGGGCCTGCTGGCCGTGGCCAAGGGCCAGGTCGAAGCGGCCCTGTCGCTGCCGAAGGTAGCTGAGGTTGTAGTGGGTGTAACCCTGGCCGACTCGGTCGCCGATCCGGGTGTACAGGTCGAGGGCGTGTTGGAGATGGGTGTGAGCGTCGGCGTGGCGGCCGAGCTGAGTGGCGCCGCGGGCCACGCCGCGGTGGGCGGTCGCCTGTGCGGCCGGGTCGTGCAGGCGGCGGGCGGCGTGCACGGCGGCCTGCCAGGCGGCGGCTTGGTCGTCCCAGTGTCCCTGCTGGTAGAGGACCATGTTGAGGGCCCAGGCGAGCTGCCAGGTGTGGGTGTCGAACCCGGTATCGGCGGCGTGTCTGATGGTGGCAAGAAGGGTGGGGTGCTCGGCGGTCAGCCAGGCCATGGCCTGCTGGTGGTCGGCGAGTCGCTCGGGGCTGACGTCGGCGGCGGCTGGGGCGAGGGGCACGGGGATCGGGTCGCGGGTCGGGTAGAGAAGCTGGTCGGCGGTGTGGGCGGTGTGGGTGTAGTGGTCGAGCAGGCGGGTGAGGGCGACGTGGTGGGTGTGGTCGGGATCGGTGGTGTGGGTGAGCTCGGTGGCGTAGGCGCGTAGCAGGTCGTGGAAGGTATACCGGCCGGGGACGTGTTCGACTAGGAGGTTGGCGCGGGTCAGCTCGTTCAGTAGCCTGCGGGTCTCGGACACGGGGTGGCCGGCGAGGCTGGCCGCCGCCGGTGTGGCAATGTCCGGGCCGGGGTGCAGACCCAGCAGCCGGAACAGTCGGGCCGAGGGTGCGGTCAGAGCGGTGTACGACCAGGAGAACACCGCGCGCAACTGACTGGTCGGGTCGCCCGCGTCCAGGGAGTCGAGCTGCTGGTCGGCTTGGTTGAGTTCGGCGGCGAGCGTAGCCAAGGGAAAGTTCGTTTGTTGGGCGCGGGCGGCGGCGATGCTCAGCGCGAGTGGCAGCCTGGCGCAGGCAGTGATGATCTGTTGTACCGCGTCGGGCTCGGCGGTGACCCGGTCACCCAGTCGGCGGGTGAGCAGGTCGCGGGCCTCCATGGTGGACAGCAGGTCGAGGGGCAGGGGATGGGCGCCGTCAGCGGCGAGCAGACCGGTGAGTTGGGTGCGGCTGGTCACCACCGCCATGGCGGTCGGGGTGCCGGGCAACAGGGGGCGGGCCTGCTCGGCGTCGCGGGCGTTGTCGAGCACGACGAGGATCCGCTTGCCGGCAAGCAAGCTGCGGTAGAGGGCGGTCTGGGCGTCTAGGTCGGGTGGGATGCGTTCGGGTGGCACGCCGAGTGCGTCGAGGAATCCCCGCACGGCTTCGGTCGGGGCCATCACCCGCCCGGTGGGGTCGAACCCGCGCAGGTTCACGTACAGCTGGCCGTCGGGGAACTTCTCGGCGACGGTGTGGGCCCAGTGCACCGCCAGGGCGGTCTTGCCTACCCCTGCGGTGCCGGACACCGCGGCGATCACCACCGCCGTCGACACCCGCTCGGACCGGCTGGCCACCAGGGCGTCAAGGTCCGCGAGGTGTTCGGCGCGGCCAGTGAACCCGGAAACGTCGGCCGGTAGCTGCATCGGCACCACTGGTTCAGCGGCCATAGGTCGCGTGGTGGCAGGGGCGTGGGGCGGGTCCAGCTCACCACGCAGGATTGCCTGGTACACCGCCTGCAGTTCGGCGCTCGGGTCCGCGCCGAGTTCGTCGGCGAGGTGCTGGCGGACCGTGGCGTGGTGCTTCAGGGCCTCGGCGGGATCCCCGGCGGCGTGCAGGGCCCGCATCAACGCCACGGCCAGGGATTCCATGAGGGGGTATTCGCCGGTCAGGTCTCTGAGCGTTGCGATCACCGTGCTCGGGTTACCGACGTGCAGTTCGGCGCGGGTCCAGGCAACGACGGTGTCGAAGTACTCCCGGCGCCACCGTTCGCGGGTCCGCGCCGACCAGGATCCGGTCAACCCGCCCAGGGGGTCACCGCGCCACAGGCCGACGGCCTCGCGCAGTAACCCCGCCCGCTCATCGGCGCGGTGCGCGGCGCGGGCCCGTTCGACCAGACGGCGCAACCGGTGGACGTCGATGCGGTCGGGATCGATGTCGAGCAGGTAACCACCAGAGCTACGCACCACCGACACCGGCGGCAAAGCGGCCGCCTCGGTGCGCTCCAGTAACCGCCGGATTCGGGTGATGTGCACATGCAAGGCCCGCCGCGCGCCGGCTGGCACCTGCTCCCAGACACGGTCCATCAACGTCTCTGGGGTCACCGCACGGCCCGCGTCGGCGGCGAGGACGGCCAAGACGTGCCGCTGCTGGCGGGGCCCGACATCAAGGTCTCGACCGTCGGCGCACACCTGCACCGGCCCTAGCAACCGAATCTGCACCGCACCCCCTCGAGACGGCGCCGTCGGTCGACGCCCGTGAACCACCCTCGCCGAACTACAACAATCCATTAACCATCCACCCCACCATGCGGAGCCACCCTTTGAAAGTCCCTTCTTCGGCTACCGGGCGCTGATCCAGGATGGAGATCGATGGTCTTCAAGCGAGTACTCATAGGTACGGCCACTTTGCTGGGTGTCATGGCAATGGCGGTTTCACCAGCAAGCGCCGAGCCGGCTGCGCGATCTGGGCCTCGGATGCGATGCCCGGGCACCTGCACGACCTGACCTGCGCCCAGCACCTCGACGTCACCGGAGTCCTGTACTGGCGGCCTCGCACCTGCACCTACCGGCCGTGGCCGACTCCGGCTACGACCCAGCTCCCGGCGTACTGCGTCCTCCAGGCTCTCGCCGACTGCACCTCACACACTTCGAATACCGATACCTACCCGGATCTCGTTGAGATCAATTCAGTGCTGCATCCCAGCAGTTTGGCCACTTCGGAAGGAGTCAGATGCGTCTTCGTTCAAGATTGAGCGTGCTCGCCCCGGCGGTGGTTTCGGCGCTGGCCGCGTCGATGATGGTGGTCGTGTCGCCAGCGAGTGCTGCGGGCCCCTATCTCGAGCTTCCATTCAGCTGCGGTACCTCGTGGACAGGTAACTCCGGCGGTAGCAGCGCGCACCAGAACTACGAGATCGACTGGAACCTGTCGTCCGGTGCTGAGGACCGGGGGAAGCCAGTACTGGCTGCGGCGGCGGGCACGATCAGGTGGGAGGGGGGCGAGAGCTCGGCGTACGGAAACTACCTGGAGATCGACCACGGTAACGGCTACTCCACCCTGTACGCCCACCTCGACACCAAACTTGCGCACAACGGCGACGCGGTCGCCCAGGGCGAGACGATCGGTACAGTCGGCAACACCGACGGAAACAGCTCCGGTATCAGTCCGCACCTGCACTTCGAGTACCGCAACCGCGGCAGCGGGCAGAGCTGGCCGGACTACATCCGGCCGGCCTCGTTCCACGGTGACCCGTTCGACTACGCCAGCGGCGTGGAGACGTACGTCAGCCAGAACTGCGGTGCCCGGCGTCCAACGGGGACGGTTTCCGACTTCAGCGGTGACGGGCATTCGGATGTACTCGGCGTTGACGCTTCGGGTTACCTCTGGTATTACCCGAACAATGGCCTCGCCATCCCGTCCCGGGTGCAGCTCGGCTACGGCTGGGGCACGTTCAAGCACGTCATGGCGGCCGACTTCTCCGGTGACGGGTATGCGGACGTGTTGGGCGTCGACGCATCGGGTTACCTCTGGTATTACCCGAACAATGGCCTCGCCATCCCGTCCCGGGTGCAGCTCGGCTACGGCTGGGGCACGTTCAAGCACGTCATGGCG